>CAYJLT010000057.1:0-11716 GCA_964371295.1 uncultured Treponemataceae bacterium
CTGCCATTCTCGGAAAAGAGGAAGTTGAAAAACTTTCGATTTCTTTACACACTTGTAATGCAAGTTCGCGAGTCGGGGCTAAAATAAGTGCTTGAGGGTGATCTTTTTTTTCGGTGATTTTTTCTACAAGTGGAAGACCAAAGGCAGCTGTTTTACCAGTACCTGTTCTTGCCTTTGCAATAATATTTGCTTCGCCACTTAATAAACGTGGGATAGCTAACACCTGTATTGGAGAAGGTGTTTCAAAACCTTTAGCTTCTACTGCAGCCAAAGCCTTTTCGCCGAGACCTAGGTCGGCAAATGAGATAGATTCCATATTTGTTCCTTATCATTTTGTTAAAGCATGTCGTTTAGCCGTTTACCAAACATCCTCAAGGTATCTCGTACCTTGTCCAAAAACCTCATGCATTTAACATAATAATTCCCAAGTACGGCTCTATAACACACAATACTAATTGTTATATGAATATATCAGTTTACCAAACTTTAATCAAGCCTTTTTATAAAAAAGTTTGCAATTTTCGCAAATAGCACGGTTTTTTACGGACTTTTTACATTTACCACTAGGATTGGTGGCAACACATAGGTTGCCACCTTACGACACATGTAGGGCTCGACCTGTGTGTCGAGCCAAGATTACACAGATTACGCAGATTTTTATTTTTTAAACTTTATCGACATCTCTGCTAAAATCTAAAATTCTTAAGTACCACAAAAATATGTTGTTATTCTCATGTAAGTGGTAGTGCGTTATAATTTTAAATACGAAAGAGTAGAAATCCCACAAATCTGTGTAATCTGTGGTTCCTCCCCTGCTTCTTCGCTATACCCGTCACATTAGTAATTGGTAACTCGTAATTACTAATTATTCCCTTTATACTTACAGCCCCACTCAGCCATTGCGTCTAATACCGGCCTTAAGCTGTAACCAGTTTCCGTTAGAGTATATTCAACCTTGGGGGGAATTTGCGCGTATACTTTTCGCATCACAAGTCCATCTTCTTCCATAGAGCGAAGTTGAGTTGTGAGAACTTTTTGGGACACAACATTTACAAGGCTTACTGCTTTTTTTATTTCTCCAAAACGTTTTGTACCGTCCATTAATTCTCGCAAAATGAGTACCTTCCATTTGTCGCCAATGAGCATAATGGTTGTTTCTACAGGACAAGGTGATAAATCTTTTTTTGGCATGCTACATCCTTCAGTATCTGAAAGTAACTATATGACAATATAGTACTTACTTTACATAATGGGCTATAGTATGATAATATAACCGAAAGACAAAAAAGTCAAGTATTTTTAGGAGGCAAACAATGACAATTAAAGAAATTTTTGAGCACTTTGACAAAATTGGAACGGTAAGTTTTTCAACTATTGATGGCGATTATCCGCAAGCAAGAATGGCACACTTTAGAGCGTGGGATGAGGATGGTATATATTTTATGACCATGCATACAAAGCCATTCTATAAACAACTAAAAGAAACGGGCAAGGTTGCCGTAAGTGGACTTTGCGCAGATACTCAAATAGAACATGCCGATAACGGGGAGTACGCCTTTAAGCCAGGGTATGCCATACGTATTTCTGGGGATGTAAAAGAAGTTTCTATGGACGACATTAAAGCAAAAAACAATCCCCTTTTTGATTATTGCATTAAGGACCAAGAAAAATATCCTGCCATGGTTATTTTTTGCTTATACAGAGCAAGGGGCGATGTGTTCGACTACGACTTTGAAAAAAGTAATCGCGACCATAAACTTGAGCGCATTACTTTTTCGTATGGTGGCATGAAAGAGCCTATTCTCGGCTTAGAAATAAGTAAAGAAACATGTATATCATGCGGGAAATGTGAAAAGGTATGCTCTTTTAGTGCGGCACACAAAGCAAAAGAAAAGTATGAAATAGATAGAAGTCGCTGTGATGTTTGTGGAGACTGTTACATACATTGCCCCGTACAAGCAATTTCAACGCTTGGAAAGTAGACTTGACCAAACTTATTACAAAACTTACAATACAGTAGAGACAAAAAAATAAGGAGCAAGCATATGGATAAAAATACCAGTTTTGTAAATGTGGCAAAAATTGAAAGAACAATAAAAGCATTGTCAGAAAATAACATCAATGGCTATTTTATAAAAAGTAAAGATGACCTCATTTCAAAAATTAAAGATTTAGTTCCAAAGGGAAGCACGGTAGGAGCCGGTGGGTCAATGACATTAGCAGAGTCTGGTGTAATGGAATTATTAAAAAGTGGAGAATACACTTTTTTAGATAGGAGCGTCCCCGGCTTAAGTGCTGACGACATTAAAGATATTTACCGAAAATCCTTTGCAGCAGATGCATACTTTACAAGTACAAATGCGCTAACTGAAAAAGGCGAAATTTACAATGTAGATGGTAATGGCAACAGGGTTGCTGCAATGATTTACGGACCTGATAAAGTAATTATTATTTGTGGTGTAAATAAAATTGTAAAAACATTGGATGATGCAATACAGAGAAACAGGGAAATGGCAGCTCCTGCAAATGCAAAACGATTAGAGCGAAAAACCCCCTGTGCAACTACAGGGCAATGCATGGACTGTAAAAGTCCAGAAAAAATTTGCAGAGCTTTTACAACCATCACAAGCCAAGGCAACAAAGATAGAATGCATGTACTCATTTTAAATGAGGCTTTTGGATATTAATGCATACATAAAGAGCTGCAAGGGGCTGTCGTGTGAAAATATTCAAAGCCCTTATTGAAAAAATAAGTACCCAAGTAACAAATAAAACCTCACTGCGGCCACAGTGCAGAAATCCTAGTTGCGTGAAAAGGCTTCATGGCCACGCTCGAGGTAAAGCTTTTTTGTAAAATGGGGCCCCTGTAGCAGCACTTTTTTTATAAAGTATAAAAACATCTCTTTAACAATAATTTAATTGAAAAAACTCTTATTCTACGATATAATTAAAGCATAGATAAAAGTGGTGTAGTATGTGTAAAAACAAGATTATAAAAGCAATAGCTTCTCTTTTTCTCCTGTGTATGTTACCGCCACTATTTACAAATGAAAATACCTCTATTATTGTTGCAAATACAAAACCTGCCTATACCCGCTCACTAAAGGAATCCTCCCCTCACCTTGCCATTATTGAGTGCAATTTTTCAAATAGTTTACGTGTTTTTGAAGATGGTAAAAATGTAGCCACATATGCAACTGCAGCGGTACCACTTGCAAATATTCACCCTGACTACTCCTTTACTCCGCATTTTGTGGAAACAGTTATTATTGCTATTGATAGAAGTCAAACCTTAGAAGCAGTAACAGGGTGGAAAGACCTCTTAAACAGCACTTCCCCCATAAGTTTTTCTTTTGGAAAAGCTATTGGAGAAATGGTATGGAACACCCCAGAAAACTATCATATTGTAACAGCAATGGCAAAAGCACTATATGGTACTTATGATATAGCATCAATTGCACAAGATTTTCGAAAAGTCAACGAAAGCGGGCGTTTTTTCACAAACGATACTACAAAACCAATCTCTGTTATGTATGATTCAGATGCGGTGCGCCTTATACAAGAAGGACGAAATTTAGAAATAATATTTCCAAGAGAAGGGACACTCAGTTTTGTTATGGGCATCTTGCACAAAGATACTATTAGCATAAACAAGACAGAACTCGATAAAGCATTAATTAGTAAAGATTTTCGCTTATTGGATGGTAGCGCAAACGCTTCATATCCTCCAAAAGAGTTATATTCAAGTGCAGAGATTGTTGACAATTACACTGAGTATAATAGCGCCGTTGTCACAATAGACTCTATTACGAGGCGTGATTCATTTGATGTTAAGCGATACGGATTTGCTAACACAAAAGAAAGAACAACAGGATATATTATTTGCATAATTGCTGTAATACTATACCTCATTTCTATTTTGCAAAGAGTAACACAAAAAAATATCCGAAACTCACTTATTATTATGTGCGTGTTAGAACTATTACTTGCAACAACGCAGCACATTAAATCAATTGTATCTGGAAACCCTACCATAGAAACGTTTTTATGGTATGCTTTTTATTTTTCTTTTGTTTTAATTCCAGTATTTTTTGTCTATGTTGCCGTAGTTACAGGAAAACAAGGCAAAAAAGAAGTTCCGTTAGCCTATAAAATTTACTTTGTTCTTTCGTTTCTTCCAATTATTTTTGTTGCAACAAACAACTTTCATCAACAAGTGTTTGAAGTGTATGACTACTATCATACATACTTTTATTACAATTGGGGCTACTATGTTGTAATGTCTTGGATCTACGGTAGCATAGCCTTTGCCTTAGTACTATTAATAATAAAGGCATTTCAAAACCCAAGAAAATGGGCATTTGTACTACCAATTCTTGCAAGTATTATTACGCTATTATATACTATTGGGGTTATACTCAGAGTACCTATCGCAAGAGACTTTGAAGTTGGGTATGCTACAGGCATTGCTCTATTATTGTTTACTGAAGCTTGCATCCAAAGTAGGCTTTTTCCAATTAATAGGGGCTATAAAAGATTGTTTTCAAAATCAAGCCTATGGATGGAGATACATGACATAGAAGATACTCTTGTGCTTCGTTCTGACAATGATAGAATCATAGACACCAACTATGAATTACGAAAAAGTGCAATTGCAGGTGGAAGTTTTTTATTTTATGAAAACTATGCTTTACTCAATAACACAAAAAATGACCTCGCTATTAAAAATCAGCTTCTCAAAGACAACAACCTCTTATTAAAAGAAAAGACAAAAATAGATGCAGACCTTGCAGCACTTTCAGTTCAAAAGGAAGTGTATAAAAGCATTGATAAAACTTTAAAGCGCGATACAAAAAAAATCTCTAATTTATTGGAATCAATGAAGGATAGCACTAACACAGCACCAATCATTTCCAATATAAATATTATTGCATGTGGAATAAAGAGGGAGTGCCTTTTAAAGATTAACTCATTACATACACCGTGGATGACTGTATATGACTTTTTATCATATATAAACGAAATGAGAGACTTTAGTATTGGAGCAGAATTGCAAATTACATTAGGAACAGATATAGAAGGTGAAATACCCTCTTCACATGGGCTCTTAATGTATGAATTTTTTCGCTTAATTCTTGAAGAAGCCACTAATTTACACTGTAACACTATTCTTGCACAATTATACTGCGATAAAGATAATTTAGTATTTTCACTTATTACAGATAAAGATATTTCGCACACAATAAAACAAAAAGTGTTAAACCAAAAAGCAAAAATCGTAGGTGGTACATTTGAAATTAAACCATGGGATGATACAAACTCTTTTTTACTTTCATTGCAACGAGGAGAGAAAATTATATGTTAGCATTTTATTTCCTCAGTGATACACTTCTTTATTCCTTATTAGTGTTTTTTTTGCTGTTAGTATACTTCCAAACCACGTATGTGGCGCTTATTCTTTCTGCTAATTTAAAAAAGAAATTTTGGAGCATTTTGGGAGAATGCACCCTTCTCGCATACATAGCAATACTCGCCACCATGCCAATTTCTGCACTCTTCAACCGAAGAGGAGGTGCAATTGATGTTAGCAATTATAATTTGGCACTTTATATTATAGCGGTACCAATGATTTTAGCCTTTTTAGCACTATATGTAAAAAAAGGGAAGCATTATTTATTCGTAGTGCTTGCAGTGTTTCTTACGCTACCCCTTATCTCACATGCACCATATGGCACATACCTTTTTTGCTACATTTTCTTTTTAATACTTGTTACTATACGTACCGTGCAAGGGGTGCTAATAGAGATTTACGAGCGAAAAAATAACATAACCGCATTGTCAATTAAAGAAGGGTTAGATAATCTTCCCAGTGGCATTATGTTTTATGACACCCAAGGATATATTTATCTCACAAACAAAAAAATGCGAGAACTCATGTTTTCATTATTAAATTTTGAATACAAAAACGGTACTCTCTTTTGGACAGAATTAAGCGAAAAGAGCATAGAACATTGCACACGATATAAGGTTCATGATGACCTTATTTTTCGCTGCAGTAACGTAGCATGGAGGTTTTCAAGAAGTTTTTTTACTCTGAACAACAAGGAATACATTGAATTAATTGCGAGCGATATTACGGAAGTTGATAACAATATTACTACTCTAATGAAGGATGAGCAAGAGCTTATTTTACAAGAGGAGCAAATTAGGCAATTATCAGAAAATAGTATTGCTCTAAAAAAAGAACAAGAATACGCAAGGCTTCGCTCGCAAGTGCATGATGTAATGGGGCAACGATTGACAGCTATTCAAAGATTGTTACAAACTCCAGAAAAGGCAGACTATAGCACCATAATTCCCATTCTTCAAAACATGGTAGCTAACATTAAAGAAAATGACACATCCCCATTTGAGTTAAGTTATTTTGAGCTTAAATCATACTTTGAACGAGTAGGAATAATTATTGAAGAACAAGGACTGTTTCCTAGCAATAAAGAGGTTTGCTTTTTATTTTTAGGAATAATACGTGAGGCAACAACTAATGCAATTCGGCATGCTAATGCAAGCGTAGTTACTGTAACCCTCAAAGAAAAGAAAAAAGAATGGACTATAAAAATTACTAATAATGGAAAACCACCTAAGAAAAAAATCATTGAAGGAAGTGGGCTATTAGGTATTAGGGAAAGGGTTGAAAATTTTGGTGGAAAGATATATATTATTAGTGAGCCACATATTTCTATTGATGTGAGTGTTGCAAAGGATAATTATGATTAAAGTATTACTAATTGATGACCACCAATCAATTTTAGACTCATTTACAAGTGTTATTAGCTGTGAAAAGGATATTACACTCGTTGGGAGACTTACTGATGCGTCAAAAGCTCTAGAAGTGTGCGAAGAGGTTGAGCCAGATGTAGTTCTTACCGATGTTCGAACTACGAGCGAAGAAACTGGTATTGAAGTAGCAAAAAAAATTAAAAGAGATTTTCCCCATGTTAGAGTAATAGTTATGTCAGGTTTTGATGAAATATCCTATATCCCAAATGCAATTGCAGCGGGCGCAGACGCATTTCTTTCAAAAACCAGACCCATCCATGAGTTTATTACAATGATTCGTAACGTAATGAAAGGAAAGGGCTCTTTTCCACAACCAATTCAAATACCCACTGTTGACGGAAACCCTCCTTTTAGCATAAGAGAATTGGAAGTATTACGGCTCTTATGTAAAGCGTATAAACGAGAGGAAATATCAGCAGAATTAGCAATATCAAATGGCACCCTAAAAAGGCACATTGAAAACATGCTCTTAAAAGCTGGGTGTCAAAGCACAATGGAGCTAGCTGTATATGTTACTAGTAACGGTTGGATTAATGCAAAAAAATAGAAGATTAAGCAATTAAGACCATTCTTCCAGTAGACATTCAAAGCCTTGAAACCTTAGCGTTTACTTACATTAACACTGCAAAAACCTATTTGCCTTTTTTATGCTTATTTGCTATACTTCACAAACTGAGCATAAAAAGGCATTACTATGAAAATTCAAAACACAACAAAGGGTATTCTTCTCATAATCATCGCAGCGTTTGGCTTTGCAACCATGAATACATTTGTAAAACTTGCTGGAGATATTTCTTTCTTTCAAAAAGCCTTTTTTAGAAATAGCATTCCATTTATCATTAGCACTTTAGTTATAATAAAAAACAATGAAAAGGTGATAATACAAAAGAAAAACTTGCCAACGTTAATTTTGCGAAGTTGTGCAGGGACGGTCGGGGTGCTGTGTAATTTTTATGCAGTAGATAATCTTATACTATCAGATGCATCTATGCTTGGTAAACTTGCACCATTTTTTGCAATATTCATGTCCTTTATTATTCTTAGAGAAAAGGTAAGTTTATTTCGCATAGCTACAGTCATTGTTGCCTTTATTGGGAGCGCCTTTATAGTCAACCCAACCTTTTCTGCTATATCAATTAGCATTCCTGCCCTTGTTGCCGTACTTGGAGCATTTGGAGCGGGGACAGCATATACATTAGTTCGAAAGCTTGGAGAGCAAGGTCAAAATCCCACAAGCATAATAATGTTTTTTTCAGCGTTTTCAACAATAATTGTTACCCCATCGTTCATTATTAACCATCAAACAATGAGCGCAAGTCAAATTATCTATCTTTGTTTAGCAGGTCTTTTTGCAACCATTGGTCAATTTGCCGTAACTAACGCTTACATATACGCACCTGCTAAAAGAATTTCAGTATATGATTATTCACAAGTTTTTTTTGCTGCAATTTATGGATTCTTTATATACGCAGAAATTCCTACATCAAACAGTATTATAGGCTATGTAATTATTACAGCTATGGGTGTTATTTCTTTTTTATACACAAAAAAAACGTAAGCTTTTTTTCTACATTTTTCAAAAATCTCTATTTTTTTTAACAAAAAATACTATAATATTAATAACAGATAGTATTAATAATTTACTCCTAAAACTATTACACTTCTAAAAAAAATCCACTGCAACTATCTGTACACGTAAACTACTGGCTCATTCATTTTTTTAGGTGAGCCAGTATTCATCCCTTGTATAAAGGAGTGCTTTTGAAAACACTAATCATAGCTTTAAGTGGTATCTTTTTCATTTCGTGCAATTCCTCGTTTTTTGATAAACCGCAACTTGTAACGTTTACAAACACTGTGGTAGATAAGGAGAAAGAGGGAACAGTGCTCATTTACATAGATGAAACAAATACAAAAAAAACAGTTGTTATGGCTCAATCCCAAAAAGACCAGTTCACCCTTTCACTTAAAAAAAATCATCTTACACCAGTACTCATATATACTTCTCAAATAGATGCTGAGCCTCGAGGATGCATCTATCCTTTATCAACAACACTAAGTACACATGATGGCTTTGCCGCTTGGATTTTATATAGGCTTTTACAAGCAACTCACGACGATCCAATATCTGTTCACTCATACCTCTCCCATTTCAATTGGAAAAGATTTATTAGTTATATAGAAAAATTTCAAAACCCATGGGTATTAAATCAGGATCTTATCCTTGAGAACATTGCCGATAAAACTTTTAATGTATACAGTATTAAGGAGAAATAAATATTTAAACTTGTAAATAAATTCACTTGCAATTTACTTTCAAGCACAGTAAACTATAGTTAATGAAAGGTTCTTTTATTAAAGGGGTGAACAGTCGACTAGTTCTTTTCACTTTTCTACTTTTACTATATACACTTTTACTGAGTTCTTGCACGCAAGAAGAAGTATCTACCGATACAAATGAGTATGCTCAACTATTACAACAAAGTAATTCTACAAGTGTAACGACACACAGATGGTTTTACTTTACCCAAGATGGATTCAAAGAAACCGATATTCCTCGAAATGCACCTGAAGTTGAAAGACTTCCTTGGACTGAATCGATAAGGGTAACTTCGGGCGCCTTTATTGAAGGGAAGGCATATTTTGCAGTTAATAAGCTAGGCCTTATTCAAGCTCCCACCACATTTGGATTTCAAAGTGATGGAATAGCAAGTAAAACAAAGCTTATAAAGAATACGGATTTGTTTTCTCTTGCGAGTGTTGCAGATATATATTATATTGATGACAACATTATTTTTAATTTTTATACCAACAGTATTTTTGAATCTAATGATGTTCAAACCCCTCGTGACGAAATTGACGAGGCTTTTTTAGTTGAGTTTAACGCATCTAATTTTAACTTTAGTCCAATTCTTTCAAAGCAAAGCCTTTCTGAAAACATTCAAATAGAAGAAACAAATCAAAGCATACCTCTTTTTTTAGAGACTGAAATAAGGGAAGTATACTATCGTGATAATGCTTGGAACATATTATTAAAATCAAATCAAAGCGAGCGAACAGATTTTTATGCCCTCACCTTCACAGCCGAATCACCATTAAGTGCTAGCCAAAGCTCAAGATTACTAGGCACAATGTTAACATTAAATGAATACAGAGAAACAGTGCGTCCAAAGCCTTCAACAGCCTTGCCACAAAAAATTCAAACTCTATTAAAACCCGTTCCAGAACGTGTGTCGTACTATTTAAACTACTCAGAAGAGAACAGCCCTACTTCAATCCAATATGAACACCTCTCACCTAATACTCGGCCTATAGAAGGTTATGCGTTGGGCTTTGAGCATTGCTCTATTGCGGTATTTGAAGATGGTACAATTTGTTTTGCCGGTGGGCTGCCTTCTAAGGGCGTATTGAATAATGGTGAAACAAAGGCATTCAAATTGCCAGACTTGGGACCCGGTTATGTGTATGGAGCTATTGTTTTATCGGGCTCAACACTCTATGCTTCATGGGAAGAAACATCATTCTATGAAACGGGTGCAAGTGGTTTTTTAGCCGTTGACATGGAACAGGTTTTATACGAAAATACAATTACGGGAGAATAATATGAAGTACTCTTTTTTTAATACAAAACGGATAGCAATAGTTTTTGCTGCTTTAGCATTTTTTACTTTTTCAAGCTTTTCTCAAACGAGCTTTTTAGAAAGAACTGATTTTCTTGTTACAGTTGGCCCGTTAGGTATTTTAAGTACACAAGAAAACTCTGCTCCATCTCCAATTGCATTTTCTATTGGAGCAGGGGCACAAATTGAGCTTTTAGACCAAATGTCCATTACACCCCATGCACATTTTTTTGCTAATTATTATACATGGAAAGATGGGCAAGCAGTACCTGCAGAAATTGAAAATCGAAGTGCCTATGTTCCATCAATTATGCTTGATATTCCTGCAACATGGGATATCAAAACAGGCAAGTCTATTTTTCGACTAGGTGGTGGTGTTTCATTTCTTTTTAGGTTTGCGTTTCGCGCTAATCATGTACCTGAAACAGTTGAAGCCGATCTTGCAAATATTAATGAGTGGTTTTATAAAGGTGCAGAGTTTTTCTACCCAAGTATACAGGCCTCATGGGATTATACTCTAGATGATGGCATAACAGTTGGAGTAGGAGCTAAAGCATATTTACCTGTAGGCTCACTCATTAAAGGACAAGGCCTCAATAACGGTATTGCAAGTGTGGGCGTAAGACTAGGGGTTAATTAATAATGTATAATTAATAATTAACAATGATTACTGTTTCAAATGTTAAAAATCTGAATCGTCTACCACAAAAAAGTTTTTTTTTGATTACTAAATACCATCAAAAAAAAACGCATCTCTACGCTGGTGACATAGAAAGCGAAAAAGAAATAATCGATATAATCACCGAACTGTCTCTACCAATATAAAAAGAGACATGCTTGACTGTCGAAGCTAATGTTCAATGACATGTGGCTTACTGTAATAAGCCACATGTCAGGTTTAGTAACCCCAATTAGCGATTAGATATTTTTCCCATGCAGATAACTGCATAGTTCCATCACTTATTCCCGCTCCAAAATTACCCACACTTGACATAATAACATCATTTGCAAAATTTTTATACATATCTTGTGCAGATTCGCTACAAGGAGGACCAAAGTAGCCATCTAAATATGCTTGTTTCACTGATATCGGACGAATACTATAATCAACTTCACTATCTAAGTATTCAGTGCAATCATCAGGTACTGGGGCAGACGTACAACCACTGAGCAAAAGTAATAAGATAAATACTATAATAATATTTTTTCTCATAAAAACTCCTTATCAATTATAAATTATACATTACCTAGATTCCTGC
>CAYJLT010000058.1:0-11666 GCA_964371295.1 uncultured Treponemataceae bacterium
TCAAAAAGGAGTTTGAGATGAAACATAATGTTGTAATCTTCGTAAGTCTTTTAGTACTATGCTGCGTGTGCTTGCCTTTGTCTGCACAACCAAACAGAAACAGCATTGAAACTATTGTGATTGACGATTTTGATGTAGCCGATGCCGTAGATTGGACTTGGGGTATTCGTGCTAGTAGTGGTATTTATGTAAATGAAGATTTAGGTGAAGTATATCCTAAGCTTGGTACTACACCGGGTATGCCAAATTCTTTAGTAACATATAGAGAAGAAGGTGACCCAGAAGCGCTTGTGCTTGGTGTACAAACAAAGTATGATAGAAAGGGCGACAACTGGTTTGAATTATACCCACAAATGGCAGATGAAACTGGAAATGTTGTTCCTTACGAAGTTCCATTAAAAGGTCATGTAACCCATTTTGATTTTTGGGTTTGGGGTGCAAATTATATGTATTATATAGACCTCCTTGTTCGTGACGCTGATGGGGCTGTACATGTAATAAAAGCTGGCAACTTGGCTTTTTCAGGTTGGAGAAACCTCGTTATCAAGGTTCCTACTTGGATGAGGCAACGATCACGTCTTCGCTCTGGACCTGAAACACTCACATTCCTCGGATTTAGGGTTAGAACAGATTCAGAAGAATACGTTGATGATTTTAGAATTTTTATTGATCAAGTTCGATATGCGTCTTATACATTAAATGACATCTATGATGGTTATAATTTATCAAACATTGAGTTTGGTGAGTCAGTAAATGATGCAACAGGAGGAGCAAACTAATGAAAAAGATTGTATTAGTTATATGTATTGTTTTTATTGTAGCATCTGCTTTTTCACAAAACACACCAAGTTTGGTAGCTCCTAGCCCTCTTATTGGTGCAGATTCTGCAAACTTTGCATTACGCGAAGTTTCAATTGATCTTTTTGAAAGAGAAGGTTCTTGGAACGTAAAAATGTCACCTGATGTTGGTGTAATCTCAGGTCGGTTTTTTGAAGGTGGGCCTGAACCACTTGCAAAGTATCCTGATGGAGATGGTACGGTAAATCCAGATGATTCAAGAACATACGGTGTAAAAGTTGAGTTTTTTAGACGTGGTGTAAACTCATTTTATATGACACCAGCTCAACCACTTGCAATAGATGGTGTAACAAAAACCATTTCAGTGTGGGTAGCAGGTAGAAATCAGCCACATACTTTAACAATTCTTTTACGTGATTTCTTTGGTAACCACTTTGAATTGTACGTAGGGGAATTAAACTTCACTGGATGGAAAAAAATGGTCGTTGCAGTTCCACCTTCACCAGATGGTACGAGAGGTATTGTACAAGATAGCGCATATTTTGGTGTAAACCCAGGTCTTACTATTCTAGGCTTTAGAGTAGACTGCGACCCAATGTACGCAAGCGGACAGTATTATCTTTATCTTGATGATTTAAGAGCAATTTCTGACCTTTATGCGTTTGAAAACTCAGACCCATACGATATGGACGACAACTGGTAGGATTTTTAATCATATATTAAAGCAGCAGTCAATTGGCTGCTGTTTTTTATTTTAAATTAATGAGCTCTCAAAAAATAGTATAAAACTTTGTGTTTCCTCTTTTTTCAACTAGTTTAATAAGTTCCATCTTTGTTAGTGTCCAAATCATTTTGTACGCTTGCTGTTTTGATAGTGAACCACTTGAGCTTACATCGCTGACACTAAAATGCGCAGATAAATTCTTTGGAAGTAACTGTAAATAGTCATTTTTAGTTTTTAAGCTATATGTATTATAAGATTTATCTAAAGTAGTATCATGTGATATCCAATCTTTTAGAATTCGTCTTTTTTTACTTACTGATTGTATTTTTTCTTTCGTTTTTATTCTTTCTTTTGTTATATCAACCTCTATAATTTGTAGGGTAAATTTATCATGTAATAAAATTGAAAAACAGCCCATTAGTTCGTCAAATGCATCGTATATATTTCTTTTCTTTGGAGATTTTCTTCGCGACAGAGGTTTTTGGTGCAAGGCCCCTTCATTATAATACTCAATATAAGTAGTAATCGCTAACGGATATACAAGGGTTACTGAATTAGTTTGTAAAAGGTTTAAAATTTTTCCTGTAAGATTTCCCAAATTTTTTGTTTGTATTTCAATTATTGTGCCATCTTCACACACTATGTCACATATATAGCCGCCAACTTTTTGCTCAGCTTTACCGTTTCTTATTTTGCAAAAGGTGTTTTTTAGTTCTTTGTGCAAGCTTGACTCATTAAATGTGTTTATCATACTTATACTATACATTTGTTTGCTAGAATTGTAAAGATGTTAGCAATTTTTTGTTTTTTTTACTTTTTTTAGTTAATTTTCGTTGACAAGACGAATTTTTCGTGTAAAATGTAGATAAGTGGGAAAAAATGGGTTCTTGTGGAGAAAAGTGGCATGGATTTGCTTACCGGATTATACAATAATACGCTCGATGATAAGGGAAGGGTTGCCTTTCCTGCAAAGCTGCGTGCCATGCTCGATCAACCATCCCTCATGATTACACAGGGGATTGATGGGTGTTTGTGGCTTTACACACATGAGGAATGGAAGAATTTCTCCGCAAAACTCATGGAGCAAGCGTCTCCATTTAATCCTGATTCAAGACTTGTTTTGCGCCGGATAATCGGCCCTGCTCAGGATGTTGAATTTGATAAAAGTGGAAGATTGTCTATACCGCAATCGCTAAGAGAATATGCAGGACTTTCTAAGGAATGCGTAATTATGGGTGTAAATAAATATATGGAGTTGTGGGATTCAGCTCGGTATGATGCTTACATTGCAGAATCTGAAATGTCTTTCCGTAAAGCTTCTGAAGGCTTAAGCGGATTATATTTATAGAGACTTTGTGTATGAACAACATCATTCACAAAGAAAATGAAAATGGTCAAAATGAACTTCAAATAGTTCATACTCCGGTTTTACTGCGAGAAACAGTAGAGTATCTGGGACCTGTTAAGGCAGATGATGAGATTTTATTAATCGATTCTACATTAGGTGAGGGGGGACACACTAATGCATTTTTGCAAGAATTTGCAAAAATGAAAATAGTAGGCTTGGATGCAGATGCTTCGATTCAAGAAAAGGCAAAAAAACGTCTTGCAAAATATGGCGAGCGCATTCAATTTTACAATGGGTGGTTTAACGACTTTTATTCAAATTACCCAGAGTGCTTACCAAAACCAGATAGAATTCTATTTGATTTAGGTATTTCAGTGTATCACTACGAGAGTTCAGGAAGAGGCTTTTCCTTTAGGACAGACGAAACCTTGGATATGAGGCTCGATAGTGGCAACTTTTCTCATAGTGAGAACTTTAAAGGTGCATATACTGGAATGAGTGCACAGGAGTTAATCAGTACTCTTAAAGAACATGAAATTGCTGATATTATTTTTCAGTATGCCGAAGAGCGATACAGTAGAAGGATTGCGAGGGCAATTGTAGAAAAAAGAAAGCTATCTACAATACGGACTGCAAAGGATCTAGCAGATTGTGTGTATCACGCAGTGCCTGCAGATTACAGGCATGGAGCAATTCATCCTGCAACAAAAACATTTCAAGCAATTAGGATTGCTGTGAATGGTGAACTTGAACGAGTAGAAAAAGTATTGGTGGATGCATTTAATGTATTAAAGCCAGGTGGAAGAATGGGAATAATTACGTTTCATTCATTAGAAGATAGAATTGTAAAAAAGTATTTCCAATACCTAGGTAAAAAGTGTACATGTCCACCAGAACAGCCGATATGTATATGTGAGGGAAAACCTAAGGCTCGTATTCTTACTAGAAAGCCAATAGGACCTTCAAAAGAAGAAATTGTTTTTAATGCACCTTCAAGAAGTGCAAAGTTGAGAGTAATAGAAAAACTTTAATAAGTTTAAGGGAGAAAAAAATGAAAAATGACAGTGCTATGTTAAAATCTTTTTTAATGGTTTTGTTTGTGTTGTGTATACCCTCCTTTCTTGCAATTGAGGCCTTGCAATCAAATAAATATATAACGTTAGAAAATGAAGTTTTGTCTTTAGAAAATTCTCAAAATGAAGCAATAGACAGTAATAAACAATTAATATCTGAGCTTGGAACACTTTCGAGCTCAGCAAGGATAGAAAAAATTGCAATTGAAGAGCTTGGTATGCATCAAGCTACGAGTGACGAAATAGTTCGAGTAGAAATGAGAAGTTCAAATAATACGGAGTGAAAGTAGTAGGGTGGGGGAAAAACTATTGTTAACAGTTCAAGAATTACTCAACGCTACTAAGGGGAAACTTTACTCTATATGTTCGTGTGAAGGATTTGAATCTGTTGTAACAGACAGTAGAAATGTATCAAATAACTCTTTATTTATACCTTTAATAGGTGAAATGCAAGATGGGCATAAGTATGTCGTTAAAGCATTTGAAAATGGTGCTAGTATTGCTCTTGTTCAAGAGTCCTCCATGAGAGAATTTGAATCAATATACAAAACACTTAGAGATAATGATAAAACGCTAATCATTGTTGAAAATACTTTAAAAGCACTACAAGATGCAGCTGCATTGTTTGTAAAGAAATTTCCACATTTAAAAAAAGTTGCAATAACGGGTTCAAATGGTAAAACAACTGCAAAGGAATGTATTGGATCGGTTTTGGCCCAAAAATATTCTGTAATTACAAATGTAGGAAATCTTAATTCTGAGACAGGTCTTCCGCTTTCAATGTTTACAATTACAAAAGAGCATGAAATTGGTGTTTTTGAAATGGGAACAAATAGACGGGGGGAAATAAAAGAGATTACTGACGTGTTTTCTCCTGATGTAGCACTTATTACAAACATCGGAACTGCCCACATAGGTATTCTCGGCACTCAACAGCAAATTGCTGAAGAAAAAAAAGAAATATTTTCAAATTTTACACCTTCATGCACTGGCTATGTTTTTGAAGACGATCCGTTTACTGACTTCTTAAAGAAAGATGTAATAGGAACAGTAAATACGTATGGCGTGAAGTCAACTAGTGGAATTGAAAGTGTTGAATTATCTGGTTTAAGTGGAAGTACTATTTTTTATCAAGGCAAAAAAATACTCTTCCCTCTCATTGGAAAGCACAATGCGCAAAATGCAATTGCTGCAATTGCTATTGGACAGCATTTTGGTTTAAAAGCGAATGAAATAAAAAAAGGTTTAGAAAATATAAAGCCTTTGTTTGGTCGAAGTGAAATTCTCGAAGGTGAACCAACTATAATACAAGACTGTTATAACGGTAGCTTTGAGTCCATGAGTGCATCTTTGGACTTCTTGCATAATCTTGATTGGAAGGGTAAAAAGATTGCATTCTTAGGTGATATGCTCGAATTAGGCAATCAAAGCTACGACCTTCATACAAAAGTACTTAAAAGTGCAATAGAATCACCTATTGAAGTCTTTGCATTGGTTGGTGAAAATTTTTCTAAAGCATATTCAAGTATAAAAGAAGAACATAATAAAGTAGTATTTTGTATTGAATCTACTGACGATGATAATATTATAGAACTTTGTAACAATGTAAAAAAAGAAATAAATCCTAATGATATTGTACTTTTTAAAGGGTCTCGAGGCATTAGGTTGGAACGAGCAATTTCTACCTTAAACAACTTGTTTCAAGAAAGAGAGGCTGTGTAATGAAATCACCATCAATTTTTGCGCAAGCACCGGTTAACTCATCTAAAAGTGATAATACATTGCTTCTCTCTATAATTTTACTGCTAGGGCTAGGGCTTGTTACTTTGTATGTCTCGTCTTCAAACTATGCCAATAGAATGTTTGATGATGACTTATATTTTATAAAGAGGCAGTTACTTTACATTGGTGCAAGTGGTATATTTGCAATGGTTTGTGTATGGATAAACTTAGATTTTCTAAGAAAGCTATTACCAGTGATTGTAATTGGAACATTTATTCTTTGTGCACTTCCATTTTTTCCAGTAATAGGAATAGAACGAAATGGAGCTAGCAGGTGGATTTCACTACCAGCAGGATTAACATTTCAGCCATCTGAAATTGCAAAGATAGCTCTTGTTCTTTTTCTTGCTAATTTACTAGATAAAAAAAATGATAGGTTAAATGATGCAATGGCTACAGTGCTTCCGGCTGCAGTTGGTATTTTTGCCTTTGTTATAATAGTTTTTTTACAAAATGACTTTTCAACTGCTGTTTTTCTACTCATAATTGGATTTGCAATTCTCTTTGTAGTTGGAATTAAGCTTGTTTGGTTTGCAATTTTTGCTGTATTCGCTATACCTGCTAGCTTTTTGTTTGTTTTTACAAAGGAGTATCGGGTAAATAGACTAATTGCATTTTTACGCCCTGATTATGATAAAAATGGTGTTAATTACCAAGTTAATATGTCAAAAAAGGCCATTAGCGATGGCGGTCTACTAGGCAATGGAATGACTGGTGTAGATAAGGTTCAAGGCATTCCTGAAGTTCAAGCCGACTTTGTATTTGCAGGCTGGGCAGAAGGTATGGGCTTTATTGGCGTGTTACTATACATGCTAATTTTAGGATTTTTTGCGTGGAAAGCATTTTCAATAGCATTTAGCTGTAAAGATAGATTTCGCAGTATTATTGCATTTGGCAGCGCTCTTATAATTGTAGTGCAATCAGGTATAAACTGCGCTGTAGTATCTGGTGCATTCCCTGCAACAGGTATACCATTACCATTTTTTTCCGCAGGTGGATCATCAATGTTTTTAACACTTTGCTTATGCGGATTTTTAATAAATATATCAAGGTATGAAAAGAAAATAGAGGTAGAATTATGAGTGAACAAAGTTATTTAAATGAAATTGATAGATTTATCGACTCAGGGGTAAAGCATGAAAAACCACAAGCTAAAACACAAAAAAGAGGTATGTTAAAAATACTAAAAATACTTGTAGTAACTTTACTTATTGTCTTAGTTGTTGAAGCTATTGCATACTTTATTATCATTCCAAATACTACTGAATATACTGTATCATTTTCTGGGCTTGAAACGCTTGAAGTAAATGATTTGCGCACAAATCTTGCACAAGCATGTGGAAAAAACTGGCTAAGGTTTGATACTTCTGTTGCAGCAAGCCGATTATTGGGATATTCTGCAGTAGAAACTGTATCTGTTCAAAAAAGTTTTCCAAATAAAATTGTTGTTAATGTTCAAGAACGAAACCCAGTTGCAATTACACTTGCAAATGTAAATGATAAAACCGTACCTGCACTGATTGATGAAAATGGCGTAATATTTGCCCTTGCAAGTGAGGCAGTTTCTGAATCTTTACCACTAATTACAGGCTTTGATATTAGTACTTTTTTTGAAGGCATGAGACTTGACAGTAAATTTTCTCCACTAATAAAACAAATAGCAAATATTCAAAAATCAAATGCAAACTATTTTCAAGTTATATCTGAAATAGTAATAAGCCCTAAACAGTATGATAATTACGAGCTAGTAATTTTTCCTGTGCATACCAAAACTCGTGTGCTAGTAGATAGAAATTTTACTGAAGATGCGTTAAAATATATGATGGTTGCGCTTGATGTCGTAAAAAGTGTAAGCCCATCTGTGTCAGAGTTGGACTTGCGTTACGGGACAATTTCGTATAAAATAGACTAACAGTAGCCAAATTGGGAGGGCTAGATTTTGAGTGAAATAATTGTAGGACTCGATATAGGTACGAGCACTGTTCGAGTTGTAATTGGAGAAATTTCAGAAGATAACGCATTACTCATTACAGGAATTGGAACATCAGTTTCTACAGGCTTACGGCATGGGCAAATAGCAAATATAGAATCAACAATGCAGGCAATTGTCACTGCAATGGAAGACGCAGAAATGATGGCGGGGCAAGAAGTTGACTTTTGTATTACGTCAATAGGCGGAGCACAAATTGAAAGCCTTATTTCTAAGGGACTAGTAGCCGTTACTACAAAAAATGGTGGGAACAGAGAAATAAACTCAGATGATATTGCAAGAGTTATTGAAGCGTCTAAAGCAGTAAACATTCCACTTGACAGGCAGATTCTCCATGTAGTGCCACGTTTTTACATTATTGATGGTAATGGCGAAGTAAAAGACCCACTAAACATGCTAGGGGTTCGCCTTGAATCAGAAGTATGTATTATTACTGCATCAAGAACAGCAACAACAAATATTTTTCACTGCATAGATAGGGCAGGGTTCAAAGTTGATGGAGTATTCTTAAAAACACTTGCATCTGCACAAGCGGTGGTGAGCGATGAAGAAAAAGAGCTTGGCTCAATAGTAATTGACCTTGGTGGGGGCACCACCGATGTACTTATTTTATCAGAGGGAACTCCATTATATGCAATTTCAATTCCCATTGGTGGGAGTGTTGTTACAGACGATATTTCTATTATGCGTGGGATTTCATTTGAAAGCGCAGAAAAAATAAAAAAGACTTCGGGCTGTTGTTGGGAGTCCCTCGTGAGTGAAGAAGAAGATGTTATAATTCCAGGTATTGGCGGTAATCCACCGCAAAGAATTTCGCGCTTAGAAATCTGCCAAATTATTCAGCCACGCATTGAAGAAATTTTTACGATGATTCGAAAAAAGCTTCCGCAACAAGTAAAAAACAAGCGCCTCAGTGGCTCAGTAATTTTAGCTGGTGGTGGAGCACTTTTACCCGGAATTGTAGAGCTAGCTGTTAAGGAATTTAAGACTACAAATGTTCGTATTGCACAGCCAGGGAATTACGGCGGCCCTGTAGAAACGTATCGCACACCCGAATTTTCAACCGTAATTGGATTACTTGTAGCAAATGTTGATAAAGCGAAGTCTGCAAAATCTGACCACGCTATGCGTGAGCGTGTGCATCAAGGAAGTATTTTTGGAAGTGTTGGAAGATGGTTTAAAGAATTCTTCTAAAAAAGAGCAAAAAAAATGTTTTTTTTAGCGTAAACGTATTGAAAAAACAGTAAAACTGATATAGAGTGTAGTATATGTGTGTGGGGGAAAAATACAATTTGCAATTTTTTTGTGAATAAAGTGTATTATAACATTCAATAAAATCATACATGTGAGGGTGGGAAAACATGATGGATTTTTCAATTACAAATGAAGATACTCAGTCCAATTTAAATTTGGTACATGAAGGCAGTCTTTCTAGTCCAACAGTAATTAAAGTTATTGGTGTTGGTGGCGGTGGTTCTAATGCTGTAAACCGTATGATTGAAATGGGCATTAAAAATGTTGAGTTTATTGTAGCTAATACTGATTTACAAGCTCTTTCAGCATCGAAGGCTCCAAGCAAAATTGGCCTCGGGTCAAGGAGAACAGGTGGCCTAGGAGCAGGTGGCAAACCTGAAGTTGGAGAAGAAGCTGCAAAAGAAGATGTAGACACAATAGCAGATTATATGCGTGGTGCAAACATGGTTTTTGTAACAGCTGGCATGGGTGGCGGAACAGGTACTGGGGCTGCTCCTGTAATAGCAAAGGTTGCAAAAGAGCAAGGCGCACTCACTGTTGGTGTTGTAACAAAGCCTTTTGAATTTGAAGGCAAGCATAAAATGGCATTAGCAGAAGATGGCATAAAAAAACTTCATGCAGAAGTGGACACCCTCATTGTCATTCCAAATCAAAATCTCTTATCAATTGTTGACAAAAAAACTCCCGTAAAGGAAGCTTTTTTAGTAGCCGACGATGTTTTACGAAAGGGTGTGCAAGGTATATCAGACCTTATTACAAATCCTGCCGTTGTAAATATTGACTTTGCCGATGTAAAAACAATTATGGAAGGTAAGGGAGATGCAATCCTTGGTGTTGGTACAGGCACTGGAGAAAACAGAGCAATTGATGCTGCAACAGCTGCAATCAACAACCCTCTTTTAGAGGATTGCCACATTGACGGTGCTAAAAATATTCTTGTGTACATTGTATGTGGCGAAACACTGTCAATATCTGAAACTAGTGAAATTGTAAATACAATTCGTGAAACAGCAGATCCAGAAGTACATATAATTTTTGGTCAAGCTATAGATCCACGCCTTGGTGAGGATGTAACTGTTACGGTAATTGCAACAGAGTTTCCGCAAGATGATAGTTATATTTCAGAAGAAGAGATTCTTCATCCAGATTCAACACGTTCACAGGAGTCTGATGGCAACTTTATGTCAATAAAGCAATGGGAGCACATTGGAAAGGGCTCAAAGCCTTCTTTGTCTTCATCATTAACACAAGAAAGGGTTCCTTCACAACTTACATCTTTTTCACGTTTTTCAGAAGAAAAAACGGATGAAGAAGCTAAGCCATCAACTTCAAAGCCATCTATTTTTGATGATAGTTTATTCAAAAATAAAACAGGTTTAGAAGTTCCTGCCTGTGTAAGAAGTAATCGCATAAACTTGGATTCAGATTAAAACATGATTCAAGCGGCACCATTACCGCAAGAAATTCTCTCTCAATACCTTGATGACCTTGTTTCGGTAGAACGAAAAGGTCGCCTTAGTGTAGACACCTATGCATTTGCGATAAAAATATTACTTGAGTGGTGTGCTAAAAAAAACATTAACTATGATGATCTCAGCGTGCAAGATCTTATGCACTACCTTGTGTGGAGAAAAACAGGTGATGCACATACTACCCCACTTGATGAGCAAACAGTTGCAAAGGATATTTCTGCCATACGCTCTTTCGGGACTTTCTTAGTTAGGGAAGGACACTGGAAAGAAAACATTGGACTCTTGTTACAACGCCCCAGGGCAAAAAGGTCTCTTCCTAGGGTATTGAGTGTAGATCAAGTAGATACTCTTTTAAATACCATTGACACAAGTACACCTCTTGGACTTAGAGACAGAGCACTTTTTGAGCTTGTGTATTCATCTGGGCTACGTATAAGCGAAGTATGTTCGCTTCTATTACAAAATGTGCACTTAGATGAGCATCTTTTATGGGTTAGAGGGAAGGGTGATAAAGAGCGCATTGTTCCATTTGGCGATGTTGCCGCACTACACATAAAAAATTGGCTTAATGAAGGTCGCTATAAACTTGTTGGAACAAAAGTTGTTGCAGAACTTTTTGTAAACTACGCAGGAAAGCCTATATCTCGTAAAGGTGTGTGGAAAAGGTTTCAAGAGCTTGAAACTATGAGCGGAGTGAGTGCAAAAGTGCATACCTTAAGGCATTCTTTTGCAACACACCTTTTACAAGGAGGCGCAGACCTTAGAAGCGTACAGGAACTTTTGGGACACGCAGATTTATCGACTACACAAATTTACACACATATTGATAATGAAACCCTACATGATTACCATAAAGAGTTTTTTCCAAAGCGAAGTAAAAACTAATTTCTTAACTTAGTAAGTTAATAATTA
The DNA here is from genome assembly GCA_964371295.1 of uncultured Treponemataceae bacterium. GTDB lineage: Bacteria > Spirochaetota > Spirochaetia > Treponematales > Treponemataceae > CAYJFX01. The sequence continues at coordinate 11,354 of CAYJLT010000058.1, forward strand.
AGGTGCGTAATAAAGATACTTTTTTAATTTTTCTATTTTTTTTCATAAAAAATACTAAAACATATGTATGCAAAAAAGCACTATATTTAAGGCCTTAAGTGAAGAAAGAATTTTTATAAGACTATTTATCGCTAGGCTCTCATTTTTACACTTTGATGAAAAATGCCTATTAGAATCAAAGACTGTGTGCATACATGATCTTTTGAGACTCAACCTTGACGATGTTTCGCTCATGGTTGGGCGTGTACAAAAATCAAGTATTTGGCAGCCCCAAAAGATTATCAAATCTGTTGAACGCGATATAAAGCTCATG
>CAYJLT010000059.1:0-11509 GCA_964371295.1 uncultured Treponemataceae bacterium
GGTGGTTATGCCATGCTCCCGCTTTTAGAAGAAGAGCTTTCAGAAAAAAGAAAGTGGACAAATAGAGAAGAGCTTTTAGATTATTTTGCCATTGGGCAGTCTACCCCAGGAATTATTGCCGTCAATGTTGCAACATTCGTTGGCTATAAAAGGGCAGGTGTTATTGGTGGCATTTTTGGAACACTTGGAATGATAGCCCCTTCAATAATCATTATTACCATAATAGCAGCTTTTTTATCAAACTATACCGATAATGAGGTAGTAAAAAAGGCCTTGACGGGCATAAACATCGCTGTAGCAGCACTTTTAACCAAGGCCTCAATTACCTTTGCAAAAAATGCAATTAAAAAGATTTTTCAAGGCATTGTAGCAATTGCAGCCTTTTCGTTTGTGTTTATCCTTGATATTCAAACTTTTTGGGTAATTTTGGGAGCCTTTGCAATGGGATTTATGCTGCATATTACATCATCTCTTAGAGAACATAAAGGTACTCGAAAAGGAGGTGATGCATGAGCCTATTTGAGCTTTTCGCTCTTTTCTTTTACATTGGACTCTTTACTATAGGTGGAGGACAGGTGGCCATCACCCTCATGTACCAAGAACTTGTTGGTCGTGACATCATTGGTGCAGACATGTTTTATAATATGCTTGCAGTTTCTGAGTCAACACCAGGCCCCATTGGCATAAACATGGCAACATATCTTGGTTATGAAATGCATGGAGTGTGGGGAGGAATTCTTACAACTGCAGGCACTGTTGCTCCATCGCTCATTGTTATTATGATAATTGCCCGATTTTTTGGCTCTATTCAAGAAAAACCGCTTGTAAAGACGCTTTTTAGTGTATTGCGCCCTGCTGCTACGGGGCTTGTGTGGGTTGCTGCCTGTAATGTGCTTTTAATTTCGGTAATAATTATACCCCAAGCAAATGACTATTCGTGGGCTTCCGTAATTGACATACCAAGAATTGCTGCATGGCTTGCCATGACGATTTTGCTTTTTAAAACAAAGCTTCCCGTAATTTCATATGTTGTCCTTGGGGCTGTTTTTGGTATCTTTGTTTTATAAAACCTTGACAAAACAGCAAACATAACTGATAATTTATGTAACGAGGTGTTGCTTTGAAAAAAATAGTTGTTCTGTTATTTATACTGCTTGCTTTTTACTCATGTGAAACTGTTGAAGAACTACCGGAAGAAATAAGTTTTGAAGAGGGTTTGTTGCTTGTAGAGCAAGATATTGCCTATACACAAGGAGAGTGGAGGGCAAATGAATTTTCAAGTGAATGGTTTGGTTTTCGCTACGCGCCTACTCAGGGGATGTTTTTAACTTCTGAAACTGATTTACAAGAAATTAACGCAATTCAGTCAATGAATTTTGATGGCCCAGAAGCAGAGCTTGTGGACTACACAAAAATGCAAATAGCGTATGAGGTTTTGGCAAAGTCAGGGGATGGAGAAACTAGACTGGAGGTGTTAAGCGAAAAGATTTTTGCTGATGATTTAACGGTCGAGCAATATATTGAAATCTTGAAAATGGAACTAGCGCTAACGCATGGGAGAGATGTTGTTTTCAATGAGTATGCTGCAATCCTTTTAGGGAATTCTTACTACCTAGAGTTAACAGCAACAATAAATATTGAGGGAGTAACGGTATATCAAACAGTCTTTTTAAGTCAACGTGGGGACAGGTTTGCAACGGTAGTCCTTGATTATAAAGATCCCTTAAAACTAGAAGAATTATTATTAGGTTTTACTCCATATTAATGTAAATTACCCTTGCGCCCCAGCCAATGCTATGCTAAAATTATAGTATACTATTTTTATTGGAGGGAGTATGGAAAAACTCTTTAAACTACAAGAGCGTGGCACAACCACTAAAAGAGAGATTTTAGCAGGTGCAACAACGTTTTTAGCAATGGCATATATTCTTGCGGTTAACCCTGGAATGTTATCAGCCACTGGAATGGATGCAGGTGGCGTGTTTACAGCAACCGCATTATCAGCTGGTATTGCAACCTTAATTATGGCCTTTGCGGCTAATTTACCTGTTGCCTTAGCTCCTGGAATGGGCTTAAATGCATTCTTTACTTTTACTGTAGTTCTTGGCATGGGCGAATCTTATCAATTGGCTTTAACTGCAGTATTCTTAGAAGGTATTGTTTTTATACTTCTTTCCTTTTTAAATGTGCGAGAAGCAATTATTGATGCTATTCCAGACAGTTTAAAGAAAGCCGTTGCGGTTGGTATTGGTTTATTTATAACCCTTATTGGGCTTGCAAATGCAGGTCTTGTAGTAGGAGATGCAGGAACAATTGTAGCCTTTACAAAACTTACTGGAGCTCCTCTTGTTGCTGTTCTTGGGCTCATCATTACAGCAGTTTTATATGTATTAAAGGTGCCAGGAGCAATTTTACTTGGTATTCTTATCACAACCATCGTAGGTATTCCGTTTGGTGTTACAAATGTTCCAGAAGGATTTTCTCCTTTCTCAACTCCTGCAGCTCCTATCTTTATGGAATTTGAATGGGGTGGAATTGCAACTTTAAAATTCTTCACAATATTCTTTACTTTCTTTTTTGTAGATATTTTTGATACAGTAGGTACTCTTGTTGGTGTTACAACACGTGCTGGACTTGTAGATAGCAAGGGAAAAATTCCACGTGTAAAACAAGCCCTTCTTGCTGACGCTATTGGTACAACAGTAGGTGCTGCTCTCGGTACCTCGACTGTAACAAGTTATGTAGAAAGTACTGCAGGCGTTACCGCAGGTGGTCGAACAGGACTTGCCTCTGTTTCAACAGCTATTCTTTTCTTTTTAGCGCTTTTCTTAAGTCCTCTATTCTTGCTTGTTCCAAGTGCTGCAACAGCACCTGCGCTCATTATGGTAGGGTTCTTTATGATAGCGGTTGTTACAAAAATTGATTTTAATGATCCAACAGAAGGTATTCCAGCCTTTATCTGTATTGTTGTTATGCCATTTGCATACTCAATTGCAGAAGGTATCGTATGGGGGTTAATTGCCTATGTTATATTAAAAATCTTTACTGGAAAAGCAAAAAACATTACAATTGTCTCTTGGATTCTTTTTGTAATATTTGTTGCAAGGTTCTTTATGTAGACTAAGCAACATAAAAATTTATAGCAGTGGGCTTTTTTAGCACCACTGCTTTTTTATTTTGTTGAGATTTTTTATAAAAAACTATGAAAAAAAAGCTTGTGAAGTTATAGAAACAGTGATATAATTTTATAGCTTAAGGAAAAAACTACATATAAGAAAAAGAAACAATACAGCGTGATATAGCTTTCTATAAATCGATATCATAACTGGTAACTGTGCAAGTGTAGTTAAAACAAGTGATAACCCTCGGTTTTTTGATGTAACTTTTATATTATAAAGATTTTCATCAAAAAGATTGCAGTTAAATTTAAGGAACACCTCCAATAACTGAAGTTTTTAAAGGTGACCATTTTGGAGAGCAGCATGAAACAAAAAATATTTTTAAGCCTTTTTTTTGTAATGTCGGTTTTTGCACTTACAAGTTGTGACTCACTTTGGAACCACGAAGGCGAAAAGCCAGTTGAAATTAGCTTTACCATTCCACAAGAGTGGTTGGATTCTTTTGAAAAAGAAGTTGAGCCTGCACAAACAGAGCGAAGCGTTTCTGGCGGGGCTGCTCATCTTTTAAGTCAAAATGTTTACACTGGCATTACGGCCACAGCGACTATATACAATGCAGAAACAGGAGACACTTTTGCAGAAGCAACGGTGAAGCTTGGAGATGATTTAAATATGGTCATACAGGTGGGACCCCTTCACATTGTAGGAGAAACAGTGTATGTGCAGGTGACGCTTACGCAAGATGGGTATTTTACAAGAAGAGAACAGACAGATTCTTTTGTTGTAAAAAGAGGTATGAATACTGTTGAGTTTGATATGGGATATGCAATAGAGCACCCAAAGTTATTATTAATTGAAGGCGGAACGTTTCTTATGGGCGAGGGCGATGAAAGCGACGACACTCCTCGAGAGACAACAGTTTCCAGTTTTATGATTGCACAGACCGAAATTACACAAGGACAATGGAAAGAAATTATGAAAGCAGAGCCCAGTGCGGGTTACCAGCCTGAATTAGAAATAGGGATAGGGGTAAGGTATCCTGTCTACAATGTAAGTTGGTATGAAGCAATTGAGTTTTGTAATGCTCTGAGTGAAAAAGAAGGCTTAAGTGTTTATTATCATATAGATAAAAATACTATAGACCCAAACAATGTAGCTAGTTCTTCTTCCGATCCAAAATGGCTAGTCACCATCAATGAAGAATCTTTAGGGTATCGCTTGCCGACAGAGGCTGAATGGGAATATGCTGCTGGTGGCGGTAGTGGAAATTTTTCAACCGGAAGAACCATGTATGCAGGAACAAATAATGTAGATGATTTAGGAGATTTTGCATGGTTTCGGGATAATGGATCCCCAATACAAGGCTGGGATGGTTGGGGCACAAAAGAGGTAGGTAGAAAAAAACCAAATACATTGATGTTATATGATATGTGTGGGAATGTAAGCGAATGGTGTTGGGACTGGCGAAGTATCGATAATATGGTAGATGATTATGACCCAGCCGAAAATGTAAACCCAAGAGGAATTGTTCAAGGTAATCAACGAGTTCTGCGTGGTGGAGATTGGCAACAGAGTGATCATTATGCTAATGTAGACTTCCGGGTAGGTAGTGGGCCTATGTCAGCCAGTGTTCTTTATGGTTTTCGTGTAGCACGGTCTGTTGCACCATAGAAACACCTGAGAAACTATTTGCTATTCGTAAAACTCAGGAAAACCAAAAGTTTTGCGGATTGAAGTATTCTATAAAAGTTTTATAAAATGTTCAGTAATTCTTTTTTTAGTTACTTCAAGATGCTCTTTTTCAATATGTAATATGGTTACATTTGGATGATTTTTTACATCATCAAGCCATGTTGTGCTATCAAGTTTTCTAATTACACCAAGAACAGGAATGTTTCCATTAAGGCAATTAAACACTTCTTTTTTAAATTGTTCTGCATTTTCTTCAAAACGTCCCAGTTCATCCATCACAATAAGGTTTGCATTTATAGACTGTTGTAGCAATTGACTACCATATTCATCAAACGCGTTTTGAAAAATAGTAATATTACCAGAGAGCCAATGCATTACCGCTTTTTTTTGAGGCGCTGTTTCTACAGTATTTTCACAATTATATGGCGATATGTAGAGAATTTTTTCTTCGGGAGACTTTTTTTCAAAGTAAGTAGAAAACCCGCCTACTTTGATATCACTTTTTAAGTGCTGAAGGCACCCATAAATGAGGCTCGTTTTTCCAATTCCGCACTCGCCCATCAAAAAGATGTGGCGGGGCAAAGATATTCTTTCTAACGTTGACACTATTTAGTTGCAATTACTTCAATTTCAACTAAGGCATCTTTTGGAAGACGTGCAACCTCAACACAGGAACGAGCAGGAAACTTTCCTTCAGTAAAAAATCCAGCATACACTTCATTCATGCCGCCAAAATTGTTCATGTCACTTAAAAAAACCGTTGATTTAATTACATTATCAAGTGAGCTTCCCGCAGCTTCAAGAACAGCTTGCACATTTTTTAATGATTGTTTTGTTTGCTCTTGAATAGAGTCACCGGCAAAGGAGCCTGTTGCGGGGTCTATCGGAAGTTGTCCTGAAGTGAATACGAGCGATGATGTGTATACCCCTTGTGCATATGGGCCAATTGCTCCCGGTGCCTTATCTGTTGCTATAGAATGTTTCATGTGTACCTCCAAAATAATTCTCTAAACAGTTTTATACATAATAGTATATCATTGAAAATGAATTTGTGGTATAATAAAAATGCAAAATAATAAAAAAATAACTACAAAATTTAATAAGGGATTAAATGGGGGTATGCATGGCAAGTTTGGCAAACTCTGGCTTTATGTATGTTTTAGGGGGAAGTATTGCTGTTTTTATTACGCTACTTTCAATCTTTTTTATGGCAAAGTCCTATAATGCTGCCATTACAGTAGGAATTGATAAAAAAGTAATTAAAAAGGTCATACGCTCAAGTTGTATTTTTACAGTGGTTCCATCTATAGCAATTTTATTGGGGCTTGTTACTATGTCTGGTGGGCTTGGGGTGCCTCTTTCATGGATGCGCTTATCGGTAGTAGGGGCGGTTCAATATGAATTAATTGCAGCTGATGCAGCGGCGAGCTCTGCAAACCTTCCAGCACTTTTGTTAGAATATATAACGCCTGAGGTATTTGTTTCTATTGCAACGGTTATGACTGTATGTATTCTTTCGGGGCTTCTTTTTAATATATTTTTCTTAAAAAAATATACAAGTGGCATTCGTAATATGCAACAAAAAGATAATAAATGGGGACGCCTTGTAGTTGCCTCTATGTTTATGGGAATGATTTGTACGTTTTTAGGTACGCCCATAATTGACTGGCGACTTGATGCACAAGAAGGCTGGTTGTCACTTGCGGTTATGGCAGTTTCTGCTCTTGTAATGTTTGCATGTGACATTACAGTAAAAAAACTAAAGGCTAAAAGCTTGGAGGGCTTTTCCCTTCCGCTTAGTATGATAGTGGGGATGATTTTTGCTATGATTATTTCCCAAGCATTGGGTTTTGGAGGTCTTTAATGAAAAGTTTTAACGATAGTATACATGTTGTTGGCCGCTTGTGGTCAATTCTTTCATTAATAGTTATATGTTCTATCCCCGTAATAATAGGATTTTATTTAGACGTTTTACCAAATGCAAGTTATGTTTTGTCTGGAATATTGCGTGTAGGCATTATCTACATTCCAATTGGGGTAATTGAGGCGCTAACCTATACTCCCATGTTAGGGCCAGGGGCTTCTCACCTAGCATTTGTAACAGGGAACCTAACAAATTTAAAAATTCCTTGTGCAATGAATGCACTAGAAATAAGCGGCGTGGAGTCTGGAAGCGAGCAAGGGGATATTTTAACAGTGCTTTCAGTTGCCTCTTCGGCCTTAGTAACAAATCTTATATTGGTAATAGGGGTGTTGGCTCTTGTTCCGCTAACACCAATATTATCTTCGCCAACATTAGCTCCAGCTTTTACAAATGTGGTTCCTGCCCTTTTTGGAGCTTTGGGGTATATGTTTATTTCACAAAATCCAAAAATTTCTATTTTACCAATTGTATTTATTTTAGCACTTTTTTTAATTTTGCCTCCAAGTGTTGCAAGCGGAATTTCTGGCGGGCTTATTCCAATAAGTGTTTTAGTAACAATACTTGGAGCAAGAGTTTTGTATAAAAAAAATTGGGTTTAAAAATCTGTGCATTTAAGATTTGGCATATTAGGAGACCTTAGTTGATACAATACAATTATGCTGCAGAAATTGCAGCGCTTATTATAATTGTAATATTAGTACTCAATCTTTTCTCGGAAAAAGAACTTGATTCAAGGCGGAATAGGTTTTTCAAGGGTATTGTTTGCGCTGTCTTTGTGCTTGTAGTGGTTACCATTCTTTCTACCTACATGACAATAAATGTTACCGAGTTCCCACTATGGCTCATAATGCTCATGATGGATTTATACTATATGTCGCTCCCTTTTGCGCTTGTCATGGGTTTATTGTATGTGCGCTCTCTTAAAAAAAATAAGCACCTTAAAGGGAATCTTTCAATTTCAACATTGCTCTTATTGCTTCCATACGTGTTTTACTTTGTTTTTATTATAAGCAATCATATAACACATGGCTTGTTTTCGATAAGCGTGCAAAATGGCTACATAAGAGGGCCTTTGTATCAACTCCCTTATCCTATTGTTCTTTTTTATGTAGGCGCCATTATTTATTTTGCCATAAAAAACAGAAACACAACAAACAAAGGGATAAGTTTTGTTCTTTGCGCTAATGTAATTGCAATGGCAGGAATTGCTTTTGTACAGTTGTATTTTTCTGAATTGTTGCTCTCAGGGTTAGCAAATGTTGCGGGAGTTTTGGTTGTATATTTGTACGTACAAAATGTTACAAAGGCAACAGATAGCCTTACAGGGCTTTCAAACAGACTTAGGCTTGCGTATGATGTAGAAAAAAAAGTACGTGCTTTTTCTCGAAAGAGATGTAGTACAGATACTCAAAACGCGTTTTCTCTTGTGTTATATAGCCTCAGAAATATTAAAGGGGTAAATGAGCGCTACGGTCTTTTTGGCGGTGATCAGCTTTTAGAAGCTGTGGCAAAGCATCTTCGTTCTGTTTTTACGGGCCATCACGTCTATCGTTATGCTGGTGATGAGTTTGCCGTTCTCATTGAAGGAAAGGCAAAAAATATTGATGAGCTCATTCATATTGCTGCCGAACGTTTTGATAGGCCCTTTTTAGGGGAAGAAAATACCATTGAAATGTCAGTTAATGTGGTATATGCAAGAGTAGATTTTCCAGAATTTGGCCAAGATGCGCAATCGCTCGTTTCAGCTCTTGATTATTCAATATCTTCACTAAAGCATGGCAAGTATAGAACAAATTATATGCATGATTTATCAGTTTGTGAAAAAATGAGTAGGCGCAATAGTGTAATAGAACGAATAAAATATGCGTTGGATAACGATGGGTTTGAAATGTACTACCAGCCAATATACTCTACAAAGGATAAAACCTTTATGGGGGCGGAGGCGCTCATCCGCATGAAAAAAGAAGTAGGTGCCATATACCCCAATGAGTTTATTCCCCTCGCTGAAGAAACAGGGTTAATTGTTACTTTGACCTACATGGTTTTAGATAAAGTATGCATGGATCTTCGAATGCTCATGAATAGGTATGGCTCAAAGCTTGAGGGGCATTCAATTTCAATTAACTTTCCATATGCGCAGTTTTTGGAAAATGACCTTGTTTCAAAAGTTATGATTATTTTAGAAATGTATAATATTTCACCAAAGCAAATTAAAATAGAAATAACGGAAAGAACCTTAATCGGGGATGCTGGTCTCATTACTGGTATAATGAGGGAAATGCAAGAAAAAGGAATTATGTTTGAAGTTGATGACTTTGGGGTAGACTATTCAAATATCAGTATGCTTTTGAACCTTCCCGTTGAAATTATTAAAATTGACCGAAGTTTAGTTCTTTTAGCCTCAGAAAAACAGGAGCATGAAGAGTTTTTTAAGCTTTTATTACAAGCTATTAGGCACACAGGGCGAAAGGTTGTTATTGAAGGTGTTGAAACAAAAGAGCAAGTAGATTTTTTTACGAAATGTGGTAGTGAATATATCCAAGGCTTTTTCTATTCGCATCCTATGCCCCTTAGTGATTGTTTTATTTTTCTTGATGAAAACTTATAGGGAGAAAAATAGGGCGTGTAGCAATACGCCCTACGGGTTAGGGAAATAATGTTTATGCAATTTTGATTACAGTAAAGACAAGCCCTATTTTGTGCTCATTTCAATGCGTTTTTCGCGTACCTTTTGTAAGCTTTGTTTCATGCCTTTCTCATCAGAGTCTTTAACGAGTTTTTTTATGTTTGAAAGAGATGATTCAAATTTTTCAATATGCTCAAGTAGCTCTTCTTTGTTTTCTATAAAAAGCTCTGTCCATAGGGGAGCATTAATCATTGCAATGCGTGTTAAATCTTCATAGCTTCCCCCACCAAAGGCTGTTATATTTGTGTCTTCTGCACTGTCTACAAGGGCAGAGGCTATAACATGGCAAAGCTGTGAAGTAAAGGCTATTTTATGGTCATGACTTTTTGCGTCGGTTTCAATAATCTGTTTAAAACCCATTGCAAGGCTAAGGTTTTTTAAGAAGGTAATATTTTCCTTTTTTGATTTTTCTAAAGGAAGTATGATGTAATTTCGCCCTTTGAAGATATCGGCAGAGGAATGGATGTAACCTTCTTTTTCACTTCCTGCCATTGGGTGGGCGGGGATAAAATCAACATCATCACGTGTAAAGTTTTTTAAGCCGTCAATTAAACCTGCTTTAGTTCCCGCAATATCGGTAACAATTGCTCCTGTTTTAAAGCTACTCTGGTGTGTAATCAAAAAATCAAGTGTCATTTTTGGGTACAGGCAGATTATTACAACATCGCAAACTTGTAACATAGAGGGCACTTGATCGGGTAAAAAGGCTTCATCAATTACACCGTCTGCCTTTGCAGCTAAAAGCGTTTTTTCATCTTTATCGCAGGCAAGAAGTTTTATTCCGCCATCAATAAAGGGACTCGCTGCAATAGCACAGTTTTTTATTGCTTTTGCATAGGAGCCTCCCATGAGGCCAAGGCCTATAAACCCAAATGTTTTCATAGTGTTTTCCCCTCAATTTCTGCGTATGCTTTTATTTTTTTCATCATTGCATCAAATTCACTTGGTGTAACTGATTGCTCTCCATCACTGAGCGCACACTCTGGGTTATTGTGGACTTCTATCATTAATCCATCGGCGCCTACAGCAACCGCAGCCTTTGCTAATGGCTCAACCATCCATGCCATACCACAGGCATGACTTGGGTCAATAATAACTGGTAGGTGGCTTTCTTTTTTTAAGAAAGGAACGGCGCTTACATCGAGGCAGTTGCGTGTGTAGTTATCGAATGTTCTAATTCCTCTTTCGCAAAGAATAATATCGTTGTTGCCTGCTGCCATTAAGTATTCTGCAGACATTAAAAACTCTTTTATTGTTGCGCTAAGGCCACGCTTTAAAAGGATTGGTTTATTACAAGATCCTAGCTCTTTTAAGAGGTCAAAGTTTTGCATGTTTCGAGCCCCAATTTGAATAATATCAACGGTATCGAACTCTTCTAGTTGTTTTATTGCCATAATTTCTGTAACGATGGGAAGGCCTGTTTCTATTTTTACTGCTTCCATAATGCGCATTCCATCTCCACCCATTCCTTGAAATGCATAAGGAGAGGTGCGCGGCTTAAATACACCGCCACGCAAAAATTGTGCTCCACTCATTTTTATTGACTTTCCAATTTCCATGAGCTGCTCTTCACTTTCTACAGAGCAAGGCCCTGCCATAACAGCGAGACGATTTGAGCCAATTATAAAATCCGTACCTCTTTTTTTATCGCCTACTGGAACAAGCGTATCTTCTGGGTGAAACTTTCTGTTTGCCTTTTTGTACGGTTCTTGCACACGCATAACCTTACTTACGAGGTGGTGAATCTCTAAACTTTTTTCGTTTATGGAAACAGTGTCACCAACTAAGCCCACAATGGTGGTGTTTTCACCACGGGAAAGGTGGGTGTCCAGTCCGCGCCCGTGGAGCATTGTTAAGAAGTCTTGAAGCTCTTTTTCTTCTACATTCGGTTTTAATACAACAATCATTTATTTCTCCTAAAAATTAATTCCTAAAGTAATTTTTAGGGGAGGGGGAACCGAGCTATTGCGGCGTAAACAAGTACTCTTGTTAATTTTCCCCCTCCCCTTAACCCCACCCCATAGCTCGCTACGCTCCCTGCTCTAAGTAGCATTTCAAGGAAGTTAAACGAGTCCTTGCAACGCTTTT
>CAYJLT010000060.1:0-3861 GCA_964371295.1 uncultured Treponemataceae bacterium
CGAAATTCTATTCTATTCTAATCTATTCTATTCTATTCTATTCTATTCTATTCTATTCGTTACAACTATGCCTAAATAAATCTATAAACACACCTATCTCAGGAATTAAACCCACAAAAAAACTGAGCGTAAGCTCAAATTTTTTTGTGGGTTTTTTATATTTAAATCGCAATTTCATTTTAAAAGGAGTTTAGCAAAATGAAAAAAGTTTTTTTATTGATTAGCCTAGCTTTAGTGCTTGGCTTAGTAGTGGGCTGTCCTAACGACACGCCAAAACCTACACCCAGTAAAACCTACACTGTAACTTTTGTAGGTGGAGAAGGTACAATAGGCACCATGGATGTGCAAAGCTTTACAGAGGGCGAGGCACAGCAATTGCGGTCAAATGCCTTTTCAAAAGCGGGGCACTATTTTACTGGTTGGAAAGACGAAAGTGGTAAAAGCTATGCAGACCAACAGACCATTGTTCTCACAAAAGACCTAGAGCTTACCGCCCAATGGCAAGGGAACCCAAGTGGAACCTACAGTGTAACGGTAATAGGCGGAACAGGCTCAGGCCCTTTTCCCCCTGGTGCTACCGTAACGATTACGGCAACGCCCGAAATTAATACCGTTTTTGATAGCTGGACTAGTAGCGATGTTGTTTTTGCAAACGCAAATGCATCGCAAACAACGTTTATAATGCCAGCAAAAGATGTACGGGTTACGGCAAATGTTACAATGGCAAGCAATCAAGCATTAGCAGTTGCAGAAGTGGTAGGTGAAACAGAGCTTAGGATTAGAGCGGCTACCGAGGGAGAATCAGGCACTCCATTAAAAAATGCCATGAGCAATGCCATTTTAAGCGACGCGGGGCGTGAAAAAATTACAACAGTAACTATTGTAAACCCCCAAGGGGGAAGAAAAATTGTGGCAGAAGCCGATTTGTTAGCCCTCTTCTCTGGCGGTGTCTATCCAAAGCTTACCACCATTACCGGCTTAGAATATATAGACACCTCAAATGTAACAAATATGAATAGGATGTTTTATGACTGTGACTCCATTACCCACTTAAATTTGACACAATGGGATACCGCTAAGGTAACAAGCGCAGATGGCATGTTTACCCGCGGGGCGGGAAGCTCTTTTTCTTTCCTTGAAGTGACGGTTGGGGCTAATCTAACAGAGATTGTCTCCTCTCAAATACGCGCAAAATTTGGTGAGGTTAATGGCATTCTCTATGGCGGTAGGTGGGTAAGAGACTCTTACACAGGAGAAACCATCGAGCTAAAAAACGGAAAAACAGTTGCCGGTACCTATCGGGCACAGATACAAGAGCCCACAAAGGTAAAAGCAAGTTTTTCTGGAAACACCCTTACCATTCGTGTAGATGAGGCTAGCGGGGTAAGTTTACAAGAGGCGATAGAGACGGTGGGAGACCCTAACAAAGCAATCATACAAACCATCACAATTGTACAACCTGCAAACAATGCAAAAATAATTCCAGAACAGTGGATGAATGACACATTTGATGGCTATAGCGCACTTAGAACCATTAACGGTTTAGAACACATAGACACATCCATGGTAACGCGTATGAGTGGTCTGTTCTATAATTGCTCTTCGCTTACAAGCCTAGACTTAAGCTCTTGGAACACCGACGAGGTAACTATTATGTCCACTATGTTTTATAATTGTAGTGCCCTTGAAACCCTTAATGTGAGTACGTGGACTACCCCAAAACTTACCACTATGTACTGGATGTTTCGAAGGTGCAGTAATTTACGAAGTGTAGACTTAAGTAGGTGGGAAGCCAATTTAGAGCGTGACCAAGAATATATGTTTTTTGATTGCAGTGAACTCACGAGCCTTAATTTAGGCAATATAAAGACAGATAATGTAACAAATATGACTGGATTGTTTTATGGGTGTAATAAGCTTAAAAGCCTAGACCTAAGTGGTTGGAATACTACCAAGGTAACCTCTGCCAATGCTATGTTTGATAGTGGCGAGAGAAATGCTTATGGGGAGTTTCTTGGTACACCTATACCCCTTAGAAAAAGTGCTATTACCTCAAACGGGGCTACTTTTAACGATGTGGTGCGAGCAGAAATAGACACACTTGCAGACTAAGGTTTAGTTGGTAAGACTAAGCAACAAGTAGGGGTTTATTGCAATAAACCCCTACTTGTTTTAAAAGTCTGCGTCATTCTTGCCCTATTCTTGCGGCTAAACAATGATCAATCTCGGTGGTATACGCGACAATAAAAATCCCATAAATCTGTGTAATCTGTGGTTTAACAATAACCAATCTCGGTGGCACACGCAAAAAAGAAAACCCATCCCATACATCCTGCTCATCAGCGGCCAAACAATGACCAATCTTGGTGGCACACGCAAAAAAGAAAACCCATCCTTTACATCCTGCTCATCTGTGGCTAACCCTTAAAAAGTCACTTTTTTCTCAAAAAGATCCTTCGACTTCGCTCAGGATGACAGGAAAACTCAAGAATTTTTCACAAAAAACACTATAAATTTACATGTAAGAATTTTTTTCTAGTTCAACTACTCGTAAAAATGGTTGAAAATTTTGAAAAAAAGGAGTAAAATATGAGTAAGTGTGAAAGAGAAGTTTTAATTCCAACAAACGATTTTTTTGCAAGGTACCTTTTTGCAAACGTCGGAAGTGAAAAAATACTACTTCACTTTTTAAATGCTCTTCGAAAAGATGCCAATGAGGTGGTCGTAAAATTGACATAGTGTCAATTTTACTTACCGAGCTTTGCGCAAGCGTAGCGTAGTGAATAGCTCAAACCTCGCCTTGCTTTTGTTCGCCGTCCGTGGCTCACGAGCTTCGAAAGTGTGGCATGGATGCCACCAATAGTGAATAGATACGCGAGTTTGGCTGTGCCAAACTCGGTAAGTTTTTTACGCATGGAAGCGTAAAAAACGACTTGATGTAAAAGCACGAACAGAAACCGATGAACTGGTTATGGTAGAAGTGCAAAATGTGGCAAATGCAGGGTTTGTATCGAGGCTTTTATATTATATTGCAGTAAACTACGCAAAGCAAGTAAATGTTTCACTAGAAGATTTTGAAAAAAAGAAAACAGCTAAAATTGATTATATGAGCTTAAAGCCCATAATAAGCGTGAGTATATTAAACTGTGACTTGAATTTACAAACGAAAAGGGCTCACAGTGTGTACCGAATGAAAGAATGTACAACGGGTGTAGAATTGACGAGCGATTGGGAAGTTCATTTAATTGAGCTAAAAAAAGAACTGAGCGACGAAAACAAAGATTTAGAGCATTGGATAAAATTTTTTACATCGAAAAATCCGGAGGAAGATAAAATGACAATAGTAAAAGAAAATCCTTTTTTTGAAGAAGTATATGAAAAATATAAAAACTTCTCGGGCGATGTAGAACTTATGGAAAAGTACCGTGATATACAAGCATACTACATAACACAGCAACATATGCTCAATGTAGAACGCCAAGAAGGTGCACACGACGCAAAACTTGAAGTTGCAAAAAGTGCATTAAAAGAAGGTCTTGATATTGCTTTAATCTCCAAAATTTCAGGCCTTACAGAACAAGAAATCAAGGCAATTAACAAGTAATAATAGAAGCTAGGAGAATTATTACAATTGCTTCAAGAGAAAATTTGTTTGCAGTAAAAACACTATTGAAAAAATACACAAATATAGATATAATCGTCTTTATGAAATTTTATATACTGAACAAAATGAGTTTTAAAAATATTCTATTGCTATGCGCGCTGCTCATGGTAGTTATTATAACAGCGAGTTCTTGTGATTTACTAAGCAACAGTACTGCTATAGTGGCAGATACAAATACCTTTACTGTAGAAGCTTTT
>CAYJLT010000060.1:3871-11329 GCA_964371295.1 uncultured Treponemataceae bacterium
GCGCTTACACCTCTCGATAATGGTTTATATTATGGCAGGCAATTTTTAACGGCCGCTGAAAAAAAACTCTTTGATTTAATTATAAAAACTGCAATGGAAGATTATAGCGATACAATTCATATAATCCCAGACTCAAATAACAATCATGGAAGATTAAAAGTTGATTTAGCAAAAAATAATATACTCGGTATAAAATCTGAAAGCGAGATTACTAAAGTAATTACGATAGCAACTATGGATGAGCCTAGACTGTTTCATGTTAGCACAATTCCAAGAGCAACTGCAGAGGGGAATTCAAGTGCATATGCAAAAGATAGCCTAGGGAATATTACCCTTTTCTATTTAAGAATAGAAAAGATTAATACATTTAATAATACAACTTACGCACATTATGAAAACTATAAAAAAGATCTACTGGAGATGCATGAGAGTATGTTTACTATAATTAGTGGCATAAAAAATACATCAATGACAGTTTACCAGAAACTTGCAAGCTTACAAGAAAAATACTTAGCCACCGTATCATACTCAATGAACGGTTCCCCTGATGATATGCTCGGCTCCTTTTTAAATATATATAAAAATGAAAATGGTTTTGGTAGAGTTTTATGTGAAGGTTACGCCAGAAGTTTTTTATATTTATTGCAGCGCATAGGCTTTCAAGGTGTTTATATAGCTGGCATGGCAGACAGTGATGGCAATGGTGCGGGTTTACACGCTTGGAACAAAGTAAACGTGGCTGGTAGCTGGTATAATATCGATACCACATGGGATGATAGTATTGATGCAACGAGTACTACATCCCTTAAAAATCACTTTTTAAAAGCCGATAAAGATTTTACTCCAACACACGAAGGGCCAAATATTGCTACGAACGGCGCGGCATCTCATTACAAAAGATACGGCATTGCCTTACCTACAACACCTTTAACCTCCGTGCTACCAGAAGAGTACAATTAAATAGTGCTTACAAAAAATCTAGTGTCTTTACAAGAATAATATTTGCCTTTATACTTATAGTGTAAGCAAATTGATTTTCTACTTTTGGAGGCTAGAATGAAATTTTCAGCAAAAGGCATTGCAATCACACTTACAATTAGTATTATACTCACCGCAACTTTTCTTTTTTTTGAAATAAACAAAAATGTAAAAGAGCTCTACACAATTATGGATGCAATTGCCATGGAAATGTCTGGAGCTCAATCTTTTGAAGAAGGTGTTCAGCTTCCTGTAACTCAATTTGGGTATGAATATGAAATAAGTACCATCAATAATAATGAAAAAGTAGTATATGCAAAGTCTGATAATTTTGGCTCTCGCTTTTTTGTTAGCAATACACTTTCACTTAATGGGAATGAAGTAGAACTTTCCCTTCATATGAAAAATGAGTTACAATTTTTTAATGTCTTAACCGTAATTCTTTTTTTCATAGCCATTCAAGGAATAGGTTTTGCCATTATTGCCCCATCTCAAAGTGAAAAGAAAAGTAGAGAAATTTTATACGATATTACCTACAAAGATTCGCTTACCGGCGCCTTTAATAAAAAAAGACTCATGCGTTTTTACAATGCGAGAAAACTTGATAGCAATGCCCCCTTTAGTATGTTTTATACTGATATAAATGACTTTGTTGGTGTAAATGAAAAATATGGAAGGCATACTGCAGATGAAATATTAAAAGAGTTTACAAAAAGACTATCTTCATATGTACGTGATGCAATACTTGTACGATTAGATGGGGATGACTTTGTTGTTGTAATAACAGGTGAGTTTACAATAGAAATTTTGGATAGCATTAAAGAGCGCCTTGATCATGCGTTCTCAAAACCACTTGTTATACACGATGTGGATATTAATATATCGGTTGCCGTAGCGCATGCAAGCTTCCCAAGAGAGGGTATAAGTCTTGAAAAGCTCCTTGCCGTATGCGCAGAGCGTGTAACACAAGTAAAAAAAACAATGAAAGGTTAGTAGCTCTAAAAGCCAGAAGCAAGCTCTTCAATTTCGCTTAAGAATTCTGCCTTTTCATTGATGCTGTCACCACTACCTGAAGAAATTTCTCTTTGAAAAAGTACATCCCATTTTAAGTATACAGCCATGCATTGAAACTGCTCGCCAATAAGTCGATATTGAGTGTCTGCTTCTTCACTTGCTCCAACAAGCATTATGCCCACTTTTTTATTTTTTAAGCCTTCAGTGTTACTAACAAATTTGTCTATGATCATTTTAAGTTGTGACGTTACACCCCACCAATACACAGGGCTTGCAAAAACAATTAAGTCAGCTTTTACAAGGTGTGAAATAATGCTTGCTGCATCGTCAGGCTCAACACAGCTATGAGTTTTAGAACATTCATAACATGCAGAACAACCTTTTAACTTCTTTTCTTCAAGGTTTATGACTGCAATACAGTGCTCTTTATTAAGACCGTTAACAAAGTGGTTAATCATGTGCATTGTGTTACCATCTTTTCGTGGGCTACCATTTAAAATAATAATATTCATACTTTAATTGTAACACTGCTTTACAGATTTTACAACACTGATTTTAAATTTTCTAGAGCTTTTTCTAGTACGCTCCATGAGCTTGTCATGTTAACGCGCTGAAAACCTAAGCCTTCTGGGCCAAACATGGTACCGCCATCGAGCCAAAGCTTTGCCTTATGTTGGACTACCTCTTCAAGTTGCTCTTCGGTAAAACCGTATGCAGAAAAATCGAGCCACACAAGATAGGTTCCTTCAGTTTCTATCATTACAACCTTTGGCAAGTGCTCGCTTAAGTATTCTCTCATTTTTTTAATATTGTTTCTAACATAGTGTAACATGGCATCCATCCAAGGTTCGCCCTTTGTATAGGCGGCTATTACGGCTGTAAGCCCAAAGATGTTCGGCTCTCCATACCCAGACACAGAAAAAGCTGCTTCTACTTTTTCACGAATCTCTTTGTTAGAAATAAAAAGATTAGATATTTGAAGACCTGCAATATTAAATGTTTTGCTCGGAGAAGTACAGGTAACGCAAATGTCTTCAAATTCTTTTTTTATTGCTGCAAACATAACATGCTTACCCTTATGAACAAAGTCCGAATGTATTTCATCGGCTACAACAATTACTCCGTGTTTTAAACAAATATCACCCATTTTAGTAAGTTCATCTAGAGTCCAAACCCTACACACTGGGTTGTGTGGGCTACACAAGATAAACATTTTTACATTGTTATCAACAATTTGTTTTTCAAACTCAGCAAAATCAATTGAGTATTTGTTGTTTTTATATGTTAGGGGTGCATTTATAAGTGTTCGCTTGTTTTGGTTTATTGCATTACTAAAAGGGTAGTACACTGGACGCTGAATAAGAATGGCATCACCTTCGTTTGTAAGAGCCCGTATTATATTGTTGAGTGCAAATACAATTCCAGGACTTGTTATAAGCCATTCTTCTTTTATTTCGTAATTAAAGCGGTTTTTGTACCAGCCGTAAACAGCGTCAAAGTATTCTCTGTCTGCCATACTATAGCCAAAAATGCCATGACCCGCTCTTTCTTTTAATGCTTCAATAATTTCAGGTGCAGTTTCAAAATCCATATCAGCAACCCAAAGTGAAATCATATCATCGCTTTTTCCAAACATCTTATAGCCATCATGCTTAATACAAGATGTGCCTTTTCTATCAATTACTTTGTCAAAATTATACATAAATCCTCCAAGACTCATTGAGGATTATATCGAAATGATTATTTTTTTTCTAGTGCTTTTTTGTAGATCGTTTGTAATGTAGGTTAAAAAATTTTAATTTGACATACCCGCATAAATGGGTTTACAATTACACATAGGAGAAAATATGAATAAAAAAATAATACTAATTGCTTTTGTGCTCATTACGGCGACAGTATTACCTGCGTTTTCAAATACGAGTAACGAGGTTGTTTTAAGCTTTGACTACGAGCGCCAGTCGGGAAGGGCTAGTAATCAATATGCAGCTTGGGTTGAAGATGCCGCTGGAAATGTTGTTGCCCCCTTATTTGTAACTCGTTTTACAGGTGAAGGTGGATGGGAGCGACGTACTGATTCCTTGCCCTTGTGGGTAGAAAAAATTGGTAATAAACTGTCTGTGGATGCAACAAGTTCAGCAAGTTCAAGTGAAGAAAGTTTTTATTCTGGAAATATAGATGCCATGTCTGGAAGTACACCACAAACAGGTACTATTACGTATACATGGGATTTAAAAGATATGAATGGTGTACGAGTAGAAGATGGTGAGTATACGGTTGTTCTCGAAGGATCTTTAAGATGGGATTATAGGGTTGTGTACACTGCAAAAATTAACATTAAAACAGGTGCAATACAAAATCCTACGGCGGAGTATTTTGGAGAGAAAACTGAAGAACCTGTAATGATTCAAAATGTAAAACTTACGTACTAGTTATAGCAATACTAACCGTAACTCATATTTTAAGGTTGAATGTTGCCACGCCCTACAATTACAAATAGCACTGCAAAAAGTAGCTAGTGCTTGTAGGGTTGTCGGTGTATCATTGAAAAAGCGCTTGCTTTAAGTGTTTTTATTGCTGAATTTTTCCATTCATAACAAGAACCGTATGCAAAAATACCTTTGACATTTTTTTTCCAAACTCGCCTGTTAAATGTCCATAATCATAGGTATAGGAATTGTGCAAATACTCTAAACCTCCACCATTTTTAAATGAATCATCTGTTATAAGCTTTGTGCCATCGGGCGCATGGCTTTCAATATCTGCAATATCAATTAAAAACTCATTATTGCTTTTGCAATATTCTCGAATAAGATTGTTTAATTCATCTCGCCCTTGTGTTATGTGTTGATCAACTCGGCCAAGCACTACAAGAGGTATTGTCCAAAAAATAAATTTAGCATCTGGGTTTAAGGTTTTAGCTCTTTTTTGTAATGATGCATAAACATCAAAATAATCTTGTGCAAATTCTTCAGGGCTTGCACCGTATGCATTAAAAGAATCTGTATAATCACTGTAACAAAATTTCATCATAATGATGTCAGCTCCAATGATTATTTCATCTGCAAGACCTTCAAATATTTCAATTTTTGGATGAGTTCTGTTAGAATCATTTTTCTCAACAGTTGGATTTCCCCTATATGCACGCAAAAAACCACCATCTTGTAAATAACCATTATTAAAATAATTGAGGTACGTAGCTTTCATTTTCTCAGTGTTAAACCCAAAACTATAAATCCCGTCACTTACAGCTGGTGGATACAGTGAACTTACATTTTGACTTAAAGTAAACTCAAATAAATTATTTTCAAGGTACAAAGAGTTCAAGCCATAATGGGAATTAGCATTATTCATTATGGTTTGACTTGTACCATCATTATAAAATCTACCAAATATATTTCCACCAATAGATGCATGTTCAAAGTACATTTTTTGAGATTGTAAGAATTCAATATTTGCCAATAACACATCATCATCAATAACAGTATCATGATTCATAATTGTGGAGTCCGTAATAATTGGCGGATTTGGTTTTTCCGGCTCAGTTGTGTCATCAGGCTTTGTACTATCACTTGCATGTATGGCGCTGTCGGCTTTTTGCGTAAGTAAATCACAAGAAAATAGCAACAAAGCAATGATATAGATAAAAAATATTTTTTTCAATTGTTTCCTCTCATTTTAAAACTATTAAAATTCTAATTTCAACAAGATTATACATAATTACAAATAGTTTGTCAATTTTACTTCGTGGTAATAAACTTGACAAAAGTTGTCAATGGGGTGTACTATAGCCATGGAGTGGAATATGAAAAAAAATGAAATTATTTTTGTGATTGTATTATTTGTTGGAGTTGCAGCCTTAATGCTCGCTCCTGTCTTTTCTAAAAGCGCACATGAAGCAGTACTTCGTTTTGACTTTACAAGACAGGATGGCTCATCTAGTAATCAATATGCAATATGGATAGAAGACAGTGAGGGCGATGTTGTAAAACCTATTTTTATTACTTACTTTAGTGCAAATGGTGGTTGGGAAGATCGTCCCCTTTCTTTACCTCTATGGGCTGAAAAAATTGGCCAGTACTCTAATGGCAATGTCGATGTAGTGAGTACACCAACACTATCAAAGTATAAAGCAAATGATGGTACTATTGATGTAATGGCGGGGAGTACTCCAAAAACAGGGCCTCTCAGTTATTCATGGACATTAACCGATATGAAAGGGCAACGTTTAAAAGATGGTGAATACACCTTTGTATTGGAAGCAACCTTACGCTCTGAAAATAGGGTGGTGCATAAAATAGGTGTTGATTTAAAGTCTGGAGAAATTATTCCATTGCAAAGTGAGTACTTTGGGGCAAGTGACACAGAGCATGCAATGATACAGGATGTTAAGCTTGTGTACTAAGGTGTAAGTATTTCTATATTAATCTTACTACCAACTTCTACACCATTTTTTTCAAACCAACCCTGGGGAACTTCTAATGCGTAGCGGCATGAGACCGTTCCTCTAACACCCGCAAGACTAAATGGCGTCATGTCATACATTTCACGAATGGTTCCGCGAGAGTCAATATAGGCAATTGATAGGGCAGTGGGAGTGTTTTTCATCCAAAAATTCATAATTTGGTCACGGTCAAAAACAAAAAGCATTCCAGTACCTTCAGGGATATTTTCTCTTTCCATGTATCCAAAATTTTTTTCTTCTTCAGTAATTGCAATTTCAGCTTCAATGCCTATTGAGCTACCATTTGGTTTTGTAATCGTAAGCATTTTTTTTTCTAATCCCTCGTTTGCACATGAGAGTGTTACAAACATGGTAAGCGTTAAACATATAATTAAAATCTTTTTCACCGTTATAAATCCCCTAAAATGTCATCGCGTAAATCTTCCATAGCCGTTTGCTCTACAAGTGCTTCTTCTCTAATTGTGTTAAAAACTTGATTATCAACATATTTTACACTTACAGGGCGCTCCAAGCTCATCGTAACTGAATTGCTTTCCCATACAACTCTTTCAGGAGATAGTTCTATGTGCTCACCATAGCTTGTTAACAGTTCATTATATACAGAATAATAATCAATTCTTTCAGAGTTAAAGTTAATAATAATTGTGTAAAGTGTATCGTTATAAAATTGAAACCAACATCTTTCTAACCATGTTTCAGATGAAGTTTCAATGAGTGTTTGGTTATCAGAAGGTAAAAAGGAAACATCTCTGTCACCACGGTAATTAAATATAGAATCTGCTTTTAACTCTTCTTTAACATCATCAATGTTCATTCCAAGTCTTATATTGCGATACCCATTAGGAATAGACTCCTGAGTATATGCTAAAAAGCAAAAAAAGATTGCACAAAAAGCGATTATATGATTTTTTTTCATAGTTTAAATATCGGAATTTGGTAATTAATAATTAATAGATAATAATTAATATTGGATAATATTATCGCGACAAGGATGTCGCCAAACT
>CAYJLT010000061.1:0-11255 GCA_964371295.1 uncultured Treponemataceae bacterium
ATTCCAATGGTTGTAGGTACTGCATGTGGTATTCCAGGTGTTATGGCTACAAGGACTATTCAAAACCAACGACAAAGAAGAACTACTGCAATGTTAACTCCTTTTATGCCTTGTGGTGCAAAACTTCCCGTTATTGCTCTTTTTGCAGGTGCATTCTTTGCAAGCGCATCATGGGTAAGCACAACAATGTACTTCTTTGCAATTATTTTTATCATTTTAGCAGCAGCTATTATTCAACGAATTACCGGTGAAAAAGACGCAAAATCATTCTTTATTATCGAACTTCCTGAATACAGAATTCCTAGTTTATGGAGAGCTTTTGTTTCAATGATGTCTCGCGGTAAAGCATTTATCGTAAAAGCAGGTACTATTATCTTAGTATGTAATGCCGTTGTATTCTTAATGCAAGCATTTAACTGGCAATTACAACTTGTTGAAGATCCTAACTTGAGTATCTTGGCAAGTATTTCTAGCCCATTTGCATGGTTGTTAATTCCTCTTGGATTTGGTGCATGGCAATTGGCAGCAGCAGCAATTACTGGTTTTATTGCAAAAGAAAACGTAGTTGGTACATTAGCAGTTGTATACGGAATTACAAACTTTATCGATACTGATGAATTAGCTCTTATTGAAGGCGCAGCATCAAGTGTTGCAGAAACAATGGGATTAAGTGCCGTTGCAGCTCTTGCGTACCTTATGTTTAACTTGTTTACACCTCCATGTTTTGCTTGTATTGGTGCTATGAATGCCGAAATGGAAAGCAGAAAATGGCTATGGGCAGGTATTGGGCTTCAGTTTGGTACAGGATTTGTAGTTGCATTTTTTGTTTATCAATTTGGAACACTTTTCACAGCTGGTGCGCTAGGAACAGGATTTATTCCGGGTCTTATTGTGACAGCAGCATTAATTGCTCTTGTTGTATGGCTAGTAAAAAAAGGAAATAAAATTGCTGCTAATAAATTAGCATAAGTTTTGCATATTTAAGGGGCTACGTGTCAACATTGGCATGTAGCCTTTATTTTAAAAAAGAAGGCACGACGGAACGTCGTAAGGAAAATTTTATGATTGCAAACATTATTGTTGGAGTAGTAATTGTTTTAATTATTGCAGGTGCTATTGGTTACATTGTAAAGGCTAAAAAAAGCGGTGTAAAATGTATTGGGTGTGCAGCTGGTAAAAATTGTTCTTCTGGACATAATGATAAATCCGGTGGTTGTGGGTGCTCATAAATTTTTACAAAACATATGCCTGATATAAGAAAAAAGAAAGAATAACGCATTGACAAAAAATTTTTTATTATGTATCATAAATTAGGAGGCTTTTCTATGAAAAAAGCAAGTTTATTAGTGTTAGTAGTGATGGTTATCGCACTATTGGCTGGATGTACTACAGTGCTTCCAGGTGAAATGAGCAGTATTGGATCTAAATCAGGTGAATCAGTAGCACAAGTTATTTTAGGATTCCCTATGGGTGATGCAAGTGTTGCAACAGCTGCAGCTAATGCTGGAATTACAACAGTTACTTCTTATGATATCGAAGTTTTCACTGTTACACCTATGTATGTACAAATTACAACAAAAGTAACAGGTAACTAATTCAAGAGTACTGAATGTGAAGACTCTCATATTGAGGGTCTTTTTTTTTATTCTGTAACATTGTTCAACCACTTTCCAGATTTTAGTCTAAAAAAGTTTGTTGCAGCTTTTAGAATCTCTTCACTCATAAAAGCAAAATAAATGACTGCTGGATTAAAATCAAAAACGAAAGCTGCCAAAGCTCCTAAGGGAATTCCCATTAGCCACATGTATGCAGATTCAACGATAGCAGAATACACCGTGTCCCCACCAGAGCGACAAATCCCAACTATCATGCACATATTGAAGGCTTTAATTGGATATGTGAACATTAAAACCATAAGCATTAATGTTGCTTGTGAAAGAATGTAAGGGCTAACTTCAAAAAAGAAAGGAAGCACCTTTGATATCGGAATTAAGAGCAGCGCAAACACACAGGCTGCTGCAGGCATAAGCCATGCAAAATGATTTGCGTCTTTTTTTGCACCTGTAATATCATTCTCTCCTATTTTCTTTCCAATAATTATTGCAGCGGCATTTCCAACGCCGATAAAAAATACCCACGTAAGTTGTGAGACCGTTCCTGTAATATTAAATGCAGCTATAGCTTCGGTGCTAGTTCGAGCCATAATAACATTTTGCATTGTTATACCAGTGCTCCAAAGGACTTCATTAATTATTACGGGGGATGCTATTCGCAAGTAACGTGCAATATCGCTTTTTGAAAATGAAACGTATTCTGATAATTTTGCTACTATAGGAAGTTTTTTCTTATAAGCAATCGCAAAAACTATAATAAATTCAACTGCGCGTGCAATGACTGTTGCTGTTGCGGCCCCACGAACGCCCATCTCTAGGACAAAAATAAAGAGGTAATTAAAAAGAATATTTGTAACGAGAGATGAAATGGTAGCATAAAGAGGCAGCTTTACTTGTTCTGTGCTTCTAAGTGCTAGAGAAAAAGCAAAACTTAAACCCATTGGTACATAGCAAAGAGCTGCGATACGTAAATATTCTGCACCAGCTGAAATTACAGCAGCATCCTGAGAATACAACGATATTAGCCATGAAGGAAAGAGTATTGCAACTAAAGCAAAAAATAAAGAAGAAATAAATGCAAGAACAAGTGTGATTCCAACTGTTTTATGTATGCCTTTTAGGTCTTGTTTGCCCCAGTATTGGGCTATAAATATCGATCCACCTGAGCCTACACCAAACAAAAAAAGCGTTAAAAGAAAAAATATTTGATTTCCTAAACCAACTGCTGCAAGTTCTACCTCTCCTAAGCGACCTATCATTACTGTATCAATAAGATTTACGAGTGACTGTAAAAGGTTTTGAATAATTATTGGTAGCGCAATAGTGAAAAGAGTTTTATAGAATCCTTTTTGCATGGTGTCTCCGTTAGTTTCTAAAACTGTGTATAGGAGCTGGGATTCTACCTCCGCGGTTAATAAAATCAGCACATGAGAATTTATTTACGGCCATAATTGGAGCTCCGCCAAGAAGCCCTCCAAACTCTGCCCATTCACCGACGTCCTTGCCAGGAACCGGTATAATACGAACCGCTGTAGTTTTGTTGTTAACCATCCCAATGGCCATTTCATCTGCAATTATCCCACTTATAGTTGTAGCGCTTGTACTTCCTGGTATTGCAATCATATCCAATCCCACAGAGCATACACAGGTCATTGCTTCAAGCTTCTCTAAATTAAGCGCCCCTGCTTGAACTGCAGCAATCATACCTTCATCCTCTGATACAGGAATAAACGCCCCTGACAGGCCACCTATGTTAGTACTGGCCATTACACCACCTTTTTTTACCATATCGGTTAGCATGGCAAGCGCTGCAGTTGTTCCTGGGGCACCTGTTACCTCAAGTCCCATCGCTTCTAGTATGCGCGCTACAGAGTCACCAACAAAGGGTGTTGGGGCAAGTGACAAATCAAGAATACCAAAGGCGACGCCGAGTCTTTTAGCCGCTTCAGTTCCAACGAGTTGCCCCATCCGTGTGATTTTAAAAGCAGTTTTCTTGATGCCATCGGCAAGTTCATCTAGGGGGCGCCCCTCATATTCTTTGCATGCAGCTGCAACAACTCCAGGACCTGAAACGCCTACAGATAGAACGGCCTCTCCTTCACCTGGTCCGTGAAAGGCACCTGCCATGAATGGATTATCTTCTGGAGCATTACAAAAAACTACAAGCTTTGCACAGCCTAGACCATCTTTATGTTTTGTGTTTTCTGCTGTTTTCTTTATTATTTCACCTATATCTTTTACGGCATTCATATTTATACCATTTTTTGTTGTTCCCAAGTTTATTGATGAACATACGCGCTCTGTTATAGAAAGGGCTTCAGGAATTGAATTAATAAGTCTAGTATCTCCGATTGTTCTACCTTTTTGAACTAAGGCTGAAAAACCTCCAATGAAATCAACATTTAATTCTTTTGCTATTTTATCGAGCATAATAGCCCATTCGACGTAGTTATCATCATTTGAACTTTCTGCAACAAGAGAAATTGGAGTAACAGCTATTCTTTTATTAATAATTGGAACCCCATATTCATGCTCAATATCTGTCCCAATCTTTACCAAATTTCGTGCATACTTCATGATTTTATCATACATTTTAGTACGGCTTTTCTCGCCAGAACTGGAAGCACAATCTCGAAGGGATATCCCCATAGTTATTGCCCGTACATCTAATTTATAATGCATGAACATGTCAAGTGTTTCTTGTATTTCTACAGGTGTAAACATCATATGGTCTTATTCCTCTATTTTCAATCTAGTCCAAACTTCAGGGTCTTCTTGCCCCAAACACCAAAACCCAGTGTTATCTATTCCCATGTTTTTATACATTTGTGAGCGTTCTTGTATGGAATGTGCGTCATCGTAGTAGGCTGTAACAGTGAGTGGAATTGTATAAGTGTAGTGCAAAATATTATCAATCCTTTCAAGATTCTGGACATCATTTTCTCTTACTTGCCTTTCCATCCCAGAGTGAAAATATGCTTTATTTGCGCTAAAATCCCCCCATGTTCTACCATAAAAGGGTTGCCCCATAACAAGCTTTTCTTTTCCAATTACTTCTAGAGCATATTCAGCTACTCTTTCTCCCCATCCAAAAGACGCAACAGGTCCAGGCCTTCCACCGCTCCAATGCTCATCATACGCCATAACAAATACACTGTCTGCAATTTCAGTAATTCTTTTATAATCGTATGCATCTTCTGTTAAGTATCTTGTTCTTGCTGCAACCGCTACAGAAAAAATTCTTTCGTCTGTTTTGCTCGTTGGCGGTAACCGTTTTACTCTTGTTGCTAGTTCTTGTAAAAAGGATAAATAATTTTCTTTGTCACTTGCAAGAACAAGCTCATAGTCTATTTGAAGCCCATCATAATCGTATTCTTCAACTGCTTCAATTAAATCATCAATTAAAGCTTCTCTAAAAGGATATTCTGGGTTAAGCATCATATGGGACATGCCATAATGATTGCAAACTGCAACTAAGTGTATTTTGCCATCAAAAAAACTAATATTTCTTGCATCAGGTACGCCTGTTAGCTTTCCTCTGTTGTCTATAGAGGCTCCAAAATATCCTACATCGGTTAGGGGCATATCGTTTGTTAAGGTGTTTTCTCTTCCATCTAATACGTAGCTCCAAATCTCGGTAAAGCTTACTGGGCTTTGGGCGGCAGCGGTGTTACCTTCATCAATGCCCCCCCTTGGGGCCGCAACCAGTATTTGGTTGCCAGAGCTTTGTTTATCTTGGGATAAAACCTGCTCTGTGCTTTCTTGTTGTGTTTGTGAAGAACTTGCGCATGCACAAATGCTTGCAAAAATTACAGAGCTAAATAGCAAATATTTAATATTTTTCAAATCTATAACCTCTTTTATATTCTATGCATTGCATTAAAAACTTTTTCATGCATTATGTGTATTCCTACACTCATTTCTTCTCCTAAAGCATCCATTTCTTTTCGTAATGACTCGATGCTTATGAGAGAGTTTTCAAAGTCTACCATCATCATCATAACAAAATTTCCTGATAAAATGGTTTGACTAATATCTATAATATTTACTTTATGCTCAGATAGTGCAGCACTAACCCGTGCAATAATACCAACTTGGTCTTCTCCGACCACTGAAATAATAGCATGTGATGTTGTGTTCATAATGTAAAAGTATAATGTATAATAAGTTTTTTGTCACGACATAAACGGGTAAAAAGAAAAAAGCCCAAGTTTTCTTTTTAATGTGTAAAAAACTTTATACAATTTATTTTTTTAAGTTGTAATTTTACGTATATTGTTATAAAATAGTATCCAGGTATTATATGGATGGAAAATATATAGAGTTTTATTCTGCTTTGATGAGGAAAATTAATACTGGAACAGGTAACATCATACCAAAATCTGAAGTATTAAAAGACTTGTGTACTTTTTTTGGTTTTGCATATGGCTTTGTGTATCAAAAAGATGAAAGTGGAATATTTAAAAAAACAGACTATTATCAAGTTTGTAAAAAGGAAAACACAGAAGATTCTCTAAATATAATCTCTTTGCTCGATAAGGATTTATATGAAGAGCTGGCGAACTTATCGATATTGCTTTATCACAAGAAAGATAAGAATGAAACGCAGCTCAAATCAACATTAGCAAAAATATTTTCAGTACAAGCATTCGTCTTGGTCCCTATAAAAAATTTACGCGATGAACTAGCGGGCCTTGTGTGCCTTGCAGATAGGCGCTCAGAAAACAGGCTTGGGGAGTTTGAACTTGATAATTGTCTTTCTTGCCTGTCTCTATTGGTGAATATTATAAAGCTTGAAATATATGAAAAAGGCATTAGTAACGCAGAAAAAATATTAGCTCGAATACTAGATCATACAGGTATAGATATTTATGTAAATGATTTTTTCACACATGAAATATTGTATGTAAATAAAAGCATGGCCGCCCCTTATGGAGGGGTTGAAAACATGATGGGTAAAAAATGCTGGGCAACAATATTTGAAGGGAAAACGGGTCAATGTGATTTTTGCCCGCAATTAAAGCTTATAGATAAAAAGGGAGAGCCTACAAAGATGTACTCATGGGATTATCAGAGGCCTTTTGATGGTTCTTGGTTTCGTGTGCTTAGTTCTGCTTTTCCGTGGGTTGATGGGAGGCTTGCACACCTTGTTTCCAGTGTTGATATTACTGAAAATAAAAACAACGAATTATTAGTGCAAAAACTTGCAAACTGTGATGCCTTAACAGGGCTAGCTAATAGAAGAAAACTTCTTAAGGATATTGACTCATTTATGAGTGCAGACTCTTCATTTGGAACAGAATGGTGTATGTTGTTTTGTGATTTAGATGGATTCAAAGAAATTAATGACACATATGGACATGCAGCGGGAGATTTTCTTTTAAAAGAGATAAGTGTGCGGTTGGGGCGAAACTCTAAACTAGAGTGCAAGACATATAGAAATGGTGGAGATGAATTTGTTATTTTACTTTCAACTCCAAAAGATAATGAAGATTTGTTTAAAGCAATTGATTCTTTTATGAAGGATTTTACAGACCCTTGCCGTTTTGAAGGAAACAAAATTTCATGTGGTTGCAGTGTAGGAGTTGTGCGTTATCCATCAGATGGGAAAACTTCTAATAGTTTACTTCACTTTGCAGATGTAGCCATGTATGAAGCAAAAAATGCGGGAAAAGGAACGGTTAGATTCTACAACAAAGGGAAGGTTTGCTCTAAAGAAGAGTTATCAAATTAATATCCCTATTGATATAAGTCTGCTAAATCGTGCGAAAGGTTTTTGTAAAGAAAATCTTTTTCAAGTCTTAAAAAGGCATCCCGACTTATATTTTTAGTGCCAAAGCGAGCGAGGTGGTCGGTATACACTTGTGAGTCTATGAGGCTTCCTCCACAAGAGGCAAAATTTTTTACAAAGATTACGAAAGCACATTTTGACGCATTGGGAATGTGTGAAAACATAGATTCGCCGCAAAAAACTTGGCCAAGGAGAACGCCGTAGAATCCTCCTGCCAGTACTGGATAAGCCCCTTCGGTGACTTCCCAGGCCTCGAAAGAATGTGCAAAGCCAAGTCGGTGTAGCTCTTTATATGCATCAATTACCTCTTCTAAAATCCATGTGCCGTCCTGCCCAACTCTTTTTGTTTTCGCACAGTTTTCAATCACCTGTGAAAAAGCTGCGTTCATAGTGTATAAAAAAGGTTGTTTTTGTAATAATCTTTTTAAACGATTAGGGATGTGTAGTTCACGGGGAAAAAGAACAAAGCGTGGGTTTGGAGACCACCAAACAGGGGGTTCTCCTTCATTGTACCATGGAAAAATACCCTGCATGTAAGCAGATAAGAGCATCCCTGGGGAAAGGTTTCCACCAAAGGCAATTACTCCTCCGTCGGTGTCTTCAAAGGGTGGAAACTGAAACCATTCTCCTACATCTAGTTTTGGGAAGCTTTCTTTATGGGGTAAATCGCATGGGTGTTGCATTATGCAAGAAGGGCTTTGAGTTTTTTTGCTTGTGTGCAAGCAAGTACAATTTTATCCCCTTTCAAGGTAACTTTTACTTTTCCGCCTTTTGCTAGCTTTCCAAAAAGAACTTCATCTACAAGAGGGCTCGCAATATACTCATCAATTGTTCTACTTATATTTCGAGCTCCAAACTCTTCGGAGTATCCCTTTTCTGTTAAAAATAATAGAGCCTCACTTGATACATTAATAGAAACATTTTGGTTTGCAAGCCTTTCATTAAGTTTTTTTATTTCTTTTGTGGCAATATCACACATAATTTGTTTATCCAAATGCCCAAAAGCGATAACTGCATCAAGCCGGTTCCTAAACTCGGGGCTAAATGTTTTTTCAACTGCGTCAAATACGGCTTGCTCAGATTCTTTTCTTTCGCCAAAACCTATGAGAGAGGCATTTATGTTTCGGGCTCCTGCATTGCTTGTCATAATAATCATTGCATTTCGAAAATCGGCCTTTCTACCTTGGTTGTCGGTAAGAGATCCGTAATCCATAACTTGCAATAAAATATTATAAATATCGCTATGGGCTTTTTCTATTTCATCCAACAAAATAATTGCATGAGGGTCTTTTCTCACGGCGCTTGTTAAAAGCCCGCCTTCTTCAAAGCCTACATAACCTGGTGGAGAACCAATTAAGCGGCTCACTGTGTGCTTTTCTTGATACTCACTCATGTCAAAGCGCAAAAGCTTTGTCCCTAGGCATTCTGAAAGGCTTTTTGCGAGTTCTGTTTTACCAACACCTGTAGGGCCTACAAACAAAAAGCAGCCAGAGGGTTTTTCTGTATTTGAAAACCCTGCACGAGAACGTTTTACCGCTGTTACTACAGCTTCAAGCGCTTTGTCTTGTCCAAATACAAGGTTAGAAAGATCTGAGCCAAGAGAACGAAGCTTTTCTTTTTCATCAGTATTTACGGTTTTTTCAGGAATCTTTGCAATCCGTGCAACCGTTTTTTCTATAAGTGAAACATCGACCACATTCTCATCAAGTCTTTTCTTTTCTTTTTGTGTTTCGATTGAGTTTGTTTTTCCATGAAGGCGCATCCATGAACCTGCTTCATCAATAACATCTATTGCTTTGTCTGGTAAAAACCTATCAGTGATATATAGTGAAGAAAGATCAACGGCAGCTTGTATTGCATCTTCGAGATACGTTACCCCGTGATGTTTTTCATAATGAGGAGCAAGGCCTTTGAGCATAGAAAGGGTTTCTTCAACACTTGGTTCAGCTATGTCAATTTTTTGAAAGCGCCGAGCCAAAGCTCTGTCTTTTTCAAAGATTTTTGAGTATTCATCATAGGTTGTTGACCCTATGCAGCGGATTTTACCTGCAGTAAGCATGGGCTTTAATAAACTTGATGCATCAAGGTTTCCTGCAGAAGTTGAGCCTGCTCCAATTATAGAGTGAATTTCATCAATAAATAAAATACATTTATCTTTTTTTTGCAATTCATCGGTGAGTTTTTTTATACGTTCTTCAAAGTCGCCTCTGAATTTAGCTCCAGCAATGAGCGTTCCCATGTCGAGGCTATAAACACTGTAATCTTTTAGCAGCTCAGGAACATTTCCAGATGCAATGCGCTGTGCAAGGCCTTCTGTTATGGCTGTTTTGCCAACGCCAGGCTCACCAACATGAATGGGGTTGTTTTTTGAACGTCTGCAAAGTACTTGCATTGTTCTCAAAAGCTCTTCTTCTCTACCAATAAGTTTTTCAAGTTTTTCTTCTTTTGCCTCAGCAATAAGGTCGCGTGTGTACTGTTGCAGTAAAGACTTTTTTTGAGGGGCTTTTTCGCCTTGTTCATTTGTATGGGTTATAATAATTTTTTTTGGTTTTATTGCATTTTCAGATTTGAACTCTTGACTTGAAGCTGTTTCTGCTGATGCTGTTTCGATAAATCCTTCTTCACTACCCTCATTTCGAGCATATCCAATGGCTTCCAAGAGCTGTAAGCGTGTTAATCCTGCTTTTTTTAGATAAAAGCTGCAATGGTTTTTTTGCTCATCAAGCATGCTTACAATGACATCAACCAAATCGAGCGTTTTTTTATCTGCCGAGGCACAATGCATTATTGCTCTTCCCATTACAGATTGGTATCCCATTGTTTCTATAGGTGCTTTATTTGTAGTTTGAGGAATTCTTTCTTTTAAATATGTTTCAAGCGATTGTCTTACATAAATTACATCTGTGTCGCAAAGCAAAAGAAGATTTAGCACATAGTCACTATTTAAAGATGCATATAATATATGTTCGGGCGTTAAAAATTCATGATTTGACTTTCGGGCAAAGTTAAAAGCTTGTTCTAAAACTTTTTTTAGCTGATCTGATATTTTCACAATATCCTCCGATTTTTTTCATCAGCACTCTTCCATTTTACATTGTAAAGGAAAGCCTTGCTTTCGTGCCGATTGAAGCGTAAGCGATATTCGAGTTACTGCAATGTCGTAAGGGTATACGCCTACTTCTGCTGACCCTACAACATGAACTCTTTCCATTAAAAAAATTGCAGTTTCCTGGCTTTTTCGAAAAACATCCATCAAAATTTCGGTGACAAACTCTTTTGTTGTATAATCATCATTCATTAAAATTACCCTGTATTGTGTAGGCTCTTTTATTTTTTCATCAACTGCTTGGTTTGTCTCATTATCAAACTTTGGATCCATTGTTTTTCCATCCATATATATTATAATACTATTTTTCGCCAAATTCAAGTAAAAAATGTAGTATAAATTTATCAAAGATTTGGCAGAAAATCAAGAGGGATAGTGCGTTATCGTTGCTGTTTTCCCGGTATTAAAGGCAAGACTTTCT
The DNA here is from genome assembly GCA_964371295.1 of uncultured Treponemataceae bacterium. Lineage (GTDB taxonomy): Bacteria > Spirochaetota > Spirochaetia > Treponematales > Treponemataceae > CAYJFX01. The sequence goes on from CAYJLT010000061.1 coordinate 10,932, forward strand.
TGAAATAAGAAGTGTTTCGTGCTATAATTTTATAGTAATTAAAGGAGCAATTCTTATGTCAGACGTAAAATCAATTTTAGCCGAATGTGAAGCGATGCTTTCAGGGCATTTTTTGCTTTCATCAGGAAAACATTCAAGCCAGTATTTTCAATGCGCAAAACTCTTGCAATATCCCAACAAAGCAGAAAAAGTTCTTTCAATTCCTGTTAAAGAGCTTTTAGAAAAAAAGGCAAAGGGCGAGCTAGTCTTTGATGTTGTTATAGGGCCTGCAATGGGAGGCGTAGTTGTTGCCTACGAACTTGGGCGCCAATTAAAAGTGCCAGC
>CAYJLT010000062.1:0-11041 GCA_964371295.1 uncultured Treponemataceae bacterium
GCGTCAATTGGCTCTACGGTCATTTCCCCATTTCTATATATGCTTGCATAAAATCTACTTTTTTTTGCATCAATTACGGAAAGAACAGCTCCCTTCCAAGTAGAGTAGGGGTGAGCAATTGCTTCAAGGGTTGGAATAGCAAAAATGGGAATATTATGTGCAAGCTCAAGCGCCTTTAATGCAGCGTACCCAAGTCTAAGACCCGTAAAAGAGCCTGGACCCTCACACAATACAGTAAAGTTAAGCTCTGACGGACTAAGCTCTACCTGTTCTAAAACATATTGTATTGATGTTAATAGCTTTTCACTTTGCCTCATTCCTATATCTAAAGAAAGGGTTGCATACTTATCACCATTTTTTGCTGCGAAAGAAATACAATTTACTGAACTATCTATTGCAAGTGCTTTCATACAGCAAGCTCTCCATATTTCCAATTTTCTATAGTAATTATTCTCTTTTCACTTTCTTTTTCACTTGGCACTTCTAGTTTTATAATAATTACATCATGTGGAAGCTCGCTCATAATTTTTTCACTCCATTCAATAATGCTTACTCCGTCCCCGTAGAGTAAGTCATCGGTGCCAAGGTCAATAAAAGAATCTACACCATCGAGCCTATAAACATCTAAATGATATAACGGCATACTTCCTTCATATTCACTGATGAGAGTAAAAGTAGGACTTGTTATTGGCTCATCAATGCCGAGAGAAAGAGCAATCCCTTTTGTGATGGTAGTTTTTCCAGCAGCCAGTGTTCCTTGCAGTGCTATTATATCGCCTTTTTGTAAATGTAAGCCAATTTTTTTGCCTAGTTCAATAGTTTGGTCCGAAGAGTTAGTATGCAAAACTAGCAAAGCAATTCATCCTTTTTGTCCATTTCAAGAATAAATGCAATGAGTGTTTTTCTAAGCGGCAAAATTGGGTAATCAACTTCGCCTTTTAAATTCAACTCAATAGACATTTGTCCCATTGGGTCCATTTCTAAAGTAAATTGAATAGGGAGTGTTATAGATCCTCTAGGCAATGAAAGAATCGCATCACCATGATATGTTCTTCTGTAATATATATGACCTGGCTCACGCTCAATATTTTTTATTTCTAATACTTCCATTTTTTTTCTTACTCGCTATCTTCTGGTGGATTATTTTCATAATTATACACTAATGCAAAAATATTGTTTTGCATCTTTTTTTGCATACGAATAAAGCGTATGTTTAGTACACACACATTTCGGTTAATCTCTCTTCTAGAACGAACAATAATTCCTATCATTGTACCTCGCTCGCCATTTGGTAAGAGTAGTGATATTTTCATGTATTGATCTGCTTTTATAGGAATACTGGTTGTCATACGACAGCCACTTGCAGATATGTTCGCAATTTTCCCAATATACTCACGAGGTTGAGCCGTAAATACTTTGTTTCCTGGCTGTGGTTCGGTTATTGCCACTGCATTGAACGTACAATCAAGAGAAACATCTTTTCTCCTAAATTTCCTTCTTTGGAAAAATTCGACATCATGGCTATGAATAAGAACAAGCTCTTCCACCCCGTTTCTGGTTTGGTAACGCATTACTCGGGTTGTTGCTTGATATGCAATTCCACCGTGCAATTCAAAGTAAAGCTTAATTTTTGAAAGTGGTTGGGGTTGCACAGGTAGGCCATGAGCATTTAATGCCACTTCAAGAAAAAGACCTGTTTTATTGTTTTCTATAATCCTAGATGCATGATGATTACCATCTTCTGCGATATAAGAAATAGGCAGCCCTTCAGTAAACGCACTCGTGCTTGTTAGTAATGAAAGACTTCTTTTTGCTAGTTCAACTTTATAAATAAGCATAAAGAGAGCTAATTTATTGCTCTCAAGGTCTGCTTCTTCAAGATTTTCGGGGTTCCCACACATACCTTCAAATATTCTTTTAAAAACTGTTGTTATGCAATATTCAGTATTCGAAATGAGAGGAATATAGGTAATTTCAAAGCGTTTACACTGGAGCTCTAAAAAGGAAAGATCTTGTGCACTAAAACCTAGCCTCGCTCCGACTTTTCGTAATGAGCGTATATCAAGTTTTTTTCTTGGAGAATCTTTTTCAATTTCTGCAATTCGTGCTCGAAACGAGTTATAGAGTTGGCGAATAATTATAATGAGCGCAATGGCTACTATAACTGCAATTGCTATTTGGACAGCAGGAGAGTTTTGTCTTGAAGGCATGATTGTTGAAAATTGAAGTATTAACATAGTTCTCCATATTGTGTAGTAGTAGCATCTACAAAGGCTTGAAGCCTTGGGGCTATTTCATATTCCGCTAAATCTCCCGTTAATACTGTATCGCGGGTTTCGAGCGATGATTCAAATTCTTGTAAAATAGGTATGAAGTCTTGAAAAAAAACTGAAAGGTTTTCTCCACCAATTGTGAAATTATTAAATTTTTGAGGAAATAGCCCACAAAAGGACACGAGTTTTTGCATATCCTTAAACGTGTCGGCAAATGAAATAACAGTATTTGAAACTTCTGCATCTTTATTGCTTTGCAATAGTACTGGTATTTTTAATAGTTGAGCTATCGTTTCAGGTAAGCTATTTATAAGCTCTTGTAAATAGTGCAAAACATCACTTTCACTCATTGTTTCAAGAGAAATAGTCTTTACCGTTTCCAAGGATTCTTTTGCGGCTGCGTCAAAATCACTTTCATCTATTTGATTTCCATTTATACAAATGCGAATAATAGTAGCCTTATTCTTTGCACAATCTTGCTCAATTGCAAATAAAATATCTCCTACGGTTTTTTCATTTTCGAGGGAAAACTCTAGCAGTTGCTCATTTATAATTATTTCCATGTATTGCTCCCTCCTTATTGAGATCTATTATTTTGATTTGTAAAATTTGTTATTGAGGATGACTGACTTTCCAAACTATTTAAAGCACTTTCCATGCGCCCGTATTCTACACGCAAATTTTGTTCTGTTTCTTCAAGTTTATCTTCTAAACTTGCAATTTTTGTTTCAGATGCATCAATTTGCCTATCGAGTGTTGATGACTTTGTTGCAATTATACCACCTACTTGTGTAAAAGCTTGTAAATGCCTATCCATTTGATAAGCAAGCCCTGAATCAATTACAAGGTCTTCATCAGTATCATAGCCAAAAAGGTTTTTTATATCATTTATATTATTCGTAAGTGCATCATCAAGTATATCTTCATTTATTTCTAAATACCCACGAAGCCTACTTGAAGTAACCCCAGAAAAACCCCCTGTGCTTGCACTTGTAGAGATTCCAATTTGAGAAAGCATGTTTATTGTAGAATCATCGGTGGTATAATATGGATTAGATGCTATTTGTTGTAAATTGTTTTTTGTATTTGTAAGGGAAAACTCACCAGAAAACATGCCAAGGCGTTCGTTTGCAGTTTCAACTTCGTCATCACTTAAGTATTCAAGTTCATCAATTATTTCAGGCTTGTTTTGCGTAACAATATTTACATCTGCAATAAGTCTGTTATATTGGGCCACAAAGGTTATAAGCTGCTCCTTTGCGGTTTCTGTGTCAGGGTCAATAGTAATCGTAGCAGGTCTATCTGTTATATCATGCAGATTAAGTGTAACATTTGGAATAACATCGTCAATTTCATTTGTTGGACGTGTAATTGTTATACCTTGATACTTTATTTTTGCATCCCCTGCTGAGTCTATAGCATTATTTGCTACATAATCAGTACCAGATGAAGGACTTGTAATTTCAAAGGGGGATAAACTCATATTTTTATGAGTATTGTTATTCTTTACCACGATTGAATCTATGCTTGGGTAATCGCCAATTGTTATTGAAAAATCAGTACTTGATCCATCGCGCTGTAAATCTGATAATGGAATTTCAATACCTTCTGTTGTTTTAACAAACACTGAGGTAAAATCCTCTATAGGAGTAACTGGAGCAGTTTGTGGAGCAGGTGGAAGCGTTGTTTCCACCTTTTCGTTTGCAAGTGTTACATCTTTAAAACTTACAAGACCAGATGAGGGTAGGGTAGGCTCTGAAGGTAAAGGGGGCTCTTCTGGAATATCTATGAGTGAAGCAGAAAAGGTAATTACACTTTCTGAGTTTGCTTTTGCTGTATCTGGAATTTTTGTTTCAAATCCTGAGTTTGGAGGGAGACTTAAAGAGGTATCACTAACTTCTATAATTTTAGAAGATAGATTGCCTGCATTTTGCATGGTTGTATCATTTAAAGGAAAATTTGTAGCAGGTGCATTTCGAGCTTGGCTAATCATTCCAATATCTTTAGCAAATTGCTCTGCTGCACCTTCAAAATGAAGCTTGTTTTCAGCTCCAGGAATAAGGGATTCAATAAGCAACGACTTTGTATCTCTTGTTATGCCAATTAATGAGGCTTTTACAGTATTTGCAGAACGCCTGTTTATTGCATCAACAAAATCTTGGAGCTTTCCGCCTCTCCAATTAAGTTTTATAGTTTTATCATTGACTCTAAATGCGTACTCTCCAGCTTCAACTCGCATATTGGAATCAATTTCGCCAGACAAAAATCTATCGGCAGTAGCTGTTTGGAGAACTTCGACTTTAAATGTTTCGAAATTTGCATCTCTATCGGGTGTTGCTGTAATAGCATGTTCTTGGCTCGAAGTTGCTATTTTTAAACTAAAAGGGTTATCAAAAGAGTAAAGGTTTCTCGTTGTTTCTCGCAGTGTTGTCATTTGGGCATTAATATCCCGCCACGCGTCTTGCTCGGTATGGAAGCCTTCCAAGCGAGTCTCTTCGCGTTGAAGAGGGACTCGCTCAACTTCCATCAAGCCACTAATAATATCTTGTGTTCCATATCTATCAGTAACACCTGGGATATTTAAATCAGACATAGGCTATGCTTGTCATCCGCAAGAACTACCAAGTTTCGTCGATAAAATTACCTATTGCATCTTTTACGCGAACTCTCATATCTTGCATTTCAGCGGATGGAATCTCCCTTACTATTTCGTTTGTAACTGGATCTACCACTTTTACAACTACTTGATCCAGTTTTTCATTAACGTTATATTGCAATTTTTTTCCAACCGATGATTGGGTAGAAGTATTAATGTTTTTAGATGCTACTTCTTGGACACTTTGCTTAATAGCAGCATTCTTTTTTGCTAAATCATCAGCTACTGATGCAATTCGCAAGCTAACCGGACTCTGAGTCATAGTACTGCTTCCAATTCCGTTTGTAGATATACTCATATCGTTTCCTCCTTGAAACGTATTTTTATTATCACAAAGGACAGAAAGAGGGGCGCGCCCCTTTCGTCCTTCATTATAACCTTATCAAAAAGACGACATCCAGATCTCTCTTCAATAAGTGTGCACATCTAGCTCAAAAGCGTAAGAACATTTTGTGGTATAGCGTTTGCTTGAGCCAACATAGCGGTACTTGCCTGTGTAAGAATTTGGTCTTTTGTGAACTCAACAATTTGGCTAGCCATGTCAGTATCGCGTACTGTTGATTCAGCTGCTTGTAAGTTTTCAGCTGCAATTGCAATTCCTTCTGCTGCTAATTCAAAGCGATTTTGGTATGCACCAAGATCAGCTCTTTGTTTGTTCACAGATGTCATTGCTGAATCTACAGTTGCAAGAGCCATATTTGCTGATTCAGGATCTGCAATATTAAGCTTTGCTGTAACATCACCTTGTGCGCCAGTAAGTCCCAAAGACTGTGCAGTCATTGTACCAATGTAAATGCGTTCGTTCTGGTCTACGTTAGCCCCTACTTGTAGTTGCATAATTTGACCTGTAACAGAGTCAGATGCAAAAGAACCTGTAAGCATGTTCATGCCGTTAAATTGGGCAGCGCTTGCGATTCTATCTACTTCATCGATAAGCTGTGAAACTTCAACCTGAATTTGCATTCTATCTTCGGCACTATAAATACCGTTGGCAGCTTGCACAGACAATTCACGAATACGACCTAGAATGTCACTTGTTTCTTGCAAATAACCTTCTGTAACTTGAATAAACGAAACACCATTTTGAATATTGCGTTCCGCTTGGTTTAAGCCTCTGATTTGCATTCTCATTTTTTCAGATACTGCTAATCCTGAAGCATCGTCACCGGCTCTGTTAATACGTTCGCCAGAACTGAGTTTTTCAATGCTGCCTTGTAATGCGCTTGAATTTAATCCGAGCACACGATTTGCATACATTGAACTCATGTTGTGATTAATAACCATAATAACACCTCCATGTTTATTTGTTCTTAAAGCTTCATGCTTTAAGACCTTTTGTACGTCATGGGCAAAGTTGCAGTTTGTGCGCCTCTGCTTCTTCGTTTTAGACCCACAATAGGAACTGTTGTACCAACACCAAAAACCGGCTCCCACCGGTTCTTTTTTGCACTAGTCGCAACCGTCTCTATTGTTACGCTAAACATAAGAGGTTACTGTCAAAAATCTCTGCTTTGTGACTAATTTCTTAGCCACAAGCCTGCACTCTAAAACAAGTGCATGTCAGGTTTTAGAAAACATGTGCCTACCAACCTAAAGAAAGTATAACATATTTTCTAAAAACCTGCAAGCATTAAATCACTATTATTGTAATAATGATAAAACGTTTTGTGATGAAGCATTAGCTTGAGCCAACATTGCTGTTCCTGCTTGAGCTAAGATACTATTTTTAGTGAAATCAACCATTTGTGATGCCATATCGGTGTCACGGATTATTGATTCTGCAGCTTGTAAGTTTTCTGCTGCAATGTCAATACCTTCGATTGCCAAAGAAAGTCTGTTTTGGTATGCACCAAGATCAGCTCTTTGTTTGTTGATCTTTTTAAGACCTTCATCAATCATACCAATAGAGCGGTTTGCTTCATCCGGTGTTGCAATTGACATAACTTGTTCTGTTCCGATTTCTCGTACACCAACTGCCATTGCTGTCATTGTACCAATGAAAACTTGCATTCTTTGGTCCATGTTTGCACCAATGTGAAGCCACATAGAACTTGTTACAGTGTTTTCACCTGTTTGACGAGCGAAACGACCTGTGAGCATATTCATACCATTAAATTGTGCATGACTTGCTACACGATCTACTTCTGCTACAAGCTGAGATACTTCAACTTGAATTTGCATACGATCTTCATCACTGTAAATACCATTGGAAGCTTGTACTGCAAGTTCACGGATTCTTTGCATAACGTCTGTTGTTTCTTGCAAATAACCTTCAGTTGTTTGGATAAAACTGATACCGTTTTGTGCATTTTCAGAAGCTTTGTTCAAACCACGAATTTGTGATCGCATTTTTTCTGAAACAGCTAGACCTGAAGCATCGTCACCAGCTCGGTTAATTCTTTCACCAGATGAAAGTTTTTCCATGTCCTTAGACTGAGCTAAGTTGGTTACACCGAGAGTACGGTTTGCATACATTGCTGACATGTTGTGATTAATAATCATAAGATTCCTCCATGGAATTGTTTTAGAATAACTTCCTGTTATTCGTTGTGTTTTTATAAAAACAGAATACTTTCTGTCTTTAACTTCACAATGATTGTTACTAGTTGCATTTCTTCAACGAAGATAGACAACTATGAAACTCTCGTTTTATATATCGGAGCTATCTTAGGTTTTCTTTAATCTTTTTTTTACTTTTTTTAATGACTGAATAGAGTTTTTTTGCTAAAATTAAGGTATGGATAAGTCAACAATATGCCCATTTTGTGAAAACATGTTTTTAATAGAAGAAACAATACAAAAAAGAATATTTTTTCATTGCTCCACTACATATAGTTCAGGCTGTGGAGGGTTTTTTATGTCCTCGGAGAGCTTTTCAACATGTGACGAGCAAAAAAATCGTTATCTTCTGCATACAAATGCCTTGGAAGAAAATAACAAAAATGATGGGTATAAAAAGTACTTAGAAAAATACATACAGGAAGTTTTAAGATATGAAAAAAAAGTAGCTCCCAATAATACGCTAGCAAAATTGTTTGATTATGGTTCTGGGCCATACCCAGCTTTGGTTCAGCTACTTGAAGAATATAAAGAAAGAGGCCTACTAGATTTTAATACACATATTAAACACTGGGATCCATTTTTTTACCCCAATGGCGATTTTTTTGAACATGGAGCTGACATTGTTTTTTGCCTTGAAGTTGTAGAACATTTTGAAAATCCATTAGAAGGGTTTCAGGGCTTGGCAAAGACTTGTGCCCAAGGAGGACTTATTGCCATTCAAACGAAGTTTGCACCAAGTACTTTTGATGAGTTTAAAACGTGGTGGTACAAAGATGATTTTACCCATGTAAGTTTTTACACGATGACATCTATAGAAGAATGTGCAAAAAGGGTGGGGCTAGTGGTTGAAGGCGAAGAACATGGCGTGGTATTTTTGCGGAATAAACAGCACTTTTCTACTTCAGCATCTTGACACATTTTTTATTATTTGATATATTATTTGAACTGGGGGTGTAGCGAAGCTGGTTATCGCGCCGGCCTGTCAAGCCGGAGATCGCGGGTTCAAGCCCCGTCACTCCCGTAGAGTTCGTCTTTTTAAGATGAACTCTTTTTTTTGCACCTGCGCAGGGTTCGAATCGGTGCTGTGTTAAAATTATTTGTGAAGCTATATGCTTTTCGAATAGTTTTTATAAACCCTGTTAATATATTTAGGTTTTTGTTTTTCTTAGGAAGAGCAAAAACCTTTTTTTATAGTCTATAACAGCTACCACTAAGATTGGTTATGAATCATTCACAGATTTTAATTATTGCGTATACCACGGACTGGTCATTATATAACCACAGATTACGCAGATTATATTATTGAGTCTTTAATCTTTATTCCGAACACCACCAGAATAGTAAAAGCAAAAATATTTATATTTTTAGTGCGTTCAAATCTTAATAGTATAACAAACAGGTTTTATGGTTGTATTCCAATAAAAATCCTATAAATCTGTGGATAAAAAAAGACTGCCCCATTGGACAGCCTTTTCACATTTGTAAGCTTGTGCGTATTAATTTTCAATAATTGCAATAATATCTTCAGCTTTTAGGATTAAACAATCTTCACCATCTAATTTTATTTGAGTTCCTGCATATTTATCATACATCACTCGCATTTTTGGTTTTACTTTGATTTTTTCAGAATCATCGCCAATAGCAACAACTACTGCAATTTGTGTTTTTTCTTGCGCTGTGTCAGGAATAATGATTCCGCTAGCTGTTTTAGATTCAGTTTTTTCAATTTGTACCAGAACTCTGTCTGCTAAAGGTGTAACCTTCATGTGTAATCCTCCAAAGGAATGTGATTAAATTTTAATATGTACTAAATATACGAAAAAAAACGGCCGTTGTCAAGAAAGTACCGTATTTTTCATCAAAATTTTATCTTTCATACCTTAAATGCTTGCAAAATGGAAAAAAAACAGATACAATGGCATTACTCTCACTGAGTGAGAGAGGAGATTTATATATGAAATCAAATAAATTTTTTTTGATAACCGTATTGCTAATTATGGTTTTGCTTGTAGCGTGTGAAAGCACTCCTACACATGTTGAAGAAGACCCCAATTTTATTGGTGATTTTGACCCAATACAACTTGAAAATCTCATATGCCTAAGAGAGTCATTTGGCAAGGGAAGCCCAACCGAGATACGTGCATTTTTTATACCGCGTACAAATATAGTTGAACTATATTTAAGAGATGGAATGACGACTTATGTGCTTCTCTTTGAAGGGGATGAACGTAAGCAGCTTTTTGAAGGAATAGAAATGTATTCAACCGCATACAATTCTTATGCTGAAGGTAATAGAAATGCCATGGAAGAGCGTGAGCCAAACCGAAAAAATAATTTTAATGATGGAACGATGTCTGTTTCATGGGGAGTTGCAGGTCCTACAAGAAATAATACGACAACGTTTCAAACAAATTATAAATATTTAGAACAAAACAGACCATACTTTGAGCTTTTGGTTGAAAAAACTGCGGATAAAGATGAACGCAACATATACTCCCCTGTATTACGGCTTTATTTTTCTCCAACACACTTAGAAACCTTACATGAGCAGCTAAACCAAGAATACTTGGAGTATTTAGTATCTGAGCTCGAAAATGAAGCCTTTGCTTTTTAATAGTTAGTACATTAGAAAAAACACGCATTTTATGCGTGTTTTTTTGTATTTAAAAAAAATGCATAGGCTTGCAAAAGTTAGTATAAAATGCTATATTCAGTACATTAAGGAAGATAATTTTGCTCACTTGTGATTGCATACCCTTGATAGTGGGCCTTAATTAGGAGAAGGTATGAAATTCATTTTTTTGGGACCGCCTGGTGCAGGTAAAGGAACTTTGGCAGCCGTTGTATCTATGCGGTATGGTGTTCCACATATTTCAACTGGTGTGATATTTAGAGAGGCTATCAAGGCAAAAAATCCTCTAGGTATAAAAGTTAAAGCAATAATAGATTCCGGCTCGCTTGTAAGCGATGAATTAACTATAGAGTTAGTTGAATCGCGCCTTTCAAAAAAAGATGTTTCTAATGGGTTTATTTTAGATGGATTCCCACGAACCTTAGCGCAAGCAGAAGGGTTGTGTGGCATATCAGATATAGATGCTGTTGTAAATTTTACTATTTCTGATGATGATGTTATAAAAAGACTTTCTGGGCGCAGAGTATGTAAAAACTGCGGACAAAATTACCACATAGATTTTATTAAGCCAAAGATTGATGGCACGTGTGACGTTTGCTCAGGGGACTTATACATTCGAGACGATGATATGCCCGATGCAATAAAAAATAGGCTTGTAGTATATAAAAAACAAACAGAGCCACTCATTGCTTTTTACGAACAAAAAGACTTGCTTGTTACGGTAGATGCCAGTCCGCTTACAGAAAAAATAGTAGAAGAGTTTGTAACTATTTTTCCAGTGCAATAAATGTAAAATACAGCGTATAACACGTATCTTGTTATAATAATATACATTAGTCAATAATACCTATTGACTAATCATTCATGGTTTGATATCATGTGCTTACTTTTATTTGGGGGTTTTCTTTTGGCAGGAAA
>CAYJLT010000063.1:0-10994 GCA_964371295.1 uncultured Treponemataceae bacterium
TTCTATATCAAGCCTAAAAGGAAGCTCAATAAGGCCTTCTTTTGCAATGTTCTTTTCATGTATATTTCCGTCTAAAACGGCCACATATTTTTTTACTACGCTTCCGTTTTCAAATTGCATAGAAAGGTTTTTGTGGGCTTCTTTTGTAAGTGCGAACACCATTATGCCAGATGTATCTAAGTCGAGGCGGTGAACAGAGGGCTGTTCAATAATTTCTGGGTATAGATTTTTAAGCCTTGCAACAATGCAATCTTGATTTTCTTCGCCTCTTCCTGGAACACTTAAAAGGCCTTGTTCTTTATGTACTACGACAAGGTGCTCATCTTTATAGACAATGTGTAAGCCAAGCATTGTTGGGAGAATAAGAGCACATTTTTCATCGCACGGCTCATAAAAGGTTTTATGGGTTTTTGTTTTTGATACATTTGTTTCGCCATAATAAAACTCTGCCAAACTTAGTGGAATAAGATTTCTTTTAAAAGCCGCGTTTAAAAGCTTTGGAGCACAGCAGTCCCCCGTTCCCGTAGGTATGTGCGTGGCATTTAAATCTAGAAGTGTTTTTATGGTTTTGTCTATGCAAGAAAAGTGGTAAAGGTCCTGAATTTGCATAAAAGCTTTTTTTGAAAGATTAGAGCGCTTATCAAAAAGTTCTTTATAATTGTTGTCCGTTATGGATAAGTTGTTAATTTCTTTTGTGAGTTCTTGTATTTCTGCGTCTGTTTTTTTAACCAAGGCATTGTATTTTTCTACGTCTAGAAGAGGCTTGCACCAGCCTTCAATGTTCCAAATCCCCTCAAATTGACCTGAAAAAGCCTTTAAAACGATTGTATTGTCATCTTTGGAGGATTTTTCTTTGCAAACTAAAACTCCAAGCATAATGCCGCCATGTTTTTCAAAAAGACTTTTTGTAGAAAAAAGTGGATTTCGATTTTCCACATCTTGTTCAAAGTCTAGGCATTTTTCTGTGTCCAGTTTTTGTATGAGTTCTTGGCAGAATTGTTTGGCTGTTATATTTGGAAATGGATTTTGCATAGTTTTATAAAATCGCGACATGGATGTCGCACCACTGGTAAAAAATGCGAGTTTGGCGAAAGGCAAACTCGATAGTAAAAATTGGCAGGGACGGCAATTTTTACGTACGTTAGAGATTGTAGGGGCGGCGAAGCCGTTCGCGCCGTAGGGACATGGCTTGCCATGTCCGCACTATGACCACCAAACGGCGACGAATGAAGCGATAGCGGAACCCCGCAAAGCTCGACCCCGTATGTGGCAACCTATGTGTTGCCACACGGGGGAACGCCCAAAAACTACCCTTCAATCTCCTTTACTGTTCCGTCTTCATAGGCTATCATTACAAGTGGTTTATTTTTTGTAAAAAAGCCGTTTTCAACAACACCTGTTATGCTATTTATTTCGTCTTCCATTTCGGCTGGGTTAACTGGATTTTTCCAAACGCAATCGAGAATTTGGTTTCCATTGTCGCTAATTATTGGTCCTGCTTTTCCAGCACATTCTCGAATGGTACAAGAGGCCCCTAGTTTTTCCATTGCTCGTTGAACAGGGAGGCGAGATTCTGCAATTACTTCTACAGGAAGAGGAAAGTTTGTACCGAGAGTTTGGACTAGTTTTGTTGCATCAGCAATTATAACAAGTTTTTTTGAGTTATACTCTACTATTTTTTCGAGCACATGGGCGGCCCCTCCTCCTTTTATGAGGTTGTTCTCTGGGTCAATTTCATCAGCACCATCAATTGCGATGTCGAGTTGGGCATTAATTTCTTTGCTATTCAGGGTATATACTGGTATATCTGATTCTTCACAGGCTATAATTGTTTGAAAGCTTGTTGCAACAGCTTTTACATTTGCAATTTTACCATTTTTGATATGCTCTGCTAGTCGGTATACTGCATGTACTGCAGTTGAACCAGTTCCGAGTCCAATTTTTACTCCAGAAAAAATGGAGCCTCTTTCTATTAGTCGATCTATTGTTTCATATGCCACCATTTTTTTTTGTTCGCTTTGTGATAGCTTACTCATATTTTACTCCTGTGAAAATTTCAAATTGTTCATATGCTTGATATTGGAGCATACTTAAGCCGTTAGAGATTTTACAACCAGCTTTTTCAGCTCTCTCTAAAATAGGTGTTTTTTCTGGGTAGTAAATAATATCATATACTTGTTCATGCCCTTGGAAGTTATAAAACTCTAAAGGATCGCCCGATTCGGTTGCATCATCCTTTACAAAGCCCATTCCTATTGGGGTTGTTTGAATAATTATTTCTGAATACTCTTCTATGAGTTCATGCACCCCTAGGCCTAGGCCGGCATACTTAAAGCCATATTTTTCTGCAATGTTGCGAGCTTTTATAATAGTTCTATTAAAAAGACATACATCACATTCAAGCTCATAAAGAGCATAGGCAACGGCTTTTGCACTTCCTCCGGCACCAATTATTGAAACCTTTTTTCCTTTTAATTTATCTGTGCCCAGGAATTCTACGAGTGCTCTTTTGAATCCACCAGCATCAGTATTGTATCCCTTCCATCCGTTCTTTTCTTTATGGATTGTATTGCAAGCCCCAATTACATCCACCTCTTTTGAAACTTCTGATAGGAGAGATATAATTGTTTCTTTATGTGGAACTGTAATTGACAGCCCCTTTACCCCTGTTTCGTCAGCTAAGTCTATAACCTCTTGCACTGTTTTTGCTTTTAATGGCACATATACTGCATTTAAGCCGTGGCTTCTGTACCCCGCACCATGAATTTTGGGACTATCTGTTTTTGTAAGAGGATAACCTGCTACGCCAAAGATTTCTGTTTTTTTTGTCATTGTTCTAAAACCATAAAGTTCATTGAGCATTATGGGGTCAATATGACCTATTACAGTTGTCATAAAATCTGTATTTGGCGGAGAACAATATGTTAAAAAAGAGCCAAGCTGTTTTGCAAGAATTCTTGTAGCAATACCGCTGCTTCCCATTGCACAAACAATATGGTCATAATCCACGTCTTTCATTTCTTTGAATACTTTTGAAACATCTGCGAGGCTGTTTGCCATGCAAGCAATTTTTGGAATTTCATGCCCTGTTTTTTTCATGCTTAACATTTTTTCATTAAAGTCAAAGTTTGAATCAGTCATATTGTGATAACTCCTGATAACTTTGATATTAAAAGCTAGGGCTGCATCTTGAAGGCTAGGTACATTGAAGTCTTCTTCCAAATCAACATACGCGAAGTTTTTGCTTGCATCTTGGTCTGCAAAGGAAAGACCTCGCGCAAAAATGGTTGTTCTTCCTGATTCTCCTCCTGAAAAAGTTCCTCCGTCACAAGTTCTTCTAATGGTTAAAATAGTTGGAATTTTTGCTAGTTCTGGGAACTTTCGAATATTAAGAGCTTCGTCAGGTGTTAAAAAATCGGCACGCAACTCGGCAATGTCTATCCATTTTCGATATTCATTTAAAACTTCTAAATTTTTTCTTAGGGTAGATTCTGTTAAGCATAAACAAATTTTTGTGTCTTTCATGGTTTTTCCTGTTTTAATTGTAAAAATATACTTTTTTGTCAATGTTTTTGCATAAACATACTATATTTAAAATCAATTACATGGTAATATTACAATAGATTACTATTTTAGGAAAGAGGGCAAGACGAGAAAAACTCTGTTTTGCGCTTTTTGCATGGAGGATTTATGGAACATTTTGGTATGTGGGGTCTAATACCACCTTTACTAACAATTGTGTTAGCGTTTATTACAAAAGATGTAATTGTATCACTTTTTTTAGGTATTTTATCAGGGACCCTTATTGTTGCAGGAGGAAATCCCGCTATTGCTTTAATGAATTTAACAGATTTGTTAGCAGGGTCTCTCGCTGATGGTTGGAATATTCGGATATTCTTGTTTTGTGCTTTATTAGGCGCTTTAGTAGGCATGCTTTCAAAAACAGGAGCAGCGGGAGCTTTTGGACGATGGGCTTCCTCGAGGCTAAGCACAGGCACAAGCTCTCAATTTATGACTTTTATTTTTGGAATAATAATTTTTATTGATGATTATTTTAACTCTTTAACAGTAGGTACTGTTATGCGCCCTATAAATGATAAAAATAATGTTTCACGCGCAAAGCTTTCATATATTTTGGATTCTACTGCAGCACCTATTTGTATATTAGCTCCTATTTCGAGCTGGGTTGTAACGGTTATGTCTATTATTCGCTCATCGGAAGGGTTTGATGTATTAGGGATGACAGACTTAGAGTTTTTCATTCGCTCTATTCCATACAACCTATATGCACTTACTGCTTTGTTAATGGTTCTTACAGTAATTTTCCTAAAAAGAGATTTTGGTCCAATGGCTCGCTCTGAAGCATTTACACAGAAAACTGGAAAGCTTTGGAACGAAGAATTATATGGGGTAACTTCTGGTGACATTGAAGAAGAATCAAATGAAAAAGCAAAACCAATAGACATGCTTTTTCCTATTGTTGTCCTTATTGTTAGTGCAGTTCTCTTTTTCCCTATTGTGACATGGTTAGGCGCAATTGATGGAGAAACAGTAATGACCTTTGGGCAAGCAATGGGTTCTATGTCTTTAGGAGATGCTTTTAACAACACAGATTCTTCATATGCACTTTTTTATGCAATAATTTTTACTATTTTCATTACATATGTTTATTATTTAGTGCGAAAATTAATGACATTGCATACAGCTGGTGAAGCACTAAGAAATGGTATTAAATCTATGATTCCTGCACTTATTATTTTAACGATGGCATGGTCTATAGGATCTATCATTAAGTCATCCCCTGCTGATGGCGGGCTTGGGTTAGGTGTTTATCTTTCAGAAGCGGTTATTTCAAGTGGGTTTCCTTTTTGGATTATTCCTGCTATTGTTTTTATTCTTTCTGCAGTTATTGCCTTTGCAACAGGAACAAGCTGGGGAACCTTTGGTATTATGATTCCAATTGTAATGCCCATTGCCACGGGAGTTGCTGTTGGACAAGGCTTTGCAGCAACGGAAATTGTAAACGTTTCATTTATTTGTATTTCTGCAGTTCTTGGCGGAGCCGTATTTGGAGACCATGCATCTCCAATCTCCGATACGACAATACTTTCTTCAACAGGTGCAAGTTGTCCTCACCTAGAGCATGTAACAACACAGTTACCATATGCACTGTTTATTGCAGTTTGTTCCTTTGTGGGATTCATTGTAGGAGGAGCCTTTATGAACCTTGCTGCAGCTTGGATTACCGTGTTAGTTCTTTTTGCTACGGGGATTGTTGTTCTTCCAAAAGTTTGGAAATAGAGCGATTGTTTTTATACTAAAAAAGGTTCAGTAATAAAACTGAACCTTTTTTATTTATTGAACGATGAAGCTAAGCACTTCATTTTCTTGGGCCATCAAGGTAAGGCGAGTACCTTGAGGAACAGCATATGGAATTGTTAATTCGGTTCCGGTATGGAAGAGTGTTACAATTGAATAATCCTCTCCGTCAGGAGGACTTGCCACAAGGTTAAGCTCTAAAGCGTATGGATATTGAGGTAACATTTCTTGTAGAAGACCGTATACAATGCCATCAACAGGCTCATTGGGAAGGGCAATAATAGAATTAATTCGAGTATAAATCGGAACGGACTCTTCGCCGCCAGAGGGCCATGTTTGTGAAACAATGGTTCCAGGTTCTTGCCCGTCAGTCATCGCTTGAGGGGTAAACATAAATATAACCTTGTTTCGAGAAAGTTGTAAAAGAGCATCATTTAAAGAAAGACCTGCAATATTTGGAATGCGCGCGGTGTCATCGTCTATGCCAGAAGATACAACAAGCTCAAGTGTAATTGGTCGAGAAATATTTGTGTTAGCAGGAGGGTTTTGTTCCAAAATTGTTCCTGGCTCGGATTCATCAGGCTGAAACATAATAACATCGGGAATACGTATCATAGGATTACTTGAAGCTGCAAAAAGTGTTTGTAATTGAGCACGTAAGTCTTCAACCTGTAAGCCTACATAATCGCCTACACGGTCAAGAATAGCGCCTTGGCTAACAATTAAATTTATACGTCTACCAGCTTTTACAATTGCTCCGCCAGAAGGACTTTGTTCTAATACAAGCCCTTTTTCTTCGCTTGTTTCAGAGTAGCGAAGCTGTATTTTTGGGTAGAGCTCTTTTACTTGCATTTCTTGTAAGGCTACGGTTAAATCCTTGCCTACAACTTCAGGCACAAGAACTTGTTCTGGACTTTGTACTACGGCAAAAAAGATTGCTAATGCACTTAAGCCAGTAATAATAAAAAAAACTATAAGGGTTTTTAATAAAAACTTCCAATTTTTATTAAATAAGTCATCTAGGTTTTTTAAATCTAATTTCAATTTAATTTGAGAAAGGTTTTTAAGTAGTTTCATATATACCTCTGTTCTTGTATTATGCCGATTTTTATGAATTAGTGCAACACTGTCCTTCTAAGTTTTTTGCACCGTTAATAAAATCTTTCCAATTCATAGCTTTTTTGCCTTGTTTTTGCAAATTTTGTATAGCTAAAATGCCATCTCCGGTTTGAATTAAGATTCCACTTTTTTTATCAATACCAATTACTGTTCCTGCTTTTTCTCTGGAGTTTTCATAGCTTGTTCCCAGTGAATCAAAAACAGCGGCTTTGTGTATTGTTAACATAGTGCTTTGTAAAAAAGTAAAAGCCGTTGGCCATGAGTAAAAAGCCCTGACCTTTGCACTAATTTTTTTTGCACTTTGTGACCAATCTATGATACCGTCTTCTTTTTTAAAAATTGTGCAATAACTTGCCTCATCATCATTTTGCAGAATGGGCTTTTCTGTTCCACTTTCTAATTGCTGTAAAACATCTAAAAGCATAAAAGCTCCAATGCTAGCGAAGTAGGTTAAAATATCAACAGAGTTCTCTGTTTCATTCAAAGGTTTTCTTTTTTGTAAAAGAATATCACCCTTGTCCATTTCTGGGGCAATTCGTTGCACTGTGCTTCCTATTTCTGTGTCGCCAGCAAGGATGGCTGCAGGCACGGGGGATGCACCACGATATTTGGGCAAAAGAGATGTGTGTAAATTAATGCCCCCTCTTGGAAATAGTGCCATGAACTTTGGCCCAAATATTTTTCCGTATGCAAAACACACTAAAAGATCAGGTGTTGCATCTTCAATGAGGGTTCGAACGGCAGCGTCGAGCTTTTCAGGTTCTAAAACGGGAATATTTGATTTCCTAGCAACTTGCGCTACAGGAGTTGCTTCAAGTGTTTTGTGTCGTCCTTTTGCACTTGGTGCATTAGTAAGAACAAGTGTAATTTCTACGCTTTTTGAAGCAATTAAATCTTCAAGGACGGTTGCAGATATTTCTGGACTTCCCGCATATACTATCTTTAGCATTTATGCCTCTATGTGTTTTGTTTCTTTTGCCGCAATTTTTTTTGCAAGTTTAGCTTGTTTTGCCTTTTTTTCTGCTTCTTTTTTTAATCGACGCTCTTGTTTTTTTGCAAAAGATTCAATGGTTTTTTCTTTAAACTCTGGGTCGCCCCTATCAATAAAAAGAATTCCTTCTAAGTGATCATATTCGTGTTGTATGGCTCTTGCTAAAAGGCCGTCGGCTTCAACGGTAAAGGCTTTTCCATTTTCATCAAGGGCCTGAACGGTTATTCTAACTGGCCGCTCTATATCTTCATATACACCCGGAATTGAAAGGCATCCTTCTTGATACATTGATGTTTCTTGAGAGGTAGCTATTATTTGTGGGTTTATAAAAACGTGGCGCACTTCATCATCAAGCTCAATAACAAAAATGCGTATATTTTTACCAACCTGAGGGCCAGCTAAACCAATGCCATTTTCGGCATACATTGTTTCAAACATATGTTCAATGAGCTCTCTTATTTCGTCGTCAATTTTTTCAACTTCAACGGCTTTTTGTCTAAGAATGTCGTCACCTAATTTAAAAACTTTCATATATACATATAGTATATAAATATTGATAAAGGGTCAATATAAACTATTCAAAGAAAAAAGACATGTTTAAAGTTGTTTCAAAGGCAGTTTTTGGCGCTACTTGTAATAAGTTTTTCTTTTCTGACCATTCACTTGACGAATTAAAAAAATCTGGAAGGGTATGCCAGGGTTCAATGCAAACAAAACGTAGCGGTGGAGTTGGAAAGCTCCACAAAAGCACATATGGAAAACCTTCTATATTTATTGTTATTCTGTTATTGCTACCTTTTTCAATAAGGTGCATTTCTTTTGCTGTAATATTTGTAAGGCACACAGAATCATTTTTAAAAAAAGTATCCGATAAAGGTATTACATCTGTGTTTTGTAAAAAAAGCTTTTGCTTTCCATTAGGATGACCATCCACCATTTCTACCTCAAAGGCCTCTTGCTTAGAATCAAACTGCACTACATAATCACTTGCTGAATTTCTTCTAGAAAAAGGACATAAAAAGCCTGGATGGAAGCCAAAACCAAAGGGCAAGGATAGCTCCCCTGTATTACTGATTTTTACAAAGTGAGAGAGGGTTTGTTTTTCAAGAGAAAAAGATTGCTCTACATAAAACGGAAAAGGGAATAGCTGTTCGTCATTGAAGCTTATGGAAAAAGTGACCCTTGAGCGAGATTCAGACTCAATTTTGTTGTGCTCTAAGTCGCGCAAAAAACCGTGGATGGGAGCATCATAATCTTTTCCATTATGTGAGTACTTTTTTCCAACAATCCTTCCTGTCCATGGAAAGAGGACGGGAGCTTGTCTATCCCATGCGTCTTTATCGTCTTGCCAAAGAAGCTCCTTTTTTCCCTTGCTTTTTATGGAAGTTATTTCAGCCCCTTTTGAATCTATTGTAACAGTTAAAAACTCATTTTGAATTGTTGTTTTCATAGGAAGGCCTCATCATCTACCGCAATATTTTTGTTAGAACACCATCTTTTTTGCGCCAGTTTTTATTTACTTTTACTTGTAAGTCTAAGTCTATTCGGTAATCAAACAATTTTCTAAGCTCTTTAATAGATTCAACGCGAATAGTTTTTATCATAGTGGCACCTTTTCCTATAACCATTCCCTTTTGACTTTCTCTCTCCACTACTAAAAAGGCTCGAACCCAAAGTTCTTTGCCGTTTTTTCGCCATTCCATATCGGAAATATCTACATAAATTGAGTGAGGAATTTCATCTCTAAGGCGTGTAATTGCTTGCTCCCTTACAATTTCTGCAATTCTAAAATCTACTTCTTGGTCGGTGTAGTATTCTTCGGGATATAAAGTAGGTGCTTCAGGGGCAAGGTCATATAAAGCTTTTAAAAGCTCATTTATACCGGTGTCTTCTTTCGCAGAAATGTCTAAAATGCGGCCTTCAGGAAAAGATTCAAGTGTTTTTGCAATAAACGTTCTACAGAGAGTGCTTTTTGAATGCTTATCATCTATTTTATTTATTGCTATAACAGTCTTTTCAATAAAAGGTAGAACTAGTTCTGCAGTTAGTTTTTCTTCTTCCCCTGCAGGGCGAGTGGAGTCAATCATGTATAAAATGAGGTCAGCATCAGACAATTGGTCTTGCGTAATGGTTTTAAGTTTAAGGTTGAGTTTTTTGTCTGAGTTGTGATAACCCGGAGTGTCTATAAATACTAATTGCCCAAAAGAAGTGTTTACAATGCCCTTAACGGCATTACGGGTGGTTTGGGGAATTTCTGAAACAATAGAAATTTTTTCTCCACTTGCAGTGTTTAAAAAAGTTGACTTTCCTGCTGAAGGACGGCCTATAATGGCAACAACGGCTGTTTTTGTACTCATACAAAGAGTATAGCCTAAAAAAGAGCACACGTCTACGGGGAAGATAATGTAAAAAGCATAGCAGGGCTTTCAACTTTTTGCATTGACATAATAATAAAATAAAGTCATAATATAGGTAATATGAATGTATTTATTCCCATTATAATTGCGCTTGCTGTTATCAGTGTTGCTGTAGCTGTGTACTTAGCGACATCTTCAAAAAAAACAGGTGACACTAAAGCTAAATCGGGCAGAAAAAGCAGGCAAGCAATTATAAAAGATGCAGAAAAAAGATTAAAACAAGACGCTAGAGACCCTAGAGGCTTAATTCCGCTTGCTGAAATGCATTATGAAGAACAATCTTGGGAAAAAGCGTTAGTAATGTTTAAAACAGTCCTAGAAGTAGCTCCTCTACATCAAGATATAGAAATAAAAACCATTTCACTAAAAGCGGGTGTATGTGCGTTAAAAACAAATGACTTAGAAAATGCTTTTAAGAACTTTACCTTTGCCCTAAAAGAAAGCCCTGATAGTTTTGAAGCAAACTTTTATCTAGGGCAAACTTATTATATGAACAACCAATTTGAAAAAGCAATACCTCTATTAAATAAGGCTTTTATTATAAACAAAGAAAACCCTGTTGTACATGAATTTTTGGGGTTATCGTATTATGAAAAGCAGGACTATAGAAGAGCTTTTCCGCATTTAAAGGCTTCATTTGATACAAATCCAGAAAACAAAAAAGTTCTTTTTTGTATGGCCGAATCTTTATATCACTGCGGAAAACCTGATAAAGCAATTCCTGTCTTCTTGCATTTGAGGGCGGACCCAGAATTTGGAGCTATGGCGTGTTTGTTTTCTGGTATGTACCATGCGTCAAAAAAACAAACTGAAAAAGCAATAAAAGATTTTGAAATTGGCTTAAAACATGAGACAGCGCCATCAGATGTTTTAAACAACATTCGATATAATTTAGCTCAAGTAAACATAGGGATAAATAATATTTCTCGTGCCCTTATACTTTTAAAAGAAATTCAAAGCGTTAATGCTACTTTTAAGGATGTACAGGTGCTTATTGGCCGCTATCAAGAGATGAGCCAAAACTCAAATTTGCAAACCTATTTGGTTGCTGGAAGCAGTGAATTTTTGGCGTTATGTAGAAAAATAGTAACCACCTACTATGCAAAAGCACATGTAAAAATAATAGCTCTTGAAGCAAAACCTGATGT
>CAYJLT010000064.1:0-3065 GCA_964371295.1 uncultured Treponemataceae bacterium
TAACAACAGCACTAATGTTCGGCGGAATGAGCCTCTACGGAATGAAAACAAAATCAGACCTCACATCAGCAGGACGCTATCTTTTTATGGCACTAATAGGCCTCATAATTGCATCAGTGGTAAACCTTCTCCTTCGCTCAAGCGGCTTAGATTGGATTATCTCAATTGCAACAGTAGTTATTTTCACTGGGCTCACCGCCTACGATACCCAAAAACTAATGCGCATCTCGGTACACGCAGATGGAAGCGAAAACTTTCAAAAAGTTGCAATCATCGGCGCACTCGAACTCTACCTAGACTTTATCAACATATTCCTAGCACTTCTTAGACTGTTCGGAAATCGTCGATAGTTTTTTGCGCGCCCCGCAAGCGGGTCGGGCTTTTCGGGGTTCCGCTTTCGCTCCATTTGCATAGTACAGAGCGGCGCCCTCGTCGCTCTGTACTATGCAAACGCCTTCGGCGCCCCTACAATCCCTCGCGTAAGGACACAATCCATGAACTTTTTAGATTTGGCAACAAAAAGACAAAGCTGCAGAAACTTTAATCCAGAAAAACTTGTACCAAAAGAAGACATTCAATACGCTCTGGATGTTGCCCGCCTTACACCCTCTGCATGCAATAGCCAACCATGGAACTTTACGGTAGTTTTAAAATCAAAAACAAACAACAACCTCTTTGAAAAAGTTCTTCCCAACTGTGGCATGGAAATTAATAAATTTGTTCTTAACGCAACAGGAATAATTGTCCTAAGCGATGCGTCCTATAATGCCACAGCTGCAATTGGCTCAGTTATAAAAAAACAAGACTTTAAATCAAATGACATAGGAAGCGCATCAACATACCTTACCCTAGCCCTTCAAGAAAAAGGCATAGATAACTGCATTTTAGGATGGTTTAATGAAAAGAGCCTAAAGCAAATGCTCGGCATAAAGGGTAAAATACATCTTCTTGTTGCAGTAGGGTACGCCAAAGAAGGTGAAAAGCTAAGAGAAAAAAAACGAAAGCCCATAGACACCATTGTAAGCTGGAGATAAATTATGATACAAAAATTAATGCAAAAAGACATCGAAACACTAAAAGTATACCTTTCAAAAGATGCCGTTCCAAACCTATTTTTTAGGGCAAATATTGAAAATTATGGTTTAGAAGGCGATAAAGTAGAGGCATTTGCCCATGTAATTGATACAGAGTGGGACTTTGTGCTTTTGCGCTATTTTAGCATTGTGCTTATTTACAGCCAAAAAGAAAACTATAACACAGAAGAAGCCGTAAAGCTTATTACTAGCTTTGAAAAAGTAGACACCATTGGGGGAAAGCACAGTGTTGTAGAAAAACTAAAAAATGATTTTTCTTCATTTACTTTTAGACCAACCAGCCTACTTCGCTGTACACAGGAGTCGTTAGCAACGAATAATGTCAAAGCACCAAATGATACTCTTTTATTTACTGAACTTCCTTCAAACATGGGTGATGACTTAGTTGATTTTTATTTTACTATAGCAGAGTTTGAGAAAAACTATAAAGGTCAAGAAGAAGGCTATAGGCAGCGCACAAAGGAAAACTTGCAAAAAGATTCGACCGCGTATGTTTTTACCGACAATGGAACTATTGTTTCGTCTGCGATGGCAGGAGCACAATGTTCCATTGGCTCTATGCTCTTAGGCGTTGCAACAAACCCTAATTATAGAAAACAAGGACTTGCAACAATACTCGTAACAAAGGCTTGTAGCAACCAATTTGAAAAAGGCAAAGACTTTGTAGCCCTCTTTTTTGACAACCCTGAAGCTGCAAGCTTATACAAAAAAATAGGCTTTGAAGAAGTTGGCGGGTATACCGTGCTACAAAACAATATAGCCGCAAATTAACAGGATAGTTTGCCTATTAATGAAAATCAATTTTCATAGATAATCTATTTAATAATTGTAATATAATGTCACTCTGTGCGAAGTCGAAGAAACTTGGATAGAAAAGATTCCTTAACTGCGCTCGGTATGCACCTGTCTACAAAATTGACTTCCCTACCCCTACCCAAACAATTCCCTGTTTTCAGCAAAGCACTGGTCAAAAATTCCAGCACACCGAATGGTATCTTTGGCGGGAATAATATCACTTTCTAAGTACCCGTTTTCAATTCTTTCTATTGCGTGAGCAATTTCAAACTCAAAGCCATTAATACGCTCTGTTTCAAAGACTTCTATCGTTCCATCATCTAAGTGCAATGTAGCCTTATCAATAAAGAATGGGTTTTCAACAGTAATTTTTCCCTCTGTTCCGTAAATGGTGCAATAATCATCAATTTCACAGGTAAAAGAGCTCATAAAGGTTGCAATTGAATCGGTAAAGCGCGCCATAATGCATGTAGTTGCATCCACTTTTTTTGTTGCATCAGTTTCCATAAATGACTTTACTTCGAGTAATTCTTGTCCAACAAGAAATGTTGTGTTATGAATTGAATATACGCCTATATCATACACAGCGCCGCCTGCCAATTTTGGGTTAATAATACGATGATTTGGATCATCTGGGGCTTTAAACCCTACACGGTAGTCTGCAAGCTTTATCTTTCCAATTTTTCCTGAAGTAATCCACTGTTTTGCAGTGGTCATAGAGGGAACAAACCTCGTCCATAGAGCTTCCATTACATAGAGCTTTTTTTCTTTAGCTTGAGCAAAAATATCCTCAGCATCTTTTTGTGTAAGAACCATGCATTTTTCACAAATTACATGCTTATTATATTTCATACAAAGCAAAAGGTTTTCGTAGTGAAAGTTATGTGTTGTGCAAATGTACACGCAGTCGATATCTGCATCTTTTAACATAGACTCATAACTATCATAATAAGAAGGGATGGCCTTTTCTGTAGCAAAAGCCTGTGCTTTCCCAGGAGTTGCAGAAGATACCGCCACAATTTCAGCGCCCGGCACAAGTTGACACGCATCAACAAATTTTTTACCAATAAGGCCGGCTCCAATAAGTCCAAATTTCATTCTCTTCCTCACTTAACTATATTATATACCTTAATGTTAATTTAGACAATATTTTTTTGATTTTTGTAAAGTTAATCT
>CAYJLT010000064.1:3165-10970 GCA_964371295.1 uncultured Treponemataceae bacterium
ATATACCTTAATGTTAATTTAGACAATATTTTTTTGATTTTTGTAAAGTTAATCTCGATCGAAGTGGAAAAGCCTCTTTCTCAATATGATCCTTCGACTTCGCTCAGGATGACAACTCATTCGCTCAGGATGACAACTTGCTCAGAGTCAAACCTTTTACAGCCCGCGACGTTCTTAAAACTTATTTACCAGAAGCTCTTGATACTTCAAAGGCGGTTTTTGCTGCGGCAATAACACTACCTCTAAAGCCTTTTTCTTCTAATGTTTCAAGTGCTTTTATGGTGATACCCCCAGGAGAGCAAACACCGTCTTTTAAAACCCCTGGATGCATTCCTGTTTCTAAAACCATAGCTCCCGCTCCCTTTAACATTTGGGCAGCGTACACGTAGGCTTGTTTGCGAGTCATGCCAAATTGCACCCCTGCATCAGCTAAGGCTTCAATAAACATAAAGCCATAGGCAACCCCCGAGCCACTTAGCGCAGTAACAGCATCAAGGAGGCTTTCTTGTACTCTTTCCACAAGACCGGCCTTTTGCAAAAGGTACGTTAATTCATTTATAATTTTTTCATCAACTGAATCTTTAGCGCTTAATCCAATCATACCTTCTCCCACATGGCAAGGAGTATTTGGCATAAGCCTAATAGCAGAAACAGTTTTTCTACAATTTTCAGGAATATAGCTTTCTAAATCTTGAAGAGAAATACCTGCCGCAACGGAGACTACAGTACCCGAGTATGAATCAACGCCAGAAAAAAGATTCTCTATTGCACTTTTAATGACATAGGGTTTTACTGCAAGGATAATATAGTCACAATTTTCCGTTATTAATTCGCTTTCATGTTTTACAATGCTTGCTGAAATCTCTGAGCTAATTTTTTCAGCCTTTTCATTGGTACGATTAAATAGAAGTACATTACCGCTTTCAACAGCCTTTGCAACACCTCGAATGAGTGCACCACCCATTTCTCCACAACCAAGCAAACCAACTCTTACATTCTTCATAGCCTCTCCCAATTACTATTCGGTATAAAATAATGTCCCTAGAGCATCCCCTGACAGTAATTTTTCTAAAATTCTATCAGTTGAACCATTAGCTAAAACCATCGATATTCCATACTCTGTTACTTTTTCGGCAGCTTCAATTTTTGTAACCATACCACCTGTTCCAAAGTTGCTTTTGCTATCCATGCTTATTTCTTTTTTTAGCTTTGTTATATCTGTTACCATCTCTACAAGTTGTGCATCCTTGTGCTCTTTTGGATTTTTATCATACACTCCATCTATGTCGCTAAAAAGAATAAGCACATCTGCGCTCCACAAAATAGCAGCAAGGGCACTTAAATTATCATTGTCCCCAATGCTTATCTCTTCAAAAGACACTGAATCATTTTCATTTATAACAGGAATGACGCCTTCATCAACCAGTGTAAAAAGGGTGTTTCTCATATTTAACGTGCGTTGTTTATCGGCAAAGTCATCTTTTGTAATTAAAAGCTGTCCTATGTGCATACCATTTTTTATAAATGAATCAAGCCACTGTTTCATAAGCTCAACTTGGCCAATTGCACAGAGTGCTTGTCGATAGTGAATGTCTTTTTTGCGCGTCCATCGTTTTAGAGTAGATAGCCCTGCAACTTGAGCTCCTGATGAAACAATTACGAGTTGTTTACCTATTGAAATAAGCTTTTCACATTGGTTTGCAAAACTATTCATCCATTCAATATTTATTGTTCCATCTTCTTTTGCGAGAGTATTTGAACCTATCTTAATTACTATTTTTCGTGCATTGGAAAGAGTGTCTTTAATGGTCATCTTATTAAACCTTCTGCATCAACAATGTATTTAATAGTTGTAAGGGCTGTTAAACTCATAGGGCCTCTTGCGTGAAGTTTTTGAGTACTTATTCCAAGCTCTGCGCCAAAGCCAAACTCTCCCCCATCGGTAAAGCGGGTGGATGCATTTACATATACGCATGCTGCATCAACATTCTGTTGAAAGTATTGTGCATGTTGCAAATTTTTTGTAACAATTGCATCAGAGTGTTTTGTGTTATGTTCATTTATGTGATTAACCGCAGATTCTAATGAGTCTACTATTTTTACTGCTACAATAAAATCTAAAAATTCTGTAGAAAAATCTTCTTCGGTTGCAAGCGTAAGCTTTGTATCGCTTGCTAAAGGCTTTAATATTGCATAAGACTTTTCACAGGCCCTAATCTCGCATTTGCCAGTTACACGCTCGATAAACTTGGATAAAAATAAAGTGGCACATGAAGAATGAACTAAAATGCTTTCAAGTGAATTACATGCCCCTGGGCGTTGCATCTTACCATTTTCTGCAATGTTTACCGCCATCTCAATATCTGCGCTTTCATCGACATACAAATGGCAAATACCACTACCTGTTTCTATTACTGGTATTTTTGCGTTTTCTACAACCATTTTAATAAGATCAGCGCCGCCACGTGGAAGCACAATATCAATTAATCCTCGCGCACTGAGAATTTGACTTACTTCTTCTCGCCCGCCTTCAGTGAGAAAAAGAGCATCCCCATACATTGGATTGACACTTATAAGGCCCTCTTTTATAGTTGCAACAATTGCCTTGTTTGATTCAAGCGCACTAGAGCTTCCACGCAGTAAAATTGCGTTTCCACTTTTCCATGCGAGTGCAAAGGCATCGACGGTTACGTTTGGTCTCGATTCATAAATAATTGATGCAACCCCAATAGGAACACGTATCTGGCGAATACGCAAGCCCTTTTCTGTGCTCCAACCACTGGTAATTTCGCCTACAGGGTCCGTTTGCGCAATAATTATTCTAATACTATCGATAATAGAGTAAATTCTTTCCTCATTTAAGGCAAGTCGATCAACAAGACTTTCTTTCATCCCGTTTTGACGTGCTCTATCAACATCTTCTTTGTTTGCTTGTAAAATAAGTGTTTTGTTTTTTTCTAAGGAGGTGATAACAGCTTCAAGTACGTTGTTTTTTTCTTTTGCACTGAGATTTGCAATAATTTTCGATGTCTGTCGAAGAGAACTAAAAATTGATTCACTAATCATGTCTACCGCTCACTTATGAAGAACTTTTTTATATGCCGCGATTTTTCAAATACTAATAGTTTGCTAAAAATAACATGCCAAGAATAATATAAAGTCTTCCAATTTTTACATCTTTTGGCATTTTTTGACTTACCGTTTTTAAAAACCACCAAAAAACACCAAATCCTGGGTCTATTCGTAGTGCATATTCTGAAAAATCGTCTTTTGTTGATAATGGGCCAAACATTAAAAAAACAGAATCATTTAATAAATCTAAAAAGCTTTGATATACGTCTACATATTCTTTTTTATTTATCAAAGCACAAACTTCATCGAGCTTATATAAAATTTGGTCTTTCAATACTTCGTCAGATTTTTCAACCCACGTTTTTTGTATTAAAAGAGTAAGGTTATTGTGAAAACTATCTACAAGCATTTTTTCTGATGCTTCTTTGGAATTGTCTGCCAAATTTTCAAAAATATCTTGTGCGCCAAATACTTCTGCTATAACTTTTCCACCTTTTATCACTGTTGCTTTTTTTGAATTACTTACTACGTCATCCATTGCACGCAGCACGTCCTTTGTTAAGCATTGCTCTAAAAGGGCTTTTGAAAATAATGATTCTTCCTTCATACCCTATAGGGTGCACGTTTATGCACTTTTTGTCAATACCCTAAGCCTAAAACAATAGTATTTTTCTTTTACAGGGTTTCTAATTGCGAAACCCACTGCATAAAATGAGCATCACTCGGCATTCTCCAATCCCCTCTTGGAGATAAGCTTATAGAACCAATTTTTGGACCATCTGGTAGACAAGAGCGCTTAAATTGTTGTGTAAAAAAGCGCTTTATAAAGAGCATAAGGCGCTTTTTTATCTCTTCTTTTGAAAAGGCTTCATCATCCGTGCCTGATTTAAAAGCATGCTCTGCTAAAAACTGTATTTTATCAGGAGAAAAGCCCCAACGCACAAAGTAATACAAGAAAAAATCATGTAAGTCATAAGAGCCTAGTATTTCTTCTGTAGCTTGAATTGTTTTTCCATCACTGTTTGGAAGGAGCTCGGGGCTTACTGGAGTTTCTATTATATCGTGTAATACATAGGCAAGCTCATTCTTGCCTTCTTGGCTTGCTGTTTTTTCGTAATACCTAACAAGGTGTCTGACAAGTGTTTTAGGAACAGAAGCGTTTACCCCATACATAGACATATGGTCCCCATTATAGGTAGCCCAACCTAGCGCGAGCTCTGATAAATCGCCGGTACCAATAACAATGCCATTTTCTGCATTTGCAACATCCATCAACACCTGTGTCCTTTCTCGAGCTTGAGAGTTTTCATATGTTGCATCATGCACATCTTTGTCATGTCCTATGTCTTCAAAGTGTTTAAGAACAGCCTCTTTTATAGGAATTTCACGCAAGGTCACACCACTTTCTTTTGCGAGGGCGCATGCATTATTATAGGTTCTGTCACTTGTACCAAAACACGGCATAGTAATTGCAATAATGTTTTTTGCATCTATTTTCAATGCTGCAAAGGCTTCGAGCACCACTAATAATGCTAATGTTGAATCTAGTCCCCCAGAAAGTCCAATAACAGCCGTTGAACTATTTATATGACGCATACGTTGCACAAGTGCTTCAGTTTGTATGTGCAGTATCTCCCTACAGCGCTTTTCAACAGCAAGTTTATCATTCGGTATAAATGGACGAGGCTCTATTGTTCTGGATAATTTTTGCACAAGTGGCGGAAGATGAACTGAGTGTAAGACATACTCAGCCTTATGATTTGATGCACAGGCGGCAAACGACGTATTTTTGCATCGTTCTTGTGAAAGCTTTTCTAAATCTATATCTGTGGCGCAATAAGTATCTTTTGCAAATGGCTCAGCCTCTTTTATTATTGCGCCGTTTTCTGCAATAATATTGTGGCCTGAAAAAACAACATCAGTGCTAGATTCTCCTCTACCAGCGTCAGCATAAAGATATGCACACATAAGACGTGCAGAGTGCGATGCAACCAAAAGCCGCCTGTAATCGCTTTTTGAAACAGCCTCATTACTTGCTGAAAGGTTTGCAATTATTGTAGCCCCATTTTGTGCATGTATTGTTGAAGGAGGCATTGGCACCCATAAGTCTTCACATATTTCTACTGCAAAGCGCGCCTCTTTATTTGAGTGAGAGCAAAATAATTGGTTGGTTCCAAAAGGAACCTCATATGTTTTTTCTTGTACATTTAAAACACTTGCCATTTTTATGCCGTCAAAGGCTGGCGCAAAGTGTCGTTTTTCATAGAATTCTGCATAGTTTGGAATGTGCATTTTTGGAACAAGCGCTACTACTTTTCCATCTGAGCAAACGGCCGCAACATTGTACAGTGCATTTTCAAAGGGAAAGGGAAGCCCCACAATAACACTAAGCGCTTTTTCGCTTGTTGCGTTTGCTATCTTTGCCAAGGCATTGATTGCACCTTCTTGAAGGGTACGCTGAAAAAATAAATCAGCGCAGGTATAACCAGTTATACAAAGTTCTGGCAACACTAGAAGGGATACCCCTTCACTGTGCGCCCTTTCAATAAAAGTGATAATTTCTTGGGCATTTTTTTCGCAGTCCGCAACACTTACCGCAGGACTTGCACATGCAACACGAATAAATCCATACATAATGATATTATACTCCTAGAATACTTTAAAAACAAGTGTCATCCGCAGATTACACAGATTAATGTGATTTTAGGCTTTTCATAACAGGAGAGTTCAGATTATTCCAACAGTGTCATTCTGAGCTTCCAACAGTGTCATTCTGAGCTTCCAACAGTGTCATTCTGAGCGTAGTCGAAGAATCTTATTACGCATCAATTGATAAGTCAGACCAAGTAGGATTCTCTTTTTCAACCAAAGAGTTTTTCTTTTTTCTTGTCCAGCCTTTGAGCTGTTTTTCACGAGTAATAGCATCAGTAACATCATTGTACTTTTCAATGTATACTAATTTATTTAAATTATATTTTTTAGAAAACCCATCAAATTGTTTAGTTTTATGCTCATATATTCTTTTTTCTATGCCTCCTGTTACACCTATATAAAGGACTTTATGGTTCCAGCTTGTTAGCATATATACGTAGTACAGTGTCCTTTTCCTCCTGTGTGAATTATTTCCTACAAGACCCTTCGACAGGCTCAGGGTGACATCTTTCGCAACATGATTGACACCTATCGCCACATGATTGACACCTATTGCCACATGATTGACACCTATCGCCACATGATTGACACCTATCGCTACAAGCCCAACAATTAATTGCTATGCCAAAACCAGGTGAGTTCGTGTTTGTTGTACTGTAAATGCTGTACAAAACTATTAGGTATTTTTACAAATTCTTCTAACAACTTCCAATCAGTTTCGCCTTGCATCTTTATAGTACAAATCATGTTTTGAACATTGCCCGAGTCTATCCATTTTTTTACCCATTCTAAAAGGCGGTCGGGATAACATATTACATCCGAAAAAATCCAATCAAATTTTCCAAGCTCAGTAGGGCTTAGAGTAAAGGCATCATGCTTTTTAAACTCAACAAAGGGATTCTTCATGAGCCGTTTATCGAGTTCACTTCTGTCTACTGCAAACACCGTGCAATCAAGCTCTGTGAGCACCCATGTCCAGCCACCAGGGCATGCCCCGGCATCAAAACATTTTTCACCTCGAGAAGGAAACACACCGTAGTGGTGCTCAAAGCGCAAAAGGGCTTCCTGTAACTTTAAATATGCCCTACTAGGAGGGTTTTCATGATCTTCAATGAGTGCAATGTTTCCAGCTGGGAAAAGCGAGCTACTTTTTGGAAACACAAGGGCGGTGGTTTTGTCTATTAGAGTAAAGACTCCCATGTCCGAATGCGGAACTGAAAAGGGAAAGCTTTTTTGTTTTGTGTTTACATAGGGTAGCTTTTCTTGAATTAATGTTGAGCGCCTAAAATGTTCGAAGGAATATTGAGACCAATTTCTCATTACGTCTTTAAGGGCGCTTGCAGCTTGTGAAATTGATTCAAATTCAAGCTTCGACACTTCTTCTAGGCATGTTTTTGCCCACCATGGCTTTACATACTGTTCTTTTTCGTAATATAAGAGGTTTTCATATTCTATAGGCTCTGTTGTGTAACCGAAACGTTTTATAAGTTCTTCTTTTAATTGTTTTTTATGTTCATCAAATGCAAGGTAGGCACACCCTTGTAATTTTTTCATGTTATTCCTTTTTTTTAATTAACACACGTTAGAAAAAAAATTAAAACAGATAATCGTGCCAAGGAGGGCACCTACCTGTTACGTAAACGAGTTTCGGTCTAATCGTTTTTCTTCGGTTATGCGCGAAACTCGATAGTAAAAGTTGGCAGGGAGGCCAACTTTTACGTATTATTTCACCGCCATAACTTTTCTTGTTTCATCAATGCCAGGGCCTACAACTCTAATAAAGTAAACACCACGTGCAACTGGGTTACCTGCATTATTGGTTCCATCCCATGTAAAATAGTGGTTTCCTTTAGCTTTTCTTCCCCTACTGAGGGCTTTTACAATATTTCCATCAAGGGTCATAACTGTTACATTTAAGCTACCATCTGTTGGCATGATAACCTCTAAAAGCATTTCTTCTTTTTCGTTAACATTAATAACATTATTGAGTATTGTTGTGCCACCTACTTGAGTTTCATCAAATACCTTAAAGGCAAAGAGTCCAATATTTGCCAAATCAAACTCATCTGGAAGGTTTATGT
>CAYJLT010000065.1:0-3495 GCA_964371295.1 uncultured Treponemataceae bacterium
GGTTGGCTTGGTGCATTTTCGGTAGATCCACTTGATACTTCACTGTTAAGAACACTTTCTGGAGCGGTGGCACTTTTAGAAAAAGCAGCAGAATTAGACCCTAATTATTCGGATGGGGCAATTTGGGATATTTTAACAGCATTTTATGCCTCAGCTCCTGCAGAATTTGGTGGAAACTTAGAGCGAGCCTATTTTACCAGTGATGAAGCCTTTAGAGTTTCTGGTGGAAATACTCCAGGACCCTATGTAACATATGCAACATCTTTTAGTGTTCCACAGCAAGACTTAGAAGGTTATGAAGAGAACTTAAAAAAAGCTCTTTCAATAGATCCTGACGATAATCCATCTGCACGGCTTGCTACAATCATTACGCAACAAAGAGCTCAATGGCTTTTAGATCACACAGAAGATTATTTTATTGTGTGGTAAATATACTATATATAATTACTTTTAACGATGGACTATAACATATAGGCTATCAAGTTTGAATTACAACTACAATCATGTTGTGGAGGCTTAAAATGAACAGAAAATTGGTATTATTTTTATTAGTGTTTGTAACACTATGTGCAAGTACATTCGCACAAAAAATTACGGTGAAAATTGCATCTGTGGCCCCAGCTCGATCACCTTGGGATATTGAACAAAAGGCAATGGCTGCAGAATGGTTAGAAGTAACCAATGGTCAAGTTGAACTCAAGTTTTACAACGCAGGTTCTATGGGCGGTGAATCAGGCGTTATTCAAAGAATGAAATCGCTACGACCTGGTCAAAAGAGCCCCATTGATGGCGCAATTTTTACTAATATTGGCCTTTATGAATTAACCCCAGAATCTTATGCCCTTACACTTTGTGTGCCTTTTATTTTTAGAAATCAAGATGAGTTAACATATGTACTTGATGCATTAAATCCGGAAATTGAAGCAGCTGTTGAAAAAGAAGGGTTCCAAATGCTTGGTTGGTTTAATGTTGGATGGGCTAATTTTTTTACAAAAGAAGAAGTACGCACACCGGATGAGTTAAAAGCTTTACGAATGGGCTTTTCAGGCATTAATTCGCCTGGGCTTATGAATGCTTTTAAGACAGCCAATTTTAACATGTACGATGTAGTTCCTGAAAAGATGATGCAGAGCATTAGAAGCTCTAATGGTGTAAAAGTTGTTTATTCAATTCCAATGTTTGCATATGCTGCACAATACTATACTGTATTACCGTATGCCGTTGATATTCCATTAAACCCAATTATGTCAGCTTTTGTTATTTCTACCGATACGTGGAATTCTATTCCATCGCAGTATAAGCCTGCTCTCCTTGAGTCAATAAAACGCGCTGAGGAAAAATTTATTTCTGTACAACAACAGTCAGACCGCGAATATTTGGATAAGATGGAAAGTGAAGGCAATACACTCATTAAACTAACTGATTCTGAAGTAAGCTTGTGGGAAAAAACACTCCAAAGTGATGCAGAAAAAATGGCTGCAATTTCTGGTTCTGTAATCGATGGTGAAGTATATAACAGAATTGTTGCGCTACTTGAAGAGTATAGGGCTAATAATGGAAATTAAGGCACTTACTCTTTTTAGAAAAATAGAGGGCGTTATTATTGTTGGGCTCATAATTCTCTTGTGTGCCCTTCCATTTATTCAACTGTTTTCAGAAAGATTACTCGGAATTGTTATTCCTGATATTGATTTGATGATGGTGAACTTAGTTTTTTTATTTGCCTGTTTTGCATCAATGGTAACTTGGCGAAATAATAAACATATTTGCATAGCAACGGTTGACCAATTAATAAAAGGGAAGGCAAAAATTGCAATAGAAATTGTAAAGTCAGTAATAACACCTTGTGTGTTAGTAGCACTTTTTTTTGCAGCTTTTTCAGAATTTTTTGTGCTTTTTTACCCAGAAGATACTATTTGGGGAATGCAGTTACGTTTTATATTTGTCTTTTTGCCACTTTCATATCTTTCTATGATTATAATGTCATTACGTAAAAAAGATTATGTACTTTTTTCGGTAATTGGACTTGTGCTCGGGCTCGTAATTTCATCAGGCCAAATAGCTAATGTTTTATATGCTTTATTTCAAATTGAAGATCTATCATTCTATGATAGCATATGGAATGCTTGGATTTCTTTTTCAGAGATTGCGTTACTTCCTTTAGTGATAGTTTTAATACTTTGTGCCTTTTTAGGTGTGCCTCTCTTTTTAGTGTTAGCGGCTTTAGCATATATTGCATTTTCTGCTAGTAGTGCTGGCTTTGATATTAGATTGATTCCTGTAGGAACCTACACAATTCTTACGGATAAAAGTATTGCAGCAATTCCTTTATTTACCATAGCGGGATACATACTGTCAAAGGGTAGCGCAGGTAAACGCTTAATTGATATCTTTAGCGCTTGCTTTGGGTGGTTTAAAGGTGGTGTAATTGTTGCTACGGTTCTTGTTGCAGCTTTTTTTACCACTATGACAGGCATTTCTGGGGCAACTATCTTGGCTCTTGGAGCGCTTCTCACATCGGTACTTATTGGAGCTGGTTATTCTAAAGACAGGGCCGAATCCTTAGTAACATCATCAGGTGCAATTGGTTTATTATTTCCTCCAAGTTTAGCAATTATCATGTATGGTACAGTTAATTATTTTTCTGTAGATGTTTTTGAGCTATTCAAAGGTGCAATTTTACCAGGTATTGTTTTGGCTGCCGCAATGGTAGTTGTAGGAATACTTTATAGCAAAGGTGCACAAAAAGTTCCTTTTTCTGGGCGCAAGCTCAAAGACTCTTTAAAAAATGGGATTTTTGAAATCTTACTTCCTGTGTGTATTATTGGTGGATACTTTGGAGGGTTGTTTACTCTTTTTCAAGCAGCCGCATTTGCTGTTCTATATACATTTGCAATCGGTGTTTGGGTTAGAAAAGACTTTACTTTAAAAAAGGCTGTTTTAGTTATTATTGAGTCCTTACCAACAACTGGCGGGGTTCTTGCGATTTTTGGAGCTGCACGAGGCCTTTCTGATTATATCTTATTTTCAGATATACCTTTTATGCTGTCTGACTTTGTGTTAACTCACATAGAGTCGAAAATTGTATTCTTGCTTTTAGTGAATTTAGTATTGTTGATAGTTGGTTGCCTTATGGATATCTACTCAGCAATTCTTATTGTATCACCGTTATTAATTCCTATCGCTGATTCTTTTGGGATACACCCTGTTCATATGGGAGTTATATTCTTAATGAATATGCAGCTAGGTTTCTTAACGCCACCGGTTGGAATGGATTTATTCATATCATCCTATGCTTTTGATAAGCCTGTTGTAAAAGTTGTAAAGGGGATACTTCCATTTTTACTAATACAGTTCCTTGTTGTACTTCTTGTTACGTATATACCGTGGTTTACAACAATATTATTGTAAAATTAGGTATGTAACCAAATACAATGCATCTATGTACTGTAATTAGTATGTAGATGCTTAATTTTTTCGAGGCTTATGAG
Source organism: uncultured Treponemataceae bacterium (assembly GCA_964371295.1). Classification (GTDB taxonomy): domain Bacteria; phylum Spirochaetota; class Spirochaetia; order Treponematales; family Treponemataceae; genus CAYJFX01. The sequence continues at coordinate 3,492 of CAYJLT010000065.1, forward strand.
ACCA
>CAYJLT010000065.1:3595-10947 GCA_964371295.1 uncultured Treponemataceae bacterium
TTTATATGATAGTCCGCCTGGAGGGTATGTTCTCTTTTCGAGGAATACCGAAGATGGAGAGAGAAATATTATCACCCTTATTGGGGACACCATTGCACATTACTCAAATAATGATGAGGTGTTACCGTATTTTTCAATTGATCACGAAGGTGGAATCGTAAACAGATTGAGAGGTGTAGCAAGCCCCTTACCTTCTGCACAAAGTGTTGCCAACAACCTTACCCCTGGAGAAGCGCAAAGCCTTTATTCCTATTCAGGAAAACAACTTAAGGCTTTGGGCATACACGTAAACTTGGGGCCAATGGCAGAGGCAGGCTATTCTTCTAACATGGAATTTACTGGAACAAGAAGTTTCGGAAATAGAGAAAATACGATTGAATATTCTCGTGCATTTTTAAATGGATTTAGAAGTGAAGGTATTTACTGTGTAGTTAAACATTTCCCTGGTAATACAAACGATGACCCTCACTATTTTTTACCTAGCTTAATAGGTGATGAGCACATAATTCGTACATTGTATGTCGAACCTTTTTCTCATTTGGTTGGAAGTGATGGCTTATTAATAAGTCACGTTATTGTTCCCGCTTTTGATGCTAAGAATCCTGCATGTCTTTCTCCAACGCTTATAAAAGATTTAGTGCACGACGAACTTGGCTTTGGAGGACTTGTTTTTTCTGATGACATACTGATGAATGCATTACTAGAAAACGGGTATCCACCTGAAATTGCTATTTCGATGGCTTTAAAAGCAGGGGTAAATGTACTGATGATTTCACATCCTGCGTATTGGAACATTATTCCGATTGTAGAAGAATTAGCGAGTGATGACCCATTACTATTATCATACATCAACACTTCTGTTGAAAAAATTATTAATGCTAAAGTGTTGATGGGTTTATATGAATTTGTACCGACTGAAATTGAAAGTGACAATTCATCTTTAAGAGTTCAAGCAGTTTCTGTTGCATCAATGTATAATGTTGAAGAGCAGTTAAATAGTTTTTATGGTGCAAAAGAATTGGGTGACAATTTTTATGCTACACATTGGGAATAAATATGAATAAAGAAATACTTACAAATGTTGATAATTCTTTTTTACAGAATAGAATTATTTATATGGATGACTATTTAGCGGTATATAACAAACTACCAGGGGAAATATGTGAATCATGGGAGCCTTCCAGTAAAGAGGCTAAAGATGAGTATGTGCCAGAATCATTTAAAAATTATATTAGCGATGCAGCATTACACCCAAAATTTTGTCAATGTTTTAATAGACTTGATCGCCCGGTAAGTGGAGCAAATCTTATACTATTTGAAAAAAGCCTTTTTCCGCTTTTACAAAATCAATTTACAAATAGTCAGAAAAATGAAAAATCAGTTAAAAAAGTTTATTGGGCTATTATTGAAGGGGTACATCCCAAAACGGAAAAATTCACACTCTTAGATAATTTCATTAGGTTTGATTCTATAAAACAAAAATCATTTGTTTATAAAACAGAAGAGAGAAAGACAAAAAAAGCATCATTGCTCTACCGTTCAATTGGTCATGGAGATAATTATTCATTTTTTGAAATAGAATTGATTACTGGGCGAACGCATCAAATTAGAGCTCAGCTAGCACACATAGGACTTCACATAAAAGGTGATGTAAAGTATGGGGCTAGGAGGCAGGACACCTTAAATGGAATTAGACTTCATGCGTACCAAATTGAATTTAATCACCCAAAATCAAAAAAGAAAATTATAGCTAAGGCACAGCTTCCAACACTAGATCCTCTATGGGAAGCTTTTTTGGAGTGTGTATGAGCACTTTGCGCGGAAGCGAAGGTTTTGAATTATATTACTCATCTATTTATGAAAGTCGATGGAATGCTTTGCGCGATTCCTTGTCCTTTGAGCCGTCTTACATCGAATGGAAGCCAACAGAAAATGATGCCTACTTTCTTGACAGTGCAAGTGTGCTCGCAGGTTATGCCTTACCACTTACTGAAGCAAAAAATATTCTTGATATGTGTGCTGCTCCAGGCGGAAAAAGTCTCGTTTTAGCACAAAGGATGAATAATGCAGCACATTTACTATGCAACGAACGCTCTGCGCCAAGAAGAAATCGCCTAGTTCATGTATTAGATAATCATTTGCCAGCTGACATTCGAAGTAGAGTTCATGTAGCAGCAAATGATGGGGCTCTAATGTGCAAGAAAGAAGTGAATAACTTTGATGCAATTCTATTAGATGCACCGTGTTCTTCAGAGCGTCATGTCTTTTTAGATAAAAAATATCTTGATCAATGGTCATCTGCGAGAATAAAAAATCTTGCCATGGCCCAGTGGGCTCTTCTTTCCTCTGCCTTTAGAATCTTAAAACAAGGTGGCTATCTCTTGTACGCCACTTGCGCCTTAACACATTTAGAAAATGATGATGTAATTAAAAAACTTAAAAAGAAATTTGATAATGCCTCAGTAATAGATGTAGATTTTGAATGCATAAAAAATATCTGTGCACATAGCCTTCCTTGCCCAGAAAAAACACTATTTGGATATCATGTTTTACCAGATTTAGAAAATGGGGCTGGCCCTTTGTATTTTTCACTTATAACAAAATCTTTCTAATTTTAAATATAATATATAGACTTATTTACTTTTTTTGAGTATAATCCTCTGTATGAATAATGCGAATAACCATGAAACAAAAGCAGATATGATTCAAGAAGCCTTATCGCTTATATATACAATTACTGATGTTGAAGAATTGCTTAATACACTTTTGATAAAGACACGAGAGGTCTTTTCTTCTGATGCTGCCTCTATATATTTGCATGAAAATGGAAGACTTGCCATTAGATATGCTCAAAACTCAAATACAAATACTCGGGCGTCTAATGTGCCATTTACACATTTTTCGTTTGAAGTAAATGAAAAATCTATTGCAGGATACACTGTAACAAGTAGAAGCATTTTAAACGTACCAGATGCATATAAAATTTCAAGTGATAAACCATATGAGTTCAATAATCAAGTTGATTTTTTAACAAATTTTACAACTAGAGCAATTTTATCAATTCCTCTCATTTCTATGACAGATGAAGTACTTGGAGTTATGCAAATAATTAATCCAAAAAATGAGGATGGTGAATTAATTGAGTTTACATCAGTTGATGAATTGTATGCTGAGCAACTCTCTACAATTGCAACTACCGCATTAGAAAAATCAAAACTTTCTAGAGCAATAAAGCTTCAAAAAATAATGGAATCTGAGCGTGTGTTGAACGCAATACAGGATATTGATATTCTTTTGGAAGCTTTACTTACAGAAGCCCGCTCGATAGTAAATGCTGACGCTGGCTCTATCTATGTCTATGAGGATGGTAAGCTAACAATAAAATATGCGCAGAACAATACACAGTTAAAAAAATCTGAAAATAGACGTAAAATTCCGTTTAAATCTTTTACATTTGATGTAAATGAGAAATCAATTGCTGGTTATAGTGTAGTTAGCCGTAGTATATTAAATATTCCAGATGTGTATAACCTAGCTGAAGGGACTCCTTATTCTTTTAATAAAGATCCAGACCTTAAAACAGGCTACACAACAAGGGCTGTATTAACTTTACCTCTCATCTCATCTGCCGGTGAAGTTCTAGGGGTTTTGCAAATAATAAATCCACTTGATAAAGATGGAAATGTCATTGAATTTGATACAGATGGAGAGTTTTACTTACAACATTTTGCATTCAGTGCGACAAAAGCGCTTGAAAGAACAAAGCTTACTCGTGCCATGGTTATGAGAATGATTCGTATGGCTGGCTTTAGAGATCCTAAAGAGACGGGAGCACATGTAAATAGGGTAGCGAGCTGTGCTGTTGAAATATATGATCAATGGGCTCATGTTCATGGTATCCAAGAAGATGAAAAGAATAAATATAGAGATAGCTTAAAAATTGCAGCAATGCTTCATGATGTTGGTAAAGTAGGAATACCCGATACTATACTAAAGCTTCCAAGGAAGTTTACACCAGAAGAGTATGATGTTATCAGGACACATACATGTATTGGAGCTATGCTTTTTGAAACACTTGAATCAGCAATCGATGAAATGGCATTAGAAGTCGCTTTGCACCATCACGAAAGGTGGGATGGTGGTGGTTACCCTGGCGCTATAGATGTTAAAAAGGCTGTCATGGGTGACACCAACTCAATGTTATTTGGAGAAGCGCTATCTGGTGAAAGGATTCCACTTTCAGCTCGAATTGTTTCTCTTGCGGATGTATATGATGCACTTTCGTCAAAGCGTGTGTATAAAGAAGCTTGGGACCATAATTCTGTTCTTGATGAAATTCGCTCACAGTCAGGAAAGCAATTTGACCCAGAAGTCGTCGATGCCTTTATTGAAATTCTTCCTGATATTGAAAATATATATCTTTCTTTCCCAGAAGAGCAATAAAAAATATAAGGAAAAATAATGTCCACAAATAAAAGTCAGTTAACGGCTGAGCTTATGCTCATAGCTGTTGCAATAGTTTGGGGTGGTGGTTTTGTAGCTACAGAGTATGCCATTGAAGCAAATATGCCTAATTCTTTGGTATTAAGTATCCGTTTTATGTTAGCTTCTCTAATCCTGTTTATTTTTTCAGCAAAAGATATTATTACAGTGGACAAAAAAACTTTAATACATGGAATTATAGCTGGAACATTTCTTTTTTTAGGTTTTTTTATACAAATAATTGGGCAGTCACAAACTACTGTTTCTAATGCCGCATTTTTAACAGCTACAAATGTGGTTATGGTTCCTTTTATTGTTTGGGCTATTTCAAAACATCGCCCTAAAACAAAGACATTTATATTAGCAACAACTACCCTAATTGGAATCGGAGTATTAACACTAAACTTTAAGATGGGTATTGCATTTAATATTGGAGATATTTCGGTATTGCTCTGTGCACTTATGTTTGCTCTTCACATTTCTTATTTAGGACTTTTTTCAAGGGGCTTGAATACACGCGCATTAACATTCTTACAGCTTTTTACCGCAGGCGTTATTTCAACTATTGTTTTTTTTATAATGGATATACAGCATACAACTTTATCTGTATTACAAAATGGCATTATACCAACATTATATCTTGCATTATTTTCTACTCTTTTTTGCTATTTTTTTCAAACAAAAGCACAGCAAATTGTACCTCCAGGAAAGGTAGGAATTATTCTTTGCACCGAAGGTTTTTTTGGAAGTTTGTTTTCGATTATGCTAGGCTTAGAACCTCTAAGAGCAACTGTTTTAATTGGAGGCCTTATTATTATATCATCAGTGATGCTTTCGGAGATAGATATAAATATTAAAAAAAAACGCTAGTATAATTACATTATTGCGAGCGCAGACGCTTTTGTAGCTCCCTATCAAGCATGTTGGCAAATGTATTGAGGTCTTTTTTCGAGTAGCTATGAGTTTTTAACTCTGGAATCCCGCTTTGAATTAGTTCTAAATTAAAATTTCTAAAGGATAAGCTTTCTCGAATGTTTTCCTTTGTGTACACTTTGCCTCTATCACTAAGGACTATCATATTTTTTTCAACTAATCGTGAAGCGAGTGGAACATCTCTTGTAATAGCCATATCAGTTTCATTGGAATTTTCAACAATATAATTATCTGCTGCATCAGCACTATTGTCGGATACTATCATTGTGTATAAAGGAGTATTAGGTATTGGTATGGTTCTATTTGCAACAAAGTTAGTTTTAATGTGTAGTCTCGTAGTAAAACGAATAATTAATTCCCTTACGCCCACGGGACAAGAGTCTGCATCTACCCACAGTGTAAAATTCACGGCAAAATCCTGTCTATGTCTTGGATCATTTTTAGTGTAATTTTTTCTGCTTCAATAACTTCGTTCTCATTGCGTTGTTCAGCAGCACTGTTTGATTCTATTTTTTTCTGAAAATCCTCTACTTTTGCTTTATCCTTATAGAATTCATCACAAAGCATGATACCGCTTAAAATGGCAATTTTTAAAGGGTCTGTATTCTGGGTCATTAATCGGACTTCTTTGGTTATGGTGTCGTAATGAGTTAATAACTTTTGTAAGTATTGGTTGTCTTCTTTTGCTTCAATAGAGAATGAACTGCCTAGTAAATCAATATTTAATTTTCCCATACTTATGCACTAAAAAATATCGAGGTTGGTTGTTTGTGTTGCTTGATCAAGCAAGCCACTCACAGGAGAAATTGTAGTTTCATCATCATCATCATCATTTATGTTTGCTAAAGGATCTTCTACTGTGTAAACTTCTTCAGTAAAAATTTCAGAATCTAAATACTGATCCTTTTCCTTATACTCAGTCTTTGAATATGTGCTTTGTTCTTCATTACGGTCTACACTCTGTGCGGATTCATAAACGTGAGAAGGTTCACTTTGTGCTTGGCGAACAGTATCTTCTACATTGTTCAATTTATCAAGAACATTGAGAATTCCTTGCTCAATCTTTTCTTCATCTTTTTCTAAACGTTCGCACTGTTCTTTTAATAATTCTATTTCTACCTTTAACTCTTCATTTTCTGTTTGCAAAGTCGTATTATTATTTTGAAGCACAATTATTTTTTTTAGTGCTTGTTCAACCTTTTGTTCGAGTAGTTTTATTTGTTCTAAAGATATCATCTAGGCGCTCCTTAAAATAGATTAAAAAAAGCAAGGGAATAGCCAATTTTATTATAACGATAAAATCAGTATTCCCTTAATATAATAGCAGTTAAAATAAGTTTATAAATTCTAGTTTACTGCTTTTTTTGCTGCTTCAACTACTGCTGAAAATGCAGTAGGATCTTCGATGGCCATGTTTGATAAAGCTTTTCGATTAATTATAATACCTGCTTTATTTAGTCCATCAATAAATCTTGAATAACTGATTCCTTGATCGCGTACTGCAGCATTGAGACGAGTTATCCATAAAGCTCTCATATCGCCTTTTTTATCTCTTCGTCCTACATAGGAGTCTGATAACGCTGCTGTTACAGCATCTTTTGCAGCTTTAAAGTTTGTGCTTCTTCTTCCACGAAAACCTTTAGCTAATTTTAAAATTTTCTTTCGTCTATTAAGACGCTTACTTCCGTCTATCGCTCTTGCCATTTTTTCTCCTATAAAAAGTCAAGGAAAAAGCATCAGCTTTTGAACTTGACTTTTTTCACGCCGTTTATACTGTTTAAGAAACGGCATAGTATACTGAGTTTGCGACGCAAACTCCTAAATGAATGTTGAGGCACTGTTTGTGCCGAAGCATTCATTACTTCTCCTATAAAAAGTCAAGGAAAAAGCATCAGCTTTTGAACTTGACTTTTTTCACGCCGTTTATACTGTTTAAG
>CAYJLT010000066.1:0-10865 GCA_964371295.1 uncultured Treponemataceae bacterium
CCTCTTTACGTACACCTATTCTCGTGCTATCATAATAGTAGGAGTAATAACGAATGAAAAATGTAGCACTAATTACAGGCGCCTCAAGCGGCATCGGAAAGGCCCTTGCAATGTATCACGCAAAAAAAGGCGGAGACTCAATAATTGTTTCAAGAAAGCTCGAAGACCTTCAAAAAGTAAAAACAGAAATTGAAAGTACTTACAATACAAAAGTGCTTTGTATTGCAAAGGATCTTGCAAAAGCAAATGCTGCTCAAGAGATTTACAATGAAATAAAAAAACAAAAAATAGAAGTTGATTACCTCATGAATAATGCTGGCTTTGGCGGACAAGGCTACTTTTTTGAGCGAGAGCTCCAAAAAGAAAGCGATATGATTCAAGTAAATGTAACAGCTCTCACAGAAATGACTCGCTTATTTCTCCCAGATTTTTTAAACAATAAAAAGGGAAAAATACTCAATACCTCTTCAACGGCTTCCCTCATGCCTGGCCCTCTCCAAGCAGTTTACTACGCATCAAAGGCCTACGTATCATCACTTTCAAACGCACTATCTTGCGAGCTTGAGGGCACACCAGTCACCGTTACAGCCCTCCTTCCAGGAGCAACTGAAAGCAAATTCGGGGCTACGTCTGGCATGTCAAATACAGCTCTGTTCAAAAAACCAGTGAGCCCAAACATAGTAGCAAAAGATGGTTATGAAGCTATGCTTAAAGGCAAGTTAAATGTTATATCAGGTCTTCCTCTAAGTCTTAGACTTTCTATTTCCCTTTCAAAATTTATGCCCAAAAAGCTCGTGTTGCGCATAGTAAAAAGCCAACAAAGTGTAAAATAATTAACAGGGAGGAAGAAAAAGCAACTTCTTCCTCCCTCTAGACATTCTTTGCCTTTTTTGCTATACTGATTAAACATTTGGCGCCATACCCAAGCGGTAAGGGAGCGGTCTGCAAAACCGTTATGCATCAGTTCGATTCTGATTGGCGCCTATCTTAGTAAAATTATTTTTGAAAACACTACTAGCTGTAATACTTTCAGTGGTAGTGTTTTTCCATTTTAAGGCTCTAGCATGTCAGGAAGGAGAACATATGAACATACACATTTTTGAAATGCCACTAGACTTTGGGGCAAGCCGTCACGGCTCGGACATGGGCCCTTCTGCGATAAGGCTTGCAGGATTAAAACAAACACTCCTTAAACTAAACCATTCTATCGAAAACTATATTTCACCCATAAACTTTGACCCTCAAGAATATCAAGAAGTCGAAGACACAACTGTAAAGTTTTTAAAACCAATTGTAAAAGCTTGCAAACAGCTCGCAGTAGAGGTAGAAAAAGCAGCTGACAAAGGCGAGTTTCCTCTCATTTTAGGAGGAGACCATTCAATTACGCTCGGCTCACTTGCAGGCATTGCTGCAAGCGCAAAAAAAACACAAAAAAACATAGGCCTTCTATACGTAGATGCCCATGGAGACTTTAACACACCAGAAACATCACTGTCAGGAAATATACACGGAATGCCCGTTTCAGCCTCTTGTGGGTACGGACACGAAAAGTTAGTAAATCTTCACTATAGTGGGCAAAAAATAAACCCAGAAAATGTGTGCTATATTGGCTGCAGAGATATAGACCCTCTAGAAGGCCCTCTTATGAAGGAAGCAGGGGTAAAAATGTTTACCATTCGAGACATAGATAGAAAGGGCTTTCATCACGTCATTGAAGAAACTAAACAGTTTTTTATCGATAAAAAACTAGATGCCATTCACTTTAGCTTTGATATGGATGTAATGGATCCAAGCTTTGCCCCAGGAGTTGGAATAGAAGTTCCAGGTGGGTTAAGCTATCGAGAAGTTTTACTCCTTGCAGAAGAAATGTTTGACACAGGGCTTGTCCAATCAGCAGACTTTGTAGAAGTAAATCCTGTTTTAGACATTCGAAACCAAACAGCAAAAATGGCCGTGCAATTAATTGCAAGTTTGTTGGGAAGTAAAATTTATTAAAGAAAATATCCAAAATGAGCACCGTCCCTATGGATAAAAATGCAAAAACGGTCTATACTCTATAGTATGAAAATAGTAGCAGGAATAGACTTAGGCACACAAAGCCTTAAGGTAGTATTGTACGATTACGAGCAGAAAATTATCGTAACGCAAGCATCATGCTCATTAGAGCTATTATCAGAAAATGATGGGACTCGAGAACAAAAAACGGACTGGTACGATGAGGCCTTGCTAAAGTGCTTTACAGCATTGCCAAAAGATATCGTACAAAGAGTATCGGCAGTAGGAGTTTCAGGCCAACAGCACGGATTTGTTCCCCTCGATAAAGACGGAAAAAGCCTTTACAATATCAAACTGTGGAACGATACTTCTACCTCTAAAGAATGTACAGATCTCACAACAGCCTTTGGAGGCGATGACGAAGTTATAAAAGAAGTAGGAAACCTTATGCTTCCTGGCTTTACCGCTCCAAAAATTATGTGGTTAAAAAACAACAAAAAAGAAGCTTGGGAAAATCTTCAATATATCTTACTCCCTCATGATTATATCAATTTTGTGTTAACCGATAGTTATTGCATGGAATATGGTGACGCTTCAGGCACAGCCCTTTTGAATCCAATAACAAGAACGTGGTCAAAAAAAACATGTGACCTTATTGATTCAAGCCTCTATGCAAAGCTTCCAAAGCTAATTGAAGCTCATAAAGCATGTGGAACAATATCGGAAAAAGCAAGTGCCTTATACGGCCTTCCAGTAGGTATTCCCGTTTCATCAGGTGGCGGCGATAACATGATGGGCGCCATTGGAACAGGAACGGTAACAGATGGTTTTTTAACCATGAGCCTTGGAACATCTGGAACCTTATACGGTTATTCAGATAAACCTATTGCAGACCCAAAAAATGGGCTTTCTGGCTTTTGCTCATCAACTGGGGGGTGGCTTCCATTGCTTTGTACCATGAACTGTACCGTTGCTCAAGAGCAAATACGAGAGCTCTTCAATGTAAGCGTCAAAGAATTTGATACACTAGCGGCAAAAGCCCCTTGTGGCTCAGAAGGCGTTACCGTATTACCATTTTTTAATGGCGAAAGAACCCCTAATCTTCCTAACGGACGGGCGAGCATTACAGGATTAACCGCTGCAAACGCTTCTCGTGAAAATATTTGCAGAGGCGCAATGGAAAGCGCCATTTTTGCTATGCGCGGCGGCTTAGACTCGTTCCAAAAACTTGGCTTTTCTCCAAAAGAGATTAGACTCATTGGCGGAGGGGCAAAGAGTGCTCTTTGGAGACAAATTGTTGCAGACGTTCTTAATGTTCCCGTAAAGGTTCCTGTTTTGGATGAAGCAGCAGCTCTTGGAGCCGCCATTCAAGCACTTTGGTGTTTAAAAAGTGAATCCACTGCAAGCAATATGGGAGAACTTTGCAAAGACCACATTAAACTAGATGAAAATTCTGCAACAATACCAATAAAAGAAAATGTTGCAGCGTACAATGAAGCATATAAGGCATATTTAACACATCTAAAAGCAGTTATGCCATTATACACATAAGCCCTGTTTTGCAAAAGGTAGTTTATCCTTTCACCTTGAGCAAAGTGGACACTGTGCCTGTATACACATACTAGCCTTTAATCATCACCCTGTTTTGGTATAAAACAGGGTGTTTGTTTTTAAAAAGCAGTTGCTAGTATCATTGTTATGGTATATACTTAAAGTAGATGAACAAAACAGGCTTTCATGTGTTAGCAGTGTATGAATTGGGCAGACTCGGTTTTTTTCTCATATTACATGCGAACCTTAACAATTTACAAAGCTCATTTGGTTGGCATGTCGCCGCCCCACTTTTGGGAATTCCTTTATTGCTCATCTACGCTATGATAAGTACAATAAAAAGCAGCGATGAACAGAAAGATAATAATCCTATGCAAGCTATGCTTTTTCAACTATTTGTAATTCAAAAAGTTGCTTCAACAACTGGGCTAGTGCTATATACAATTAGCTATACAATAAAGTTAACCACGAATGTGTTAATTGATGGTGTTTATTTTATAGAAATGATACCTTTTGTAGTGATTTTTTTTGTAATAGATGCTATACTATGTACTATACTACTTTTAAAACAAAGTAACAAAAAGAAAAGGTTAGAAGAGTAATATGCAAATAATTCCTATTGCAAGCGGAAAAGGTGGAGTTGGAAAAAGTCTCGTGGCTGCTAATTTGGCAATAGCCCTCGGTAAAGCAGGAAAAGATGTTGTTGTTGCAGACCTTGATTTAGGCGCATCAAACTTGCATCTCTCTTTTGGTATACAAATTCCAAAGGTTGCTTTAGGTACTTTTTTGTCAGGCGCATCACAATTTGAAGACATTATCATCCCTTCGGGGTATAAAAATGTTCGCTTTATTGCAGGCGACTCAGAAATTCCAGGCCTAACTGCCATACCTTATACAAAAAAACGCGCATTAATAAAAAACTTACAAGAAATAAAAGCAGATTTTTTAATTCTCGACCTTGGAGCTGGAACACACCTTTCGATTTTAGATATGTTTTTACTTTCTCCACAAGGTATTCTAGTAACAGCGCCAACAGTAACAGCAACACTCAATGCATACCTTTTTTTAAAAAATGCAGTATTTAGACTCATGTACAATTCGTTTCCTAAAAAGTCACCTGCATACAAGTATCTAGAACAAATGAAATCTCGTCCACAAGAGTTACAACAAATATATATTTCTAAACTAATAGAAAAGCTCACCGAAGTTGACCCTCAAAATGTACAAATTTTTGTACGTCACTTAAAGCAGTTTAAGCCACGCCTTATAATGAACATGATTGAAGACCCAAAAACTGCCGATAGAGCCTTAAAAATTCGAAAATCATGCCTTGACTATCTTGGTCTGGATATAGACTACCTTGGTATAATTTTTAGAGACCCTATGCAAGATGTATCTCTTTCATCTAGAATGCCTATAACAATGTACAAACCACAGTCAATTTTATCACAATCGGTATTTAGAATTGCTGATAAAGTGATTAGGTCAAAATCAGCCTCCTTTGCAAACAATGAGATGATTATTGATGGTTTTGCAACAATGGAAAGTGAGGCAGAAGAAGATTACGAATCAAAAATGTCATACATAGAAGATTTAATTGGATCGGGAGCTTTAACAACGGCAGACCTTGCAGATACTATAAAATCACAACAATACGAAATTACACAACTACGGAATGCAAATAATCTCTTAAAGTCAAAGATTATAAAAGCGCATTCTCAAGGATTCAAATTATGATTCTATCGCTACAATATCCCTCATGGATTACTCCAGAAATATTTCCTGGGGTGCCTTTTCTTAGCCTTATACGCTGGTATGGGCTTATGTACATCTTTGCATTTGGTACTGCAATACTGGTGTTTAGAAAGCTTACAAAAGAGGGGCGCCTCGATAGCCCAGGCATAAAAACTACTGATGATGACGTATTTAGTTTTTTTTCATATGGTATTATAGGCCTACTTCTTGGGGCCCGCATTTTTGGAACCCTTGTTTATGACACCTCTGGTATTTACTGGCAAAAGCCATGGCTCATTTTTTGGCCATTTAATGCTGCTGGTGTTTTTACCGGTTTTTCAGGGATGTCATATCATGGCGGTTTTGTTGGTGGATTCATAGGCATGGTTATTTGGTGCCTCATAAAAAAACGTCCCATGTTAAAGTGGATTGACGCAATGGGAATTGCAATTCCTCTTGGCTACACCTTTGGCCGCCTTGGAAATTTTTTAAATGCAGAGCTCTATGGAAGAATAACAACCGTACCGTGGGGAATGGTTTTCCCAACCGCCCCTAAATTTTCTGCTTCTATCCCTTGGGTACGCCAAGTTGCAGAAGAAGCAGGTATTGCAATTACCGCAGACACCATGCTGGTAAACCTACCACGCCACCCAAGCCAATTATACGAAGCCCTTTTTGAGGGAGTAATTCTCTTTTTAATTTTATGGTTCTTACGCAAAAAAAGTCCTTTTGATGGCTTTTCTACGGCACTTTATACCATTGGCTATGGGCTGTTCCGCTTTATTATTGAATACTACAGGGAACCAGATGCCGATATTGGCTATAGGATTACAGCAAACCCTGACTCACCTATTTACTTTAACCAATCTTTGTTTAATATTTCAACAGGGCAAATTTTTTGTCTTATTATGATAGTAGGTGGACTTGGACTCCTTGCTGTAAGATTTATTCAAGAAAAGAAAAAGAAAGCGATAGGCTAAAATATCAGCTTTTTAGACATACAAAACTATTGAATTTTTATTAAAAATAAAATAGTATTATATAAAATTTGGAGGTTGTAATAATGGCAACAGCAAAAAAATCAGGGAGTACCATTGTGTTACAGCTTGCAGTAGCCCTTTTTTTACTCGCATCGGGGATTTTAACCGTTCAACTTGACAGCGGCATTATGGGTCAGCTTCAGGCAGGCTTCAGTGGAAATGAGATTGCAACTGCAGTATACAGCTTGATTGATGGAGAATCTGCAAGCATTATTATTATTTTTTTAGGAGTCTGTGAGCTTATAGCTGGAGTCTTTTTACTACTTAACTTTTTTATAAACACTGGCAAAATTACAAATCTTTTTGTTTGTATTATAATGATTGTTTGGGTAATAGTAATAGTGCTCGTTGACATATTAGGACGAGGCGGTTTAGTTGACGGAGCCTTTGAAAGCATGAATGCCTTTTTAGCATTCTTAAAAAGTTTTTCACTTCACCTTTTGGTACTCGGTGCCTTATTGGTTGTTTGGAAAAGATAGACAGTTTATCTGTTTTGGTCCATTAGCTCAGTTGGATAGAGCGATTGCCTCCTAAGCAATAGGTCGGACGTTCGAATCGTCTATGGGCCACTAACGTATTATATTATTATAATATTCAATATCTAAGTGCCATGTTCCAGTGGCAAATACCTTATACCACTTAAACTCCCTTCCAACTTGCGTTACAGGACTCACATGGTTAAAGGGTGTGCTTAGCCCTAAAAATTTAAACGGCACAACAGAAACAACATCACTTTCATTTCTATACCTGCGGTATTTTTCAAATCTCGATGAAATATTATTCCAGTACTCAGTTTTACAAAAAACCCTTGGAGCACCAATGGTAATAGCTTGCGGTTTTATGGTAAAATTAAACGACATCATTTCATGACAAAGTGTTGCTAAAGCACCTCCAAGGCTCCACCCATAAATGTATATATGCTCAGCCCCTTCATTCTGTACATAGTCTTGTACAGCAACAAGAATTTCATCTCGCACGCTATTAAATTGTTCCCAAAATCCTCCGTGCACTTTAAATGGATACTGCATATCTTTGTACGGAACAACCCGTTTTGCAAAAAAGAAAAGATTTTTTAGCCAATCAGAAAGGCCTTCTGTTTCTTGAAAAAGAATATACACTGCATTATGTTCAAAAATTATTTTGTATTGAGCCTTTTGTTTTTCTTCTGTATATTTCCATGGGTGACTTTCATCATGAAAATAGCCATAACATTCTAAAAATAATTCTTTATAATCTTTTTCCATACTTTGCTCTCTCCTGTACTTATTGTACTCCCGTTTTTATGGTAAAGCAAGGATTTTTTTCAACACAGATAGCACTTGCGCTATAGGTGTTTCCGTAGTACAATAAATATATAGGAGAATACTATGACACTAGAACATGAAGATGTGGATAACTTACTCGATATGGCAAAGCATGAATCACACTTATTAAATGCTGGTGAAAAGTTTGTGCTGAGAGACCTTTTTAAAGGCTACCAATGGGATAGAATTAATGATACAGACAGAAGACTTGTTGGCAAACGGTTCTGGGATTATGTTCATCATGAAGTAGAGCATATTGAGCCTTTAGATAAGTCAGATTTAGACCAGCAAAAATATAAGCGCAAATAAACTTACTTTTTCTTTTTAGATGTCTCTTCAATTCCTTGTATGTTTTGCCACTCAACGGCAATATTTCTTTCGCTAATATTTTGAATGTTCTTAAAATTAGGGCAATCTTCTCGGTGTATAATAATACCACGTCCGCGAGACACGTATCCAACTATTGCATCCCCCCTTGTTGGAACACAACAATTAGCAATTCGTACCATGTATTTTGACTTCTCATCTACCTTAATCCGAACAGAATGAGCGGAGGCCCTTTCAATTCCTGCACTATCGCCTGTTTCTCCACTTACCCTTTTAACTGGCCTTTTTTCACTTTCTTTTGTAGAATCATCCTTGCCAGTAGCACTAAGATTTTTATCTACTTCAAAAATACTTTCATTTTCGTTTAGCCATGCTTTTATTTTTCCTCGAGCCCTGTTTGATACAACCATTTCTAATTGGTTAACTGTTGGGTGTGCTTGGGGATTTGTTAAAATCTCAATAACTTCGGTATTTTCTAATGCGCGAGAAAGGGGAATAATTTTCCCATTTGCCTTTGCGCCAACAATTGTTTGCCCAATGGTAGTGTGAATTGAATAGGCAAAATCAATTGCGGTAGAACCACTTCTGAGCTCTCGAACATCACCTAAAGGGGTAAAAACAAAAATAGAATCTGATAATAATTCTTCTTTTATTTTAACAAAAAAATCGCCATCATCAACATAAGTGTTTTTTAGCTGTTTTAAATCTTTTACTAAATCTAAATCACCTTCTGAAACAGAATCCTTGTTAAAGCCTTTTTTATACAGCCAATGACTTGCAACACCAAACTCGGCAACAGAGTGCATAGAATGTGTTCTAATTTGTATTTCAAGGGGGGAGCTATCTCTTTTTACGGTTGTGTGAATACTTTGATAACCGTTAGATTTTGGATTTGCAATATAGTCCTTAAATCTACCATCAAGTGGCTTCCATAAACTATGTACAAGCCCAATCATGGTATAACAATCAGCATCATTTTCACATAAAATACGAACAGCAAACAGGTCTAAAAGCTCTTCTGCGCTCCTGTTCTTCTTTTTCATTTTTTGATAAATTGAATAAAAATGCTTTGCGCGGGTATGAACAACAATAGTTATGCCAGCCCTACTCGAAGCCTTGTACAATTCTTTTTGAACATTTTCAAGGTACGCCTCACGCTCCCCTTTTTTTAATGATACAAGCTGCTTTAATTGTGCAAAAACATCGGGGTTTGAGTACTTTAACGATAAGTCCTCAAGCTCAATTTTTAGGTTTGCCATACCAAGCCTATTAGCAATTGGGGTCCAAATATATACCACTTCGCTTGCCAAGTCTTTTTGAAAATCTTCATCAAAATATTGCGCAATGCGTATAAAGTCGAGCCTGTCAGCAAGTTTTATAAAAATTACCCGTATATCATCTACAAGGGCAAAAACCATTTTACGCTTAGAGTCAGCTTCTCTCAAAGTAGAACTATTCAAATTAAGGCCGGTTATGCGCTTTACCGAAAGAACAAGATTTAAAATAGTTTTTCCAAAGTTTTCTTCTAAGAACACCTCATCAAAGCCTTCACTTAAAGGCGCATTATGCAAAAGCCCTGCAACAATGGTTTCAATATCAAAATTATTTTCGGCTAAAATTGAAGCTACTCTAACAGGGTGAAGATGCATTGCTTCTTCCCACTCTTGCTTTCTTTTTCCTACTAGGCTTACAAGATACGAAAGAGCCTTAGAAAAAAGTTCTTTTTCGACATCGGTATAATCGCTATACGAGGTAAAAAACTCTCTTTCAATTTCTAGGATGTCTGTTATGCTGTCATTATATTGAAACTGGCTCATGGCTTTCTCCCAATGGTTACTCGCATCTGCCCTGCAAGATCTGCAAACGTTTGCACATCAAGAAAACCATATTTTTGCATAAGGGCGCGTGTTTCTTCTGCATTGTATTCTCCTGTTTCAACAAGAAAAAATCCTCCATTTTTTAAGGACTTAAATGTTTGCCTAGCAAGCCTGTTAATAATAAAAAGCCCATCATCACTATGTTCACTTCCTATATCGCCATCCAAGGCAATTCGAGGCTCGCCCCTTCCATCCAATAATAATTGGTCAACAATGCCTTTAGGAACATATGGGGGATTTGAAACAATCAAATCATATCGCACTTCACTTTTCACAGCATCAAGCAAGTCACCTTGAAAAAAGGAAATGGCATTCTGTTGTGTCGAGTCTAACAAAGAGTATGTGTTTTTTCTTGCAACATCTAAGGCTTTTTCAGAAATATCTGTTACGTGGCAGCAAACATCCATCAACTGTTCGCAGTTAGCATGCGTGTTAAAATATGTTTTTAAAACCGAAATAAACACACATCCAGAGCCCGTACAAACATCAGCAAACAAAAAATCTTTTTTGCCTAAACCCTTATTCTGCTCAATAATTTCAAGGGCTTTTTCTACAAGAAGCTCTGTGTCAGCCTTTGGGATAAGAACATCAGGGCTAACAAAAAACCTAAAACCATAGAACTCTTTTTCGTTTAATATGTATGCTACGGGAAATCCCGTACATCGTTTTTCAACAAGGGCAAAAAAAGATTCCTCTTCGCCACGGTCTAAAAAATCTTGGTTGTGTGAAAGCACTTGAGAGCGGCTATAACCTAAAACCCACCCTAACAAACAGTCAACATCTAACGAGGGTGTAGTAAATGTAAGGCGTCCATTTGATTCGCTTTGAGATTTTTGGAGTTGCTTAACGGCAAGAGATCGCGCCTCCCAAATAGTCATGCAATAAGTATAACACAAAATGAAAAATAACGGCAAGTTGTATAAAGATTATTTTGCAATTGCTTGGGCGCTACGGTGTGCAGCATTACTGCACACCGTCGGGTGCTTACTGCAATCTTTTGGCTTTGCCAAAAGTATTTCCGTGACGCCCCCTAGCGC
>CAYJLT010000067.1:0-10683 GCA_964371295.1 uncultured Treponemataceae bacterium
CATCAATTAATAATTCACCTTCTGTGATGTCTTCCAAACCTGCAACCATACGAAGCGTTGTAGATTTACCACATCCTGAAGGACCTACAAATACGACAAATTCTTTGTCGTCAATGTTGATGTTTACGTTGTCTACTGCTCGAACGTTTCCATCATACACTTTTCCAATACCTTTGAGTTCAACTTTAGCCATGCCAAAGCCTCCTTAATTTATTTTATGTTATAATTTTACACCATAAATAAAAAGCTGTCAAATTTATTTGACAACTTTTTTATAGAATTTCTGCGTTTTTCTAATATAATCACATTAACAGATGATCATCTAGCTACTTATAACGATAGGCGGTAAATTACATGCTTGCCATTTAACCCTTTAAAAGGTGTTTTATCTTTTTTGAGGTTAACATTATATTTTTGAAGGATTTCTTTAGAACCTTCAAAATCAAGCACGTGTTCAGATACAACTACTTCTTGAGGGTTTGCAATACTTTGAATTCTTGCAGCAGTATTTACCGTGTTTCCAAAATAATCCATGCGGTCATTCAAAGTTACAACAATAGTTGTTCCAGTATGAACCCCCATTTTAACCTCAATTTTATTCTCTTTGTCTTTTTCACCATAATAGTCTTGTAGTCGTTTTTGTGCCTCAAGGGTACATTCTAGGGCAACTTTTCTCGAATAAAAAACGCCCATTACGGCATCCCCAATTGTTTTAACAGGAACCCCTCCAAACTCTTCAATTACTGCGAATAGCAAAAGAAAATGTTCTCGCACTAATGCAAAAGCCCTTGCATCGCCCAAATCGCTATACATTTGCGTTGAGCCTTTTATGTCGGTAAACAAAATTGCAGAGTGCTCTATTTGCAAGCTTTGGTCTTCAAGAAGAACATCATCGCCCATTAATTCCCGGTAAGCTTTGTTCTGTAAAACCTCAACGCCTCTTATTGTATAGTCATTTCTCCACAGGAAGAAGCCTTCTGCAATTGTTTTCATCATTTCTGCATAGTAAGATTCATTATATGTTGAAGGTATCTCTCGTGCCTGAGGGTGCACATTGAAAAAAACCTCAACCGTATTATCAAGCACATTGGTAAAATCTACCTTGCATTTTGAACAGTAGTTTTCATGTGTTGCTTCGTGCACTTTTAATATTTCGCCAGAAACCCCACCACAATGAGGACAATGATATACCCAGGACAAAGAAAAAAGCCCTTCACGAACTCCATGGATAAAGGCTTCTAGCATTACGGGTCTTTCAATGTTAGCTTTTTCTGCCAATTTATACACATTAATATGATAGAGAAGACTATCGGGAGCTTGTTTTACAAACTCTCTCAGTTGTTTTAAGATTTTTTCTTGCAGTACAATTTTAGTCCGTTCTGCTTGGGCTACATTCATTCTGTCCTCCTAATTGTAAAGAAACATTTATTTTTACATGCTTATATTTAAATTGTAACACAGAATTTTTCAGTTGGCAAGCAAAAAGACTCATTGATTTGACAGTTTTTTATATAGTGTATAAGTAATCTTTAGAAATGAGATAAATTTTCCCATTTTTCGGTCACTAACGCAATTTCTTGTTCTTTTTCTTCTATTGACTTTTGAACCTGTCGGCTTTTTTCCCCGTTCGAGTATACCTCAGGTTTTGAAAGCTCTTGTTCTAGTATTGCTTTTTCATCTTCAAGTCTTTCTAGCTGTTCCATTAGAAGGCGCTCTTCTTTTTCGCGCTTTCTTTTTTCAGATGCAAGTTTTTTTTGCTCGTCATATGATAATGAAGTCTTTT
Organism: uncultured Treponemataceae bacterium; assembly: GCA_964371295.1. GTDB lineage: Bacteria > Spirochaetota > Spirochaetia > Treponematales > Treponemataceae > CAYJFX01. The sequence continues at coordinate 1,784 of CAYJLT010000067.1, forward strand.
TTTCTATTTTTTCAATGGTTGCCCCATCACCCACTTTTTTTTCAGGGTTGGCGCTAGCATAAGCTCTTTCACTTTGAGTTTGTTCGATATAATAATCATAGTCCCCTGGAAACTGCCTATTTTTACCATCTCCAAGCTCCAAAACTCGCGTGGAAACCGCAGACATAAAACCTCTGTCATGAGAAACAAATATAACGGTTCCACTAAACTGTTTTAAAGCTTCAAGCAGTACGTCTTTTGAATGCAAATCTAAGTGGTTGGTAGGCTCGTCGAGTATAAGCACATTGACTGGGCGCAACAAAATTGAAAGGAGCGCTAAACGGCTTTTTTCGCCCCCCGAAAGAACATCAACACTTTTGTACACATCATCGCCCCGAAATAAAAAAGCACCAAGCATATCACGCAGCTTAGGGATAAGCTCTAAAGGGGCTTCTGCTTCAAGCATATCAAGCATAGACATACTCCCCTTCATAGTTTCAGCATTATCTTGACTAAAATAACCAATGCTTACTCCACTCCCTTCTTTTACCGTCCCAGAAAAACTTGCATCAACTCCTGATAGTATTCTCAAAAGCGTTGACTTACCTGCCCCATTTTTACCTACAACTAAAAGCCTATCGCCTTTTTCAATCGTTATATCTAGATTATCAAGCACGGTGTTTTTTCGAATTTCGTTTCCCTCGTCGTCAAGTGTTGTATAAGACTTTGTTATACCTTCTAGTGTCATTACAAGGCGCCCCGAATGTGGCGCAGGGGGAAAAGAAAAATGTATTTTTTTTAGAGATTCCGGTATTTCTATTCGCTCTATTTTTTCAAGCTGCTTTAAGCGCTCTTGGGCTTGCGCTGCTTTTGTAGCCTTATAGCGAAAACGGCGAACAAAGTCCTCGAGCTTATGTATTTCTTGCTGCTGAATTTCGTAGCGAGCAATGAGGCTCTCAAGTTCTACTCGGCGTACATTTTCATACTTAGTATAATTTCCTGTATATTTATGAAGCTCTCCATTAAAAAGTTCATACACTTCATTTATAGTAACATCTAGAAAATAACGATCATGGCTAACAATTAAAAAGCCGCCTTCAAATTTTAAGAGAAAATCCTCTAGCCATGTTCTTGCTTCAATGTCGAGATAGTTTGTAGGTTCGTCTAAAAGAAGAATGTCTGGCTTTTGCAACAGAACCTTTGCAAGAGCGATACGCATTTGCCATCCGCCAGAAAATTCTTCTACATTACGCTCTAAGTCGGATTTTAAAAACCCGAGGCCTGTAAGGATTTGCTCTGCAAGTACATCCCGTCTATACCACCCCGAAGTATCTAGTATTTCGTGTATTTCATGATGGCGCTCTAAAAGTTTTGTTTGTCGAGATGTATCAGTTGGGTTATCTCCCATTTTTGAAAGCTCTTCACCTACCCCTTCCATTTCTGAATGGAGTTCATATCCTCGAAAAAAAGCTGTATCAGTTTCATCTTTGAGTGTTTTTCCCGCGTGAACTATCCCCGATTGTGGAAGATATGAAACAACACAATCTTTTTGTACCGCTCTTTCCCCAGAATCGTACTCTATTAAACCTGCCATCACTTTCATGAGTGTTGTTTTCCCAGAGCCATTCGCACCACTTAATGCTGCTCGAGTTCCAGCAGCAAGATTTATGGTAACATTTTTTAATATGTCTCTGTCTCCAAAGGCAAGGCTAAGGCGTGAAAATTGAACAAAAGCCATGATTATTGAATATTAAAGAACATAACTATTGGAGCTACACTTCTTTCTATAACAGTGCTCCCATCATCAATTGCGCTATTGTCTACAGATTCAAACCGTATACCATTTGATTCAATTTTATACAATAAGTTTAACTCATCTTGACTTGTATTAAAGCGTAATGTTAACACACCATCAAAATCACTGCGCAAAGAATCCGCTATAAAGTAGTTAATTGCTACATTTCCCCGCCCAAGTGAGCCGCCACTACTTGGAACACCCTCAATATTTGAATCAACCAGCCTATCATAGCCTCGCCACGTGAAGGTGTTTGAGTCGTTTCGAGAAAACGTAATTGTTCCATAGTTTGAACTAAAAAAGGAGTCCGACAAATTGAGAATTTCATTGTATTGATTGGCTCTTCGCTCTGTTTCAGCACTAATTATTTCTGTTATGTAGTCTGTAGCACCTTCTTCAACTTCTTCAAACGCAATAAAGCCAAATGCAAAGCGCCGTCCTATTTCATCGGTATACTCAACGGTCACATAATCTTCTGAGCGTATTGTAATACTTAGCGGTGTTTCATCATATGTATAGGAATTATTTGATTTTCTTGTTATGCCAACATAGGGATATGAATAATTAACGATTTCATTTGTTGCACTTACAATGCCAGATGTTAAGCCTGGGTTGAAACCGTAATCATGTCGAACTTTTTGGAGATTTATTTTATTTTCTGCAATCATTGTAGCATATGATTCTGGGTACCATGTTTTTTCTGCCATTTGAATTACGGCTGCATCATTTTCGCCACTTTCATCAACAACTTGTATTTGAAAGCCTTCACGTTCATCATATAAATCTAAGTTGTACGAAAAGCACCAGCCTTGTGTTCCATCTGAGGTTAGAACCCACATCCAATCGCCTTCAAGCGGTGTTGAGCCTCTCATTACAGGTTCCCCTTCACCTTTATACAAAATTTTTACAATCTCGCTTTCTCTCAGTCGATATATTTGGTCTGCTACATTTTGTGCTCCTTCGCGAATAGCAAGACCGTCAATTTTTACTGATGCGTATTGATACTTATATTCTTCAAATTGCTCCGCCCTCTCTGTCGCTTTTCTCTTTGATTCAGGTTCTGTAATTTGCCAAAGCGGAACTTCTATTTTTGTATCGGAGCCAGGCACACCTATAGCATATATTTTCCCAATATTTGAGCGCAAATAAACTGGTACAACATCTCCGTCTGAAAGGTTGTACTCTGGAACAGACCAAAGAAGCACTCCATAGCCTTGAATTCCAGAGCAGCCAGCAAAAAGCATAACGCATAAAAGAAGCGCAAGTGCGCTAAAACGTAACTTATTCATGCCTAAAAGATAGCATAAAAGAGGAAAACCTTCAAGAGAAAGAGAAGTAAGACTTCTCATAATTTACACATCAAGAACCTTTGCAGAGATAAAAGTATTTCTATTTGGAAGATCCCCTCCTATTTCTCTTGAGGCTACAATAACTTTCCGATATTCTGAAGGGCTCATTTTAACGTATTTTCGAAATGCTTTTGAAAAAGAAGAGCTGTCATGAAACCCACTCGAAAGCGCAACTTCAGTAATGCTACTTGGTGAATACAAAAGTAAATCTTTTGCATTTTCTAGCCTTATTTGCGTTAAAAATTCTTTTGGAGAAAGGTTTGTTCTTCTTTTACATAGCTTATAAAGGTGTGTTCTATCTAGATTCAACCGTGCACTAATATCTTCCACTGTAATTGCTTCTGTAAAATGCGCCCTTATATAATCAATTGCTACTTGTGCACGTGTTTTATTATCTTCATAATCTGGATTCAAAATTTTTAAACATGAAAATAAAAGATAAAACCACCCCGCAAGCTCAGTACTCGTGTTTTCAGGGTTTTTTAAACAACTCAAAGACTGTGCAAGGTAGGTTTCTATTTTATCCTCATTTTCTGCCGTTCCTATACAATGCTCTTTATCAAGTCCGTATTGCTCTAATAAGCGCTCTGCTTCTGCTCCGTCAAAGCCAAACCATACATATTCCCACGGGTCGGTAGCATCTGCTTCATAATACGTTAAGTCTTTTGGGCAAATTAAAAAAGCTTGGTTTTTTTTAAGATGGTAAATATCTTTACCAACTCTAAATGTTCCTTTCCCAGACAAAATAAAATGCATAAGGTAATGGTTGCGTACAGCAGGGCCAAAGTAATGTCTTGGAGAGCATTTTTGATATCCACAATAGTAAAAATTGAGAGGAGAAATAGCCATGAGACCTCCAAAAAACAAGATAATTACTTTCTATTTTGCCAGAAAAACAAAAAAAATGCAACAAAATGACAAATAACCGGCAACAAAAATAATATTTTTGTGCATAAAGAATGTATACAATGAGTGCTACCTTAAAACGGAGGATTTAAATGGCGAAAATAACATTTATGGGTGCGGGAAGCACCATTTTTGCAAGAAATGTATTGGGTGATTGTATGTGCACTCCTGCACTACAAGACTCAGAAATAGCACTATATGATGTCGGTGAAACACGGCTAAAAGAATCTGAAATAATTCTTTCAGCAATAAACAATAATGTAAATGCGGGAAGAGCAAAAATTACAACCTTCTTAGGGGTTGAAAACAGGAAGGCAGCGTTAAAAGGGGCTGACTTTGTTGTAAATGCTATTCAAGTTGGAGGATATAAACCTTGCACCGTTACCGACTTTGAAATTCCAAAAAAATATGGGCTTAGACAAACTATAGCTGATACGCTCGGCATTGGCGGAATTATGAGAACTCTTCGCACAATTCCTGTTATGGAAGACTTTGCCCACGACATGGAAGAAGTTTGCCCCGATGCATGGCTTTTAAACTACACAAATCCTATGGCAATGCTTACCGGTTACATACAACGATACACAGGCGTAAAAATGGTAGGACTTTGCCATAGTGTTCAAGTGTGTTCTGAACACCTTTTAAAAGCTCTTGGCATGGAAGATAAAATCGAAGGAAGAAGAGAACTTATTGCTGGAATAAACCACATGGCTTGGCTTTTAAATATCTATGATAAAGACGGAAACGATTTATATCCAGAAATTAAAAAACGCGCTTTAGCAAAGAATGATAAAGAAAAGCACGACGATATGGTTCGCTACGAGTACATAAAACATTTTGGGCATTATTGCACAGAATCAAGTGAGCACAATGCAGAATATAATAACTTTTTTATTAAGTCTCGCTATCCAGAACTTATTGAAAGATTTAATATTCCGCTTGACGAATACATAAGTCGCTGTATAAAACAAATTGACGGATGGGAAAAGGAAAGAGACGACATTCTAAAAGATGGAAAAATAACACATGAAAGGTCACATGAGTATGCTTCTTATATCATGGAAGCGATGGTAACAAATAACCCATATAAAATTGGCGGAAACGTAATGAACACAGGTTTAATTACAAATCTTCCAAAAGAAGCTTGTGTTGAAGTGCCTTGTTTGGTTGATGGTAGTGGAATTACACCATGTTACATTGGCGACTTACCCGTGCAATTGGCAGCAATGAATATGACAAATATTAACCCACAATTATTAACAATTGAAGCAGCCAGAACGAAAAAACGAGAACATATTTACCACGCTGCAATGCTTGACCCACATACATCATCAGAGCTCAGTATTGATGATATTCGTTCTATGTGTGATGAAATGATTGAAGCACACGGCGATTACATGAAAATGTATAAATAAAATTGTTCCCTATCCCTTGTAGAAGGGAAAAAATAAAAATTGCATGTAAATGCATGGAGGAATTATGAAAAAAATTATCGGACTTATGATGATTGCACTATTGGCACTTAGTTTTGTGTCTTGTGCAAAAGAAGAAGCTGCAGTAGCTTCAGGGCCATTAACGGTGGCAATTTGGGACTCAAACCAAGAACCTGGCTTGCGTCAAATTATGGATGACTTTACAGCTGAAACTGGCGTTGAAGTTACCATCCAAGTTACCCCTTGGGCACAATACTGGACAATGCTAGAAGCTGGAGCTACGGGTGGCTCTCTACCAGACGTATTTTGGATGCACTCAAATGAATTCGCAAAATATGCTCAATACGATATGCTTTTAGATATTACAGGAAACATTGATGATAGTTCACTTGTTGAAATGGATAAATTCCCTCAAGACATTGTAAATCTTTATGCATGGGAAGGCAAACAACTTGCTGTCCCTAAAGACATTGACACCATTGCACTTTGGTACAACAAAACAATGTTTGACGAAGCAGGCATTGCTTACCCAGATGAAAGCTGGACATGGGACACTTTCTATGATGCAGCTGTTGCTTTAACAAAAGATGATGGAAGCCAATACGGCTTTTCATGTAAAACATCAAACGATCAATCTGGTTGGAATAACGTTGTATATTCTATGGGTGGAGAAGTTATTAACGATGCAAAAACAGAATCCGGCTTTGATGATCCTAACACAGTAAAAGCACTCGATTTTATGGCAAAAGTTGCTGCTGACGCAATGCCTCCATACGATGTAGTAAGTGAAAACAATGAAGAAGCATTATTTTCTTCTGGAAATGTAGCTATGGTTACTATGGGTTCATGGATGCTTGCATACCTTTGCAACAATGAATATGTAATTGAACACGGTGATATTGCCGTTCTTCCAATGGATGCAACAACTGGTAGAAGAGTTTCTATCTATAATGGCTTAGGATGGGCTGCAGCAGGAAACACAGCTCGTCCAGACGATGCTTGGGCATTAATTGAATACATGGGCTCAAGAGAAGCACAACAAAAGCAATCTGACCTTGGTATTGTTATTTCTGCTTACGAAGGAACAACAGAAAATTGGGTAAGTGCATACCCTGACTTTAACCTTCAAGCATACCTTGATATGATGGATGACATTGAGTTCCGCCCATATTCAAACAACACTGTTGTATGGAACGGCATGACTCATGAAAAACTCATTGATGTTTGGACAGGAACACGCAGCGCACAAGAAGTTGCTGCTGAAATTCACACAGAAATGAACGAAATTCTTTCTCAAGAATAAGCAAGTACAACAAGCGCCTGTTTAAGAAAACAGGCGCTTGTCATTTATTACACTAGGAGGAATGATAAAATAACTTCCTTGTTATTTTATCATTTGCAGTTTTGAAAGCGTTGCTTCAAAACTGCGCGTTCGCGACGTCTATGTCGCGCCGCTAACGCGGTGTTTTCAAGGAGGAACAATGCAAAAAACAATAAACTACGCAGCAAAACAACGACGCAGCGTATTTTTATGGGGATGGGCATTTTTATTACCAACAATCGTAGGCTTGCTAGTACTAAACATCATTCCTATTTTTCAAACAATTTGGCAAACTTTTTTTAGAACAGGCGCCTTTGGAAGAGGGAACGTTTTTATTGGTTTAGATAACTATACAAAAATGTTTGCCGACCCCGATGTTTGGCAAGCTCTCATCAATACGTTTAAATATGCAATTATAGAAGTACCTCTTTCAATTGCGTTTGCACTTATTGTAGCAGTTTTATTAAACAGACAAATACACGCTCGAACTGTGTACCGTACAGTTTTCTTTTTACCAATGGTTGCCGCCCCCGCTGCTGTTGCTATGGTATGGCGATGGCTTTACAATTCAGAATTTGGATTATTAAATCATGTGCTAACAAGCATAGGTTTAAATCCTGTTACATGGCTATCCGATCCAAACATAGCATTTATTTCCGTAGCTATGGTAGGCGTTTGGTCGGTGCTTGGCTATAACATGGTTTTGTTTTTAGCAGGACTACAAGAAATTCCACACGATTTTTACGAAGCAGCAGAAATCGACGGCGCAAGCAAGTTAAGCCAATTTTTTAATATAACCATTCCACTTCTTTCCCCTACGATGTTCTTTGTAACGGTTACAAGAATTATTGCATCATTACAAGTATTTGACTCTATATATATTATGATGGACAGAACTAATCCTGCCCTTCCAAAAACACAGTCCCTTGTATATCTTTTTTATAAGTATTCTTTCCAAGAATCAAATAGGGGCTATGGATCTACCGTAGTATTACTTTTATTAATTGTTATTTTAATCATTACCGTTATTCAATTGCGCTTGCAAAAAAAATGGGCACAAGGGAACTAGGAGGAAAACATGCAAAAAGAATATTTTAAGAAAACTATTGGCATTCATGTAGCCCTCATTATAGGCTCTGTGCTAATGATTGTACCTTTTTTATGGATGATTCTTACATCCTTTAAGTCAATTACAGAATCAACACAAATTGACCCCTTTTTAATTTTTCCCACGGTATGGAAGACGGATGCGTTTGTTGCTGTTATTCAAAGAATGGACTTTGTGCGCTTGTATTGGAACACATTAGTACTCATTGTACTTAGAATTATATGTGCAATTGTTACCGCCTCTCTGGCTGGCTACGCACTTGGAAGGTTAAACTTTTTAGGAAAAGGGCTCGCATTTGGACTAGTATTATTTCAGATGATGATGCCAACGCAAATATTTGTTATTCCGCAATATTTAATGGTAACATCAATGGGGCTCACTAATACAGCCTTTGCACTTTTATTTCCAGGTTTGGTAACTGCGTTTGGTACTTTTTTGTTTAAGCAAGCCTTTTCAACCTTACCAAAAGACTTAGAAGAAGCCTCTCTTTTGGATGGCTGCAATATAGGACAAACATTCTTACTTGTTATGGCTCCTCTTATTAAGTCTTCAATGGTTGCACTTGGAATTTTTACTGCCTTGTTTGCGTACAAAGAACTTTTATGGCCTCTAGTTGTAAACACTGACCAAGCAACAATTCCACTATCTGCAGCGCTTGCAAAGTTACAAGGGCAGTTTGTTGCAAATTACCCAGAATTAATGGCAGCATCTTTCTTAGCGTGTCTTCCTATGATTATTATTTATATAATTTTCCAAAGGCAATTTATTGCGGGTATTTCAACCTCTGGTGGGAAGTTGTAAGATTCACACTAAGCAACTAAAAAAAGTAAACTTTTCCGACATTCGGTGAGTTTACTTTTTTTTTTATTTATCGTACAATGCTTTTTATGGAATTTACTGAAGAATTTATTGAAGGACTCGGTGTAAACGAAGTCGACATTATGAAAAAAATTGCGGACGATTTATCTATTCGCATGCAACAAGTAAGTGCAGTTATTTCACTTGTAAA
>CAYJLT010000068.1:0-10514 GCA_964371295.1 uncultured Treponemataceae bacterium
ACTATGGCAGAAAATACGAAAAAAATAGACACAATGTTGCGTGGCTATTTGCAGACTCACTTCCACAACTTAGTAGTGCAAACTGGCAAAAAAAATTTAAAGGCCAATTTGCTTCTTTTACTGTTGACGGGAACCAAGTGTATGCATTAAAACCTGAAACATACATGAACCTATCGGGGCAAAGCGTACAAGAATGCGCCGCCTTTTATAAAATAAAAGCAGAGAATATTCTCGTGGTACATGATGAACTTGAACTTAAGCAAGGCTTTTTTAGCCTTAAATGGTCTGGCGGACTCGGGGGCCACAATGGACTTCGCTCAATGAAAGAATGTTTTGGAACGGCAGATTTTTGGCGCCTCCGTTTTGGAATTGGAAGGCCAAACCATGACGATGTGTCAGGATGGGTATTATCGGACTTTACGAGTGATGAAAGCATTATGAACGCGCAAAGTTTTGGTATGGCAAAACCACTTATTGACAGCCTACTCACAAACGACCCAAATAAACTATTGAACGAGTGGAAAAAGGTAAGTATAGACCTATAGAAAAGAAATCAATTTTATTTTTATAGACAATCTATTTTGTAATTATAAAGCAGTGTCATTCTGAGCCTGTCGAAGAATCTTATAGTGAAAGATCATTGAGAATCAGACCCTCCGACGAAGCTCTTTGGCATTTCGACCGAAGTGGAGAAATCTCATTCAGAGATAGATCCCTCGACGGAGTTTATCCTGAGCTCGCCGAAGGACCTAGGATGACAGTTGGGCTTATTAAGGTAAACACTACACAGCACTATGCTGTGAAAAGGAAAAAATATGAAAAACAACGAAGCATTTGAAAACTTTATTGATATTATAAAAAAACTCAGAAGTCCAGAGGGTTGCCCATGGGATAGAGAGCAAACACCCGAAACACTTCGCTCTACCTTTATCGAAGAAACCTATGAAGCAATTGATGCCATAAACTCTAATCACATCGCTCACATTAGAGAAGAGCTAGGCGACACTTTTTTAAATGTTGCGATGATTGCGTATATGTATGAACAATCAGGCGATTTTACCGTAGCCGAAGTTTTAAATGAGGTTTCCGAAAAATTGGTACGACGTCATCCTCATGTGTTTCCAGAATCTGAAGGGCATGCAATTGTAGAAGATGAAGCCATCACGAGCGGTGAAGTTTTAAACCAATGGGATAGAATTAAAGAGCAAATTGAAGGGAAAAAAAGTGAAAAAGGAGTATTGGACGAAATTCCAATGGCCTTCCCTCCCCTTCTTCGCGCCTACAAAATGCAAAAAAAAGCATCTAAAAAAGGCTTTGACTGGGACAATAGTGAAGGCTCCTTTTTAAAATTCCATGAAGAAATTGATGAGCTAAAAGAAGCTGAGTGCACTGGAAACAAAATGCATATGGAAGAAGAGGCAGGAGACCTACTCTTTGCAGCCGTAAACGTTATTCGCCATATGGGAATTGACCCAACTATTGCCCTCGCAAAAGCAAACGAGAAATTTAAAAAGCGTTTTACATACGTTGAAACTGAGTGCAAGGCTCAAGGCATTGAAATGAAAAAGGAAAACCTAGAAAAGATGGATAACCTTTGGAATGAAGCCAAGGTAATTAATAATGAATAAGTAATAATTAATATTACAATTCGAGGTATGAAAACCATCTCATCTACACCGAAACTATTTTTACGCACATTCAAAGTGGGTGGCAGGTGATATATTTTTTTCACAGCAATTAGTATGTAATTAATAATTATTAATTGATAATTATTAATTAATATGCTATATTAATAACATATCACTCTAAGGAAACAAACATGACTTTTACACAAAGACCAATCTATGAAAATAAAGATAACGAAGATGAAAAACAAACAGCTGATGCATTAAGCTTGAAGTTCTTAAAAACACGCCAAATTCTTTTAACAGGTGAAGTAAACAAAGCCTTGGCAGAAAAAATAATTAAACAACTATTAATTTTAGAAGCAGATAATAATGACCCAATTTATGTGTACATAGACTCACCAGGTGGGGATGCCGATGCTGGATACGCAATTTTGGATATGATTCGCTTTATTAATGCGCCAGTTTATACCATTGGAATGGGACTTGTTGCGAGTGCAGGAGCCTTAATTCTATTGTCTTCTCCAAAAGATAAACGTCTCGCCCTTCCAAACTCACACTACCTCATACATCAACCACTTAGCGGCATTAAAGGCGTTGCCACAGAAATAGAAATTCATGCACGCGAAATAGAAAAAATGCGCGCTAGAATCAATAACCTTATTTCAAAAGAAACTGGTAAAGCTTTAAAACAAGTTGAAAAAGACACTGATCGAGACTTTTGGATGGATGCAGAAGAAGCAAAATCTTATGGCTTAGTAAGCAAGATTATTTCATCTAGAGACGATTTAAAGTAAATAAAAACACAACATCGGAGATTATTAATGGGAAAACCTCTTGTATTTCAATCAGATTTTGGAACATGTGATGGAGCTGTGAGCGCAATGTACGGCGTTGCATATGGAGTAAGTGAAGAATTAAAAGTATTCAATTTAACACACGAGATTCCTCAATACAATATTTGGGAAGCATCATACCGACTTATTCAAACAGTAGAATTCTGGCCAGCTGGAACAGTATTTGTTTCTGTAGTTGACCCAGGAGTTGGTTCTTGCAGAAAAAGTGTAGTGGCACTTACAGAATCAGGGCAATACATTGTTACACCTGACAACGGGTCACTCACGCACATAAAACGTATTTTAGGAATAAAAGAAGTTCGCGAAATAGATGAATCGGTAAATAGACTAGAAAACTCACAAGAAAGCCACACCTTTCACGGAAGAGATGTGTATGCATACACAGGTGCTCGTCTTGCAAGCAACACAATTACGTATGAACAAGTTGGTCCTCTTTTTGATCCAAAAGAAATAGTTGAACTACCAATCGTTGAAGCTAAGCTCACCGATACAGCCATTACAGGTAGCATTGATGTTCTAGATGTTCGCTTTGGAAGTCTTTGGACAAATATTCCAAGAACACTTTTTTCAACACTGGGCTTAAAACATGGCGACCCAGTAGATGTAATTGTGCAAAACTCAACGAGGGTATTATACCGAAACCATGTAATATATATGAAATCTTTTGCTGATGCATATATTGGAGAACCATTAGTGTACGTAAATAGTTTGGATTATATGGCAATTGCAATAAATCAAGGAAATTTTTCTAAGGCATATGATGTAGGTACAGGGCATGAATGGTCAATTATGCTCCAAAAAGTGGAAAAATAGAGGCACAAAAAATGCAAAAAGAAGTTGTAATAGATTTTTCTCATTTCTCATTCCAATACTTTGCACAGTCGAAACCTACACTTAAAAATATTGATTTAAAAATTTACAAAGGCGAAAAAGTTCTCATAGTTGGACCCAGCGGTAGTGGAAAAAGCACTATTGGAAACTGTATCAATGGTCTCATACCTTTTTCATACAAAGGCGAAATAACTGGAAGCTTAAAAATATACAATGATGAAACAAGAGATTTAGATATTTTTCAGCTTTCAAAGAGAGTGGGAACAGTTCTTCAAGACTCAGATGCCCAGTTTATTGGATTAACAGTCGCAGAAGACATTGCCTTTTCACTTGAAAATGATTGTACTCCACAAAGTAATATGCGTGAAATAGTTAAAAAAACAGCCACTCTTGTTGAGATGGATAACTTTTTAACATCGTCTCCACATGAGCTTTCTGGAGGGCAAAAGCAAAGAGTTTCACTTGCAGGGGTAATGGTTGATGAAGTAGATATTCTACTATTTGATGAACCACTTGCAAACCTTGACCCCAAAACAGGGCAAACTGCAGTTGAGCTCATTGATGACATACATAATAAACTTGGCAAAACAATTGTCATTATTGAACATCGATTAGAAGATGTATTACACTGTAATGTAGACAGAATTGTCGTAATAAATCATGGTGAAATAAAAGCCAACATGACACCTGACGAGCTTATGGAAGCAAACATCCTAACGGAGCTTGGCATACGCGAGCCATTGTATATAACAGCACTGCGCTATGCAGGAATTAATGTTACAAAAAAGCACCAAGCAGCAAGGCTTGATACATTAGATATAAAGTCAGTAAAAAAATCTCTTATAGCATGGAATAATGCACAAATAAAAAAAGAACAAAACGCATATGGTCCGGAATTATTAAAGGCAGAAAACCTTACTTTTAAATATGACCCGCGCGGAAAACAAATTTTGAATGGTGTGAGCTTTTGTATACACGAAGGTGAAATGCTTAGTATAGTTGGAACAAATGGTGCAGGAAAAAGCACATTAGCAAAGATTATTTGTGGCATTGAAAAAGACTACGCCGGGGAGCTTTTTCTTTCAGGCGAAAACATGCGAGAGATGACTATACGAGAAAGAAGTAAAAGAATTGGCTATGTTATGCAGAACCCAAATCAAATGATATGTAAACCAATGATTTATGATGAAGTTGCACTAGGCCTGAGATTAAATGGATTTTCAGAAGAAGAAATTGAAAAGAGAGTAAAAAGTACCCTCGAAATTTGCGGCTTAGCCCCCTTTATAACATGGCCCATTTCAGCTTTGAGTTATGGACAAAAAAAGCGCGTTACCATTGCATCTGTACTTGTCATGAACCCAAGTATTATGATATTAGATGAACCAACAGCCGGCCAAGACTACAAGCATTATACCGAAATTATGGAGTTCTTAAAAAGCCTAAATAATCAAGGTGTAACTATAATACTTATTACCCATGATATGCACCTCATGCTAGAGTACACAAGCCATACACTTGTCCTACATGCAGGAGAAGTTACACTAGATGCAAGTGCTGTACAGGCGCTCACCACACCAGAGGTAACTGAAAAGGCAAATTTAAAACTCACCTCCCTATATGAGCTTGCAAAAAAACTTGAAATAAAAGACATCCAAGGATTTGTGCAAGGTTTTATTGATTTTGAAACAATGAGTATGCACTCTTCAAAGGATAAAAATGAAAACTAAACTATTTGATTATGTCGAACGCGACAATTATGTTTTTAACCTTTCGGGCTTAACAAAGATTACTTGCTTTTTTTTATTGACTTTTGCAGTTATGTTTTCATACGATATACGATTTGTGCTTACAGTTTTAGTCTTGTCTTTCGTTATCTTGCGAGTTTCTGGAATTACTTTTCAACAAATAAAAATTATGCTTATATACGTATTCTTTTTTCTTTTGCTTAATTTTGTGCTCACGTTTGTTTTTAGCCCCACCTATGGAGTTGACCTCTATGGTACACGGCATGTGATATTTGCTTTTTCTGAGCGATATGTGGTCACTCAGGAACAATTATTATATCAAATAACAAAAACCATAAAATATGCTTCAGTCGTACCCCTGGGAATTATTTTTCTTTTAACTACAAACCCGAGTGAATTTGCTGCGTCTGTAAATAGAGTTGGAATCCCATATAAAATTGCATACGCCTTTTCACTAACATTACGATACTTTCCAGATTTAATTAGAGACTACAATGATATATCGGCAGCACAACAGTGCCGCGGGCTAGACCTTTCTAAAAAAGAAAAATTTACAACAAGAGTAAAAAATGTAATGACAATTTGCATACCACTCGTTTTTTCAACATTAGACAGGATAGAAATGGTTAGCAATACAATGGATTTAAGAAGCTTTGGAAAAAGCAAAAAGCGCACATGGTATTCATCAAAGCCTTTGTATAAGGGTGATATTTTTGCATTGGCATTTTGCACCTTTGTCTTTGCTACTTCTATTTCAATTTCAATATTTATAAATGAATCGCGATTTTTTAATCCGTTTTTATAATTCAATTACGAGGTATTATTATGTCAAAAGAAAAACCACTATTAGTGTTTCAAACAGATTTCACGTACAAAGAAGGAGCTATTTCATCTATGTACGGAGTTGTAAAGTGTGTCGATCGCTCAATTGAGATTATGGACGGCACGCACGAGCTACCACAATTTGACACGTGGAGCGCTAGTTACCGTTTATATCAAAGTTTAAATTTCTGGCCTGAAGGAACAATTTATGTCTCCGTTGTTGACCCTGGAGTAGGAACCGCTAGAAAGGCAAGTGTTGCAAAAACCGCAAACGGCTACTATATTGTTAGCCCTGACAATGGAAGCTTGACTCATGTAAAAAAGCACATGGGAATTGTTGAAATACGCGAAATAGATGAAGACTTACATCGCTTAAAAGGAAAAAACACTGAAGGTGTTGCAATTTTCCACGGAAGAGATTTATTTGGTCATTGCGCCGCAAAACTTGCAAGTGGACAAATTACCTTTGAAGAAGTGGGAAAATCTTACCCAGTAGAAGAAATTATTGAACATCCAATCCACCAGCCATCATTCGCCAATGGCATTGTTAAAGGAATTCTTGAAATTGATGACCCAAATTTTGGGAACATGTGGACAAACATCCCTCTCTCTATGTTTTTAGAAAATGGGTTCAACTATGGAGATATGCTTAATGTAAGTATATTCCAAAAGGGTAAATCAGTATTCAATAAGAAAATTCTCTTTCACAAAAGCTTTGGTTATGCAGAACAGGGAAGCCCAATGATTTACAATAACGAACTTATGAAAATAGCACTTGCTGTGACGTGTGGAAGCTTTGAAAAAGAGTATAACACAGGGTTTGGTAGTGACTGGACCATTGAATTTTCAAAATAAAGCAGTTTTTGGAGTATTCCATCTTGACATTCTGTTATGAATTTGTTTAAATAGAGTATGATTATTTAAGAATGCAAAGGTTGTTTCTTAAAAATATTAGGAGGTTGTATATGAAAAAATTATTTGCTGTTTCAACTAAAACATTTGTGGCAATTGGGTTAGGAGCAGCTTTGTTTACACTGCTTTTTATGTATGTTAAAGTTCCAAGTTTTATACCTGAAACTTCATTTCAAACTGCGTATGGCATTGGCGCTTTTTTTGCTGCCCTTTTTGGGCCAATTGCAGGAGGCTTAATTGCATTTATTGGGCATGCTTTATCTGATTCAGTTCAGTATGGTTCAGCATGGTGGAGCTGGGTAATTGCTAGCTTTGTTTCTTGCTTTTTGATTGGTTTAGTATACCCACGTTTAAAAGCAGATGAAGGTATTTTTACCGGTAAAGATGCGCTTATTTTTAATATTTTTCAAGTTATTGCGAATATAATTGCATGGCTCATAGTTGCTCCAGTTTTAGACATTCTTATTTATGCAGAACCTGTTGAGCTAGTTTTTGCCCAAGGCTTAATTGCAGCACTTATGAATGCTATTTCAATTGGTGTTATTGGAACATTATTAATTTTTGCATACGCAAAATCACGACCAAAGAAAGGCAGTTTATAATACTTTCAGATAATACAAAAAAGGCTTTGAAACCATGGGATTCAAAGCCTTTTGTTTTTTATACTATCTGTTCACTATTCTACTTCTTCAACTTCTATTTTTAATGAACGATTTTTCCATTCCCAAGCAGCAAGACCTATACTTCCAAGCAATAGCACAATTCCTATTATACGAATAAAGGTAAGAGCAATTTCATTCGGTAATAAAAAAAGCAACAATGCTAAAATAAAGCTAACAATGATTTCAGTTGTTATTGCCTTTTGTGACACACCAGCTTGTTTTAGTTGGGATAAGCTTATAAACTCTGCAATTGCAGATAAAATGAGATATGTTGCCAAAATATAAATCATGATTGTCCAAATAACCTCTACTAATACTAGAGGCAAAGCAATGGCGGCAAGTCCAACTGCGATACTTGTAATTGCACGTATTGTAATTATTTTTTTATATCCGCTTTCTGTAACTAAGGGTCGTATCGATATGAGGCTATAAAGCCCATTTCCTAAGGCGAACACTCCTAACATAATAACGGTAACCTTTAGCCATGCTTCAGGTGAAATTATCATTATTAGAGAAATGGCAAAAACGAGTATACTTGTTCCAATTATTGATTTACGCATTTTTATCTCCTGTATATAAGGTAAAACTCATTGTACTCAATCTACAAAATTTGTGCAAGACTAATGTCATACATTTGTTTGTTTTTTTCTGTGTATAATAGCAATTGTCTTTTGCTTTTTTTCTGCCCTCTTTCCGTATAAAAATAATATGCTTGTTTTTACTTTTTCTAATGTAAGGGGATTTATACTAAACACTTCAAAACTAGAGTTAGTATACGCCTCCCTCGTGCTTTGCATGTCGGTATGCTCTAAGAGGGCTTCATGGTGCAAATCTTTATCATAACAAAGGCTAAAGCACTCAGGAAACACAGAGGTTTTCCCCATAGTAAAATAATCAAATTTTAATAATTCTAAAAGCACCGGAAGGCTTTCTTCATAATGTTGTGCGAAAAAATCATGTAAAAATGAAAACAATGTGATAGTTTTGTGTTGCGTAGAAAAAACATCCCTTTCATTAAAATATTTTACAACCTCAGAAAACACACTAAAGGCTTTGTTTGCATTTTTTAGCACATAGTTAATGGTGTTATCAAAATAATGTGAATTATAATACCAGTCTAAAACTGTTTCTACATCGTGTAAAAAGCATAAATCATCATAACTCATCCATGGCGACTTTATTACCTCATGAGGAGGGTTTGTAAGCCATGCGTAATCGTGTTTCCGTGCATACGCTTCCATTTGAGTTCCAGAAAGAATTTTCAAAAACCCAAGTTGAAGCATGTCGGGTTTTAAGCTCAGTGTATAATTAAAAGATACCTCAAACTCTTTTAGTGATTCATGCGGAAGGCCTGCTATGAGATCTAAGTGGCTATGGATTGTTTTTGGAATTTGCAAAATATTTTTTGAAAGTTTTTCTAAGTCTACAGGCCTATTTATTTCTGTAAGGGTTTTTTCATTTGTGCTTTGAACACCAATTTCAAATTGCATAACACCAGGTTTTATTCCTTGCAAATAATCCAAGGCTTTTTTATCTAACTGTTCTGCTGAAATTTCAAAGTGAAACATTGTATACCCATTGTGATTTTCTACAATATATTTCCAAATTGAAAGATAGCGTTCAGTGTTTAAATTGAATGTTCGGTCTACAAACTTTACAATCTTAACTTTCTTATCTAAAAATGTTTGTATATCTTCATATACGCGCTCTAGAGGCATAAAGCGCACAGACTTTTCTATTGATGAAAGACAATAAGAACATGAAAATGGACATCCTCGAGACGATTCGTAGTAGTAAAGTTTAAAGTCCGGCTCTGAAAAATCTGTGTACGGAAAAGCAAGGTTATCCAAATCCAACGGAGCTCTTACACCGCCAAAGTGAATAGCCTTATCGCGTGTTTTTGTAAAAATCCCTTGTATTGAAATGAGTTTTTGCAAAAAGCATTCTTGCATATCTTTTTGTGCATCATTAATTTCGTTATAGAGCTTCACAATTTCTAAACTTGTTTGTTCCCCTTCACCTTGAACCACAAAATCTGCACCATCATTTGCTTGCAAGATTTCATTTGCTCTATACGAAACATCGGGCCCTCCAAGGCCAATAATAAGCTTGGGAAGCACCTTTTTAAGCTCTTTTATTACATCAAATACAAGCCTTGTATTCCATATATACACAGAAAAGATTACAATAGATGGTGAGCGTGAATGCACGCCACGTACTATATCTTGTGCATAGTGCGCAATTGTCCATTCTTCAAAACTAAGAATATCGCCTGTAGCTTTTGGTTCATATTTTTTTACATATTCAACTATTGAACGCACCGCAAGGTTAGTATGATTATATCGTGAATTTATCGCAGCTAATAATATACTCATAGTTCTATGGAAAGATGTTAAATTTAATGAAGATGGAAAAATAGTGATCATTGCTTCCACCACGAGGCATCATCCTATATGACCCCTCTACACTCGGTGCAAACCGACTTCCATGGTAGGAAAAATCGTATCCCATATTTAAGCGAAAACCATTTCCCCACTGTGTTGATGTCACCCTTGAGGCAGATTCATTAGGAAGCTTTATAAAATCAGTGCGGGAGCCTAAAACATAGTCAACACCAAAATTAAAACCTGCAAGCTGGGGATATATTTGCACCCCCGTAAAAAAACCATAATCAAGTCGATTTGCATGGGCAGAAGAATTTGTTGCGAGGTCTGCAAGGATAAGTCCACCTGTTAAAAGCCTTACCCGATCATCTAAGTCAATTCCAAGACCTAAGTCCCCTGTAATAATAAAGCGACCGGTGTTTTCTGCATACACAAGAGCATTTTCTGTATCGATGCTTTCATCACCATATATTACGGCAGCTGTTCCTATATCCCAGTACCAAAAGAAAAAATCTTGACTTTGTGAAAAAAGAGCATTGGCAGAACCAAGTATTAGAATAAATGCAAGTAACTTTTTAAACGTCATAATTGTAGTATACACTATATCACAAATTTATGCTACGTGGTTAATTAATAAGTAACAATTAATAGTTAATAGGACGTTTTCAGGTATAAA
>CAYJLT010000069.1:0-1613 GCA_964371295.1 uncultured Treponemataceae bacterium
CTCGACATTCATTACTTCTCCTATAAAAAATCAAGAAAAAAACATCAGTTTTTAGACTTGATTTTTTTCAGGCCGTTTTTGAACGAAGCGATAAAAACGGCAGTTTAATATTAAGTTTGCAACGCAAACTTTTAAATGAATGGAGAGATACCATTTGTACCTCGACATTCATTACTTCTCCTCAGCATAACATGTATTTTGGGTAAGTAGCATAACCATATGCTACTCAAACCCCTTAGCGTCGCTTTAATAACGTTGCGCTTATTCTTGTTCCAACAAATTGAACAATCTCAACTAACAATAATATTACTATTACGGATGCAATCATAACATCAGGCCTAAATCGTTGGTATCCATAGCGAATAGCAAGATCTCCTAAGCCACCTCCACCAATTACACCAGCCATAGCTGAATATCCGATGAGATTAATAACCGTAAGTGTTATACCCGCAACAAGAGACGGAAGAGCTTCTGGAATTAATACTTTTATAATTATTTGAGATGTTGTTGAGCCCATAGCTCGCGCAGCTTGAACAACACCTGGGTCTACTTCTTTTAAAGAAGTTTCAATAATTCGTGCAACAAAGGGAGCTGCTGCAATCGACAGTGGTACAATAGTTGCGCTAGTTCCAATACTTGTTCCTATTATTAATCTTGATAGCGGAAAAAGTACAATCATTAATATTAAAAAAGGAAAAGACCTAAGGGCATTTACAATTCTTGTTAATACAACATACAACACTGGGCGAGGCTTTATTCCTGCAGCAGGGTCTGAAGTACACAACAAAACCCCCAATGGTAAGCCCAAAATCACAGAAAAAATGGTAGAAATGAAGACCATTATTAGCGTTTCTGTTGTTGCTTCACCAACTAAGTGAAATAAGGCTTCAAAATCAATCACTTGATCCTCCTTCTAGAGAGGACTCAACCACTACCCCATTTTCATGCAACCACTCTACAGTTTTTGTAATATTTTCATCAGTTCCAAGAATATCAGTTATCATAGTACCTATATTTTTATTAGGTAAATGTTGAATACCCCCAGCCCGTATATTAAAATCAACATCAAATTTCTTTGTAGCTTGGCTTAAAAGCGGTGCCCCTGTGGACTCTCCAATAAAGCGAAGTGTGTAGGCGCCACCATCATCAGACCAACGCACTAAAGAGCCTTTGTCATTTTTCCTTTCTTCTTTTTCAGTTTGTGTAAAAGGTTCTGCAGCAAGAAGTGTTGAAAGGAACCCTTTTGTAACTGATGATTTTGGATGCGCAAATATTTCATCAACAGGGCCTTGCTCTACAACCTTTCCATCATCAAGAACGGCAACTTGGCTACAGGCATCTCGCACAACTTCCATTTGGTGCGTAATCATTACAACTGTTAAGTTCATTTTTTGCTGTAAGTTACGTATTAGTTCTAATATTGATTGTGTTGTTTCTGGATCTAGTGCACTTGTTGCTTCATCACAAAAGAGTATATCAGGTTTGTTTGCAAGTGCTCTCGCAATTGCAATACGCTGCTTTTGGCCCCCAGAAAGTGTACTTATGGGTGATGCACACCGGTCGGATAAACCTACAATCTCTAAAAGTTCTGTAACGCGTTCCGCAATCTTTGC
>CAYJLT010000069.1:1713-10502 GCA_964371295.1 uncultured Treponemataceae bacterium
CGTATTTCCATTGGTAGAAGCTCCTAAGTTGTTCTAATACAAAATGTATAAAATGTAAGAGTTATTTTTACATATTTTTTAATTAAAGTCAATCAATAGTATAAGATATATGAATAGACTTTTTTACTCTTGAAAAAAAATAAACCTTGCATATTTGTGAAAGTATGATACAATGTTATAGTGAATAGGCTATAATAAGAAGGAGTATACTTTATGAAATGCCAATACGACATAGCAATTATAGGAGCCGGTAGTGCAGGCTTAGTAGTTGCTTCTGCTGCAGCTTCTATGGGCGCACATGTTCTATTAGTTGAAAATAGAAAGATGGGTGGTGATTGCCTAAACTATGGATGTGTCCCAAGTAAGGCATTTCTAAAGTCTGCCCATTTAGCACAAAAAATAAAAAAGGCTCACCTTTATGGCTTAGATGCTGCAACGTGCAAACCATCGATAACAAAGGTAATGAAGCGAGTAGCAAGTGTTATTGCAGAAATAGCCCCACACGATTCTGTGGAGCGTTTTCAAGGATTAGGAGTTGACGTAAAACTGGGCAACGCTTTTATTGTTGACAAAAACACGGTAAAGGTTGGAAAAGAATTATACACAACAAAAAAGCTCGTTATTTCAACTGGTTCGACCGCAGCAATTCCGCCAATCAAAGGCCTTGATAAGGTAAAGTACCTTACAAATGAAACAATTTTTTCTATAAAAAAACAACCTAAAAAACTTATTGTTCTAGGAGCCGGTCCGATTGGCTCAGAGCTTGGGCAGGGGTTTGCACATTTAGGAAGTGACGTGCATATTGTTGATCGAAATGAAAATTTATTTACAAAAGATGATGCTGAAGTTTCAGACATTATGAAGAAAGCTTTTAAAAAAGATGGTATTAACTTGCATTTGGGTGTAGGCATAGAAGAAGTTTCCCAAAGTGGCCAAACAATAACAGTAAAAGTAACAGCAAATGGAAAAAAATCCAATATAACTGGGGATGCCCTCTTATTATCCGTTGGGCGCACACCTAACACAAAAGGGTTTGGACTTGAAGACCTTGGAATTGAGCTTGACTCGAGGGGATTCATCGTTGTAAATGATAAACTTCAAACAAATATACCTACAATTTATGCCTGTGGCGATGTGCGTGGAAAATTTCAGTTTACTCATTCTGCTGGCTACGAAGCAGGCGTTGTGGTAAAAAATGCACTTGTAGCTCCGATATTTAAAACAAGTTATCATAATATTTCATGGACAACATATACTGTTCCCGAAGTAGCCCACGTGGGCATAAGTGCATACGATGGCGAAAAAACAAATATCGTAAAATACCAATATAAACTTGCAATTGACGATAATGATAGAGCAAAAGCAGAAGATGACAGAGAAGGGTTTATTAAAGTATTACTCGATGCTAAAAAACGTCTTGTTGGAGCTACCATTGTTGGTGAGCATGCAGGAAACATGCTTCCACAGCTTTCTTTGATGGTTTCAAAAAAAATGAAGCTCTCAGATGCAATGTCGGTTATTTATCAATACCCAATACAAGGTGAAATAGTAAAAATGCTTGCACTGCAGGATTTTAAAACTTCTGCAAAAGGATGGCAAAAAGCCTTGCTAAAGAAAATTGTAAGAAGATAAGGAACTACTGTGCTCGATTCAAATGCAAGAAAATATATTCAAAAGGGTATGGATGCAGTTGCAACATACTCAGGCCTTATACGTCTCCATCCTAATGTCATAACAACAATGGCTTTTGTATTAGGCTTGATATGCGCATTTGCAATTTCTGAAGGATATACCATAGCTGCCTTTGTGTTACTTTGGGTTTCAGGAGCACTTGATGTGCTTGATGGTACGGTTGCCCGTCTAACGAATAAAAGCTCGAAATTTGGTGCCTATCTCGACATGATTTTTGACCGCATGGTAGAAGCGGCAATTATATTAGGCTTTTACTTTTTAGATCCCCAACATGCATTGACCTATTTACTCTTTTTTGTTGCTGTTCTTTTTAATTTTACAACTTTTATGCTTGCAGGAAATTTTTTTACAAATACGGGTGTAAAAAGCATGCACTATGATTTTGGTTTAGCTGAGAGAACAGAAACCTTTATATTTTTTAGCCTTTTAATTCTATTTCCTACATACATCGTATTAATATTAAATATATTTAATGCACTCACTTTTGTTACAGGTGTTGTTAGAATTATTCGTATAGGCATTGCTACAAAAAAAAACAACCGTTTAAAGCCATAAGAGATCAAATATTTTTAGTCCAGAATTTCCCCATTTGTGCTTATTGTTACAATGTGCCAAGGTATCATTTTTTTACTATTTATTAATGCATTTTTAACCGCTTGTTCTATACCACCACAACAAGGAACTTCCATTCGTACAACGGTAACAGACTTAATATTGTTGCTTGAAATAATTTCAGTAAGTTTATCTGTGTAGTCTCCTGCATCAAGTTTTGGGCAACCTATAATGGTAATCTTATTTTTCATAAACTCACTATGAAAGTTTGCATACGCAAAGGCTGAACAGTCTGCAGCCACTAAAAGGTTTGCATTTTCAAAGTATGATGCTGTTGGAGGCACAAGTTTAATTTGAACCGGCCACTGCATTAGTTCTGACGGAGATGTATTATTTTCAGTTGCAGCTGGCATTACTGATCTTTGCATTACAGGTTTTTGTATCATTTTTGCCATTGAACCAGGGCAGGTAAATGCTGGCTTTTTCACAGATTCTGCTATTTCAATTTCACTATTTGTAACATCAGCACCTGAAAACGATATTGCTCCGACAGGACACACAGGAAGACAGTTACCTATTCCATCGCAAGAATCCTTTCGCATTACACGAGCTTTGCCATCAACCATTTCAATTGCGCTTTGCTTACAGGTATTTGCACAAAGGCCACACCCTACACATTTTTCTTCGTCAATTTGAATTATTTTTTTTGCCATTGTTTATCCTTATTGATTTTATAACCAGAGTATACTAAAATAGTTACATACAGTATGTTGTCTAGACAACAAAAAAAAGGAATTTATGAAAGATTATAATAAAATATTGCAATATAATCCACTATTTTTAAATATTCCTTTGGAGAATATTTCATCAATTCTTGCCTGTCTTCACCCTCAAAACAAAATATATCATAAGCATGATACTATTATTTCTACAGGCCAAACTATATCTTCAATTGGAATCGTTATTGGCGGAAACGTTAAAGTTGTTAAAAATGATGGGAGTGGAAATGAAATACTTATAACGGAGGTTTTTACAAATGAGATATTTGCTGAAGCACTTGTTTGCGCAGGTATTACAAAAAGCCCCGTATCAGTTATTGCAAACTCAGACTGTGATATACTTTTTTTTGATTATAAAAAAATTCTAACGACATGTACAGGCACATGTCCCTCTCATACAAAACTTATTGAAAACCTCTTATCTGCTATAGCAAAAAAAAGCATAGTATTAAATCAAAAAATTGAAATTATATCAAAAAGAACATTGAGAGAAAAAATACTGTGTTTTTTTGAATACCAAAGAAAAGGTACAAACCAATTTTCAATATCGATGAATAGAGAAGAAATGGCAAATTATATTTGCGCTGATAGAAGTGCTATGTCGGCAGAACTTTCAAGAATGCAACAAGATGGAATCATTCGATACAAAAAAAACTTTTTCGAAATACTTTAACACAAAAAAAGCCGAGAAAACTCAAAGATTATCACACCATAGGTAGGTTTAAACCCATCTCAGTACCGTTTTTTCCATTTTCCAACGGGCTTTTTGCTTGAATACTTCCCCCGATCGCCAATACAAGGGCCTTTGCAATTGCAAGTCCCAACCCAGAGCCGCTTTCTTGAAAGAAGTTTTTATCATTGTCTCTTGTCCTTGCTTCATCGGCTCTATAAAATCTATCAAATATATGCGCTAAGTCTTTTTTATCAATTCCAGGCCCGTTATCTATTACTGACAGCATAAGCCCATCGTTTTGTTGCTTTTTCACATGTATTTGAATTTCGACGTCTTCACCACCGTATCTGATAGAATTGGAAATAAAAATAATAAGTACTTGCCGAAGCATTGCTTCATTTGTTGTAAGTTCTATTGCCTTATCGCAATCTATCACAATAGGCACTTTTGCCCATTCTTGAATTTCTAGCAAAAGCGATTCTAAAAAAGCAAAAAGATTAATTGCATTTTTTTCTATATCTACAGATGCATTTTCTAACTTTGATAGCTGAAAAAGATTTGTAATTATGTGTTCAATGTGCTTGCTTTCAGAAATTATCACATCTATTGATTTATCCAATTGAACTGCATCATTTTTTCCCCAACGGCGAAGTAAATTTGCATTTCCTAAAATAACTGAAAGTGGCGTTTTAAGTTCATGTGAAACATCAGAAGTAAATTGTTTTTCTCTAAAATAATCTTTTCGCAGTGTGTCAAAAAGGTTGTTAAACGTTTGGGCTAAGTTATCAAGTTCATCCCCACTACCTCGCAGTTCTAAGGAAGCTTTAGAGTTTTCAAAGCTTATTTTTTTTGCAGATTCTGTCATTTTTAAAACAGGCTTTAACGTACGCTTAACTAAAAATCGAGCAAGTAAAAACGAAATAAGTAGAACAGGAACTGCGAGCAAGGCAAGCACAAACGGGACTTCGTCTAAAAATGAAGAAAGCGTATCAAGGTCAGTATTAATTGCTGTTTGAATTATTACGTTTTCATACTCCAATGTATAATATAAAAGGTTTAAGTCTCCATCTAAAAAATAATCCTTTTCAGAATAAAAGAGAGTTTTTTCATTTGTAAAAGGTAAAATTGGAAATAAAGGGTCATTTGTTGAAAGTATAGTATCCTCGTTTGTTTCGAGCGAAGTATCGTACACCGTAAATAGTACGTACCAAGGAATATCTACGGTAGTTTCGAAGCGCGCTATAACATTATTTTCATCTTGAAGCGTTTTTTGAATAGAAAAAGCAGCATCAATTATCTCATTTTCATTCTTGGTGTTTAATGTACCTCGTAGCAAAAAAAGTGTTACAGTAGAAAACGCTATCATTAGAATAGCAATTAAAAGAGAAAAGGTAACTGAAAGTCTAAATGCAATACTTTTTTTCATTACTAATCTCTAATAGTGTATCCCATACCTCTAACGGTTGAAATATATTCTTCTCCAGCTTTTTCATCGATTTTACTTCTCAAATAACGAACATATACATCTACAGAGTTTTCTTCTACATAATGGTCTTTTCCCCAAACGGTATCAATGATGTCAGAGCGTGAAAGAACGGTGTTTTTATTTTCTATTAAAAGCTTTAAAATCAAAAATTCTGTTTTTGATAGAATAATTGATTCTCCTGAAAGGTTTGCTTCTAAAGATGCTGGGTTTAATTGCAAAGAACGTACAGAAAGGGATGCCGAGGTTCTTCTTAGTACCGATTGCATTCTTGCTAAAAGCTCTTCTATAGCGAATGGTTTTGCAATATAATCGTCGGCACCATTATTTAAGCCATTTACTTTATCATAGGTTTCACCCTTTGCGGTAAGCATAATTACAGGGATGTTTGAGGTTTTTCTAATGCGACGTAAGACTTCCATACCGTTTAATTCGGGGAGCATTATGTCTAATAGAACAATTGCAAACTGATTTTCGCTAAACTCATCAAAACCTTTTCGGCCGGTATTTGCTACAGTAACAGAAAAGCCTTCATATTCTAGTTCTGCTTTTAGAAAGTCAGAAACACCTTTATCATCTTCTACTATTAATACTCTTTCCATGTACCATCCTCTTCAAACTCATATATCTTTGAGGGCTCAATGTTTTCAAAAAACTGTTTATTCAGGGGACCCATTCCAAAACTTTCAACACCCTCAAGTGAAAAAGAAAAACTTTCCCTATCAGGACGGTTTTTTAAAACTATTACAATTTTAACTCTATCTGCAGTTCTGCTATAGGTATACGTAATGCTTTCAATATTTTCATTTTGCTTTCTTCGCTCAGCAAAAGGACTATTTTCTATAGTAAAAGGATTTACAGGCCCATTAAATTGGATATCAAGCGTTAAAACCTTATCTTCAAGTGTATACTCAATTTTTTTTACAAAAAAACTTTGTGAGTGCATATTATGAGGAGGTCTGCGTCTATGGCGCATTCCATGATGAGAAGGCATAGATGTATGGTCATGAGCAAGCACGCCTTCTAGTATTAAGAAGCTGAGGAGAAAAATAACTACAATAGATAGAAACTTTTTTTTCATAGTTTTAGTATACACTATTTTTCAGTTTTTGTATCTTAAAACTTTATTAAAATTTTTTAATATTCTTTTAAGTATTCTCTAAGGCTTTTCATAAGCAAAAGCACTATATTTAGAACATAGAAAAAGCAAGTATGTGCTTTATAAAACAACTGTTACAAATATGGAGGTAACACACATGAATGCAAAAAAAATTAGCATCGGATTATTATTCTTAGTAGTTTCAGCTGCCTCACTTTTTGCCCAAGGCGGAAATGATGGCTCACACCATAGAGGTGGGCATGGTGATCTATATGGCAGAAACTCAGGTCGACACAGAGGTCAAAATGGGCAGGGCATAATTGGCGAAATTCAAAGTATTACACTATCAAATAATAGCTTTGAATTTAAGGCTAGCAACAATGTAACAATTACCATCAATACTGATGAAAACACCTCTATAGTTCATGCCGATGACATTAGAGATTTATTTAGTGATGATGACCTAAGAGGCAGACAAAGAGACTTGCTTGATGATATTGATACGGAAGGTATGAGCGATGCGGAAATCCGCAAAGCTATATTTGATGCAAACGAAGAACAAATTGCTAAAATGGAAAAAGAAATCGAAGCTATTGCAGTAGATTTTTCAAAACTTGAAAAAGGTGATGATGTTAGAGTTCAAATGTCATCTGAAGGAAAAAATGTAGCAAGGCTAATTGTTATACAATAACGACAAGCAAAAAAGAGAAAAAGGACGAGAAAAAAATCTCGTCCTTTTTAACAGTATTAATTGTAAAAAGTGAGTACATTTATGTTACAACACTTATTATCATACGTCAATGTGCCGTTTGGCACATTTTATACATAAAAATAAGATTAAAACATTTTAATCTTATTTTCATTTTCTTTTAAGGATTGCATTAGGCATATTATATATACTTTACAAAGTTAATTATGAGGAGAGTGCTAGATGAGGATGCAAAAGCTTTTACCACTTTTTTGTTTTATGTGCATAACAAGCACACAAATACTTTGTGCGATAAGCGTAGAAGACCTTTTAAAAGGCTATGCAGAAAATGATATCGAACTACAAGAACTTAGTATACATGCACAACAACAAATACTAAATGCTCAAAGGGTTAGTATAGAAAACAATGTAAATGTTACACTTTCAACAGGTATTATGGAGGTTAACTTTGACGACTCAATGACTGTCTCTCCCGAGTTGCAAATTGACTTTCCCTTTCTTAATAATACCAGCATTACGGCACAAGCACCTCTTTCCATAGGAGAAAGCAGCGAACTTGTAGAAGCAAACGTAAGCCTTTCGACTGATATTATTTCAAGCGAGGCAAAAAATGTCTGCTTAGAAACAGAGCAGTCAAATAGAAATGTTGAGCTAGCAAGCAGAGCCCTTATAAATGAAACGCTCTTTGTAGAAGAAAGTTTTTGGACGTCACTTCAATCTTTATATACCCTTGAGTCAGATATATTACGGGCAGAAGATGACCTAATAGAAGAACAGGTAGACTTTGAGCTTATTCAAGCACAAGGTTTTTCCCCTCAGTCGGCTTCATACAGAACGCAAGAACTCGCAGTCAAAACAGCCGAAAGAACGGTTGAAGAAGCAAGGAGGCTTTTTTCGAGCGTACTTCAGCTTTTTTTAGTTGATTGTGGTTATGCTCCAACAGAGATTGTAAATCTTCCCCCTTTACCACAATCTCTCGCAAACACAGAACTTTTATCTATTCAAGATTTTGACTCTTCGTTATTTGCAACACTTGAAGAATCCCTTTGGAGCGCAGCATTTAACGAAAAGGCACGAAACGCAGACACAAACTTTGCCCTTACGGCAGAAGCTTCTTTTGAACATGAAAAAACAACCAGTACAAGCACAGAAAAAAATGCTATAGGAGCAGGACTTAATGCAAATTGGCAAGGCCTAAGCATGGGCGCAGGTTTTTTATTTCCTATAGAGGATAAGAAGGCAAGTCTGACATTATCTCTTTCATGGGACATGAATACAACACGGCTTGCACCATTAACAGACGAAGAAAAAAAACATGAAGCACATCTTGATTTACTCTCTATAGAAAAAGCTCAAAATACATTTGAGCAGCAAGTGCAAACCTCTCTTTCAGATGCTCTAGACTTAGAATGGCAAAAAGAAACGAATAAAGAAGAATTGGAATTATACGAAGAGTTATACAATGACACTCAAACATGGTATGACCAAGGAATAGTTTCCTCCCTTAACTTATTACAGGCAAAAACAAACTATGAGCAAGCCGTAGCAACAAACAACGCTACGCTCATAGACATGAAAATATATAATCTAAAACTAACCCAACTTTTTATAGAGGAATAAAATGGCAAAGAAAAAATTACAAAAAAAACACATCTTTGGAATAGGACTAATTGCAGTCATATTAGTAGTTGTTCTTTTCATAGTTATTGGAAACACAAGTACATCTGTAGGCGAATCTACCTACACCGTTAGAGAAGAAATTTTTGAAAATGTAATAGAAATATCAGGAACAGTAGAGGCTG
>CAYJLT010000070.1:0-617 GCA_964371295.1 uncultured Treponemataceae bacterium
CATTAAGTCAACAACTCACAAAACTGATTGGAGAAAATGGGTATATGCTCATAGCTGATGGAAAAGGTGTACCTGTTTTTAGCACAGAAATTAACTATACAACATTAAATATGCTTAGTAATGCAAACCTAAAAGACGGTATCACTCTTGAAAGCGTATCTCAAAACATTATAAACAGAGAAGAAGGTTCTTTTTCTTTTGAGTATGATTCATTATCGTGGCTTGCTATCTATAAACCACTTGATGTATACAATTGGTACATTGTACTTTTGTTAGATGAGTCAAAAGTTGCCGTAACAAGTAATTTGGTAGTAAATTTAACCAGTTTACTTAGCTTCATAATATTTGTTGTTCTTGTAGGTGCCTTATGGTATACCCTTCACACAAAGGTACAAAACACAGAAAATATCGAAAGAATTGCCTATTATGATGAATTAACTGGCTTACCTAATATAACTAAATTTAAAATGCATGTTTTGGAAACGCTTAAAAAGTATCCTACTGAACAGTTTGCATTGGTTAAAAATGACATCGTTAATTTTAAAACAATAAATGAAATGTATGGTTATGAAGTAGGAAATGATGTTCTTCATGCCTTTGCTGCAACATCAAATCTT
>CAYJLT010000070.1:627-9691 GCA_964371295.1 uncultured Treponemataceae bacterium
AAAATACCTTTATGCTTGCCAGAATTGATGCTGATAGATTTATTATGTTTTCGGGTGGAGGCTTTTTAGAAAACATGGACTCAATGACCCCTTATTATGAAGAATACTTTAAGAAGGCAGTCCCTTCGCTAGGAAACCACCACCTTGAGTTCACCTATGGTCGGTACGTAATAAAACCAGGCGAAATAGACATTAATGACATGATAAATAAAACAAATATTGCGCATAGTCTCGCAAAAAAAAATAGAGGCCAAAACTCAAGTACACTCATATGGGACTATACTGATAAATACAAAGAAGAAATTCTTCTTCAAACGCTCATAACAAATAAGATGAAACAAGCGTTAGAAAATGATGAGTTTATTTTGTATTTACAACCAAAATTTAGTCTTAAAAATGAAAAAACCGTAGGTGCAGAAGCACTTGTTCGCTGGATAGAAGGCGACGGTACGATGGTATATCCCGGAATATTTATACCACTTTTTGAAAAAAATGGCTTTGTTAAAAACATTGATATGTGTATTCTCAATAAAACATGTGAAAACATAAAGAACTGGTTAGCTTTAGGATATGAATGTGTTCCTATTTCGGTAAACTTTTCTCGCTTACATCTAAAAAATAGTAATTTTGTCAATTCTGTTATTGATATTGTTGATTCTTATGGAATACCCCATAATCTAATAGAGATAGAATTGACGGAAAGTACGGTAATAGATAATGCTGTTGTACTTGAAACATTGCTCGATGACTTTTATTCTGCAGGTTTTTTAGTGTCCATTGATGACTTCGGTGCTGGCTACTCATCTTTAGGCCTACTAAAGAACTTCAAACTTCATACCATTAAGCTTGATCGAAGCTTTTTTCTAGATTCTCAAAATGAAAGAGGAGATCTTGTTGTAGAAGGTATGATACAGCTTGCCCACACACTAGGTATTAAAGTTGTAGCTGAAGGAATTGAAGAAAAACGTCAAATTGATTTTTTGAAAAAAGTAAACTGTGAAGCAGTGCAGGGATATTACTTCGACAAACCGATGCCAGCAAATGAGTTTGCAAAAAAATACTACACCGAAAAAAATTAACATAAAGCTATTTTTTTAAATGTTGTTCTAAATCCTTTTTTCCTTTTTCTAAACCCGTCCATAAAAATGCATTAATTCCGACTGCAAGTGCACCATCAATATTTTCTTGTAAATCATCAAAAAAAATTGCTTCTTCTGCCTTTACACCTAGACCATTAAGCGTGTATTCATAAATTTCCTTTTCAGGTTTTATCATTTTCACCCTGCAAGAATAGCAAGCAAAGTCTGCTTGTACAAACGGAGGTATTTCATTTTCATATGCATCTAAAAACTCGTATGGCATATTGGAAAGAATCCCTATTTTATATCCTTCATTTTGCAATTCACTTATCCAATCACATACATCTTGACGTATTGGCCGCCATGTTTCTAAATCGCAGCGCGCAATTTTTTGCAAAAGCTCTGTATTATTTGCTTGCTCAATGTACCCATCTTCAAGCAAAAGTTGTCTATACATTTCTTCGCCATTAATAAGACCTCTGTCAAAATCAAACCTAAAGCGACTATAAACCGAATGAAACACTTCGCTTGGCACCCCACTCATTCTTTTTAATTCTTCGCTCGCATCCCCTGTTGCAGCTTGTGATATTACATTGCCGTAATCAAAAATAATTGCTTTTATCATGAAACTAATGCCTCCAATTTTTCTCTTATAAAATTGCTTTTATGCTCTAAATCTATTTTGCCTATTTCAAAAACTAAGACATTTGGGTTTGTTGGATCTAGCTTAACCTTCCCTTCACCCAATTTTATCAAGGTTAGTATTTTTTCAATAGAAATATTTGAAACACGTGAAAACTCTACCATGACTTTTCCCATTCTTTCTTTTAAAGTTGCAATATATAGTTTTTTACAAATTATTCGTATCTTTGCTAGTGACAGTAAACTCTCAACTTCATGTGGAATGGGACCAAACCTATCTTCAAGCTCGGCTAACACCATTGACAACTCTTCGTTACTTCCAACTGACGCAATTTTTTTGTATATTTCCATTTTTGTTTGTGGATTGGAAACATAGGTTTCTGGTATAAAACCAGAATATTCTAATTCCAATAATACTTCATGTTGTTCAACATATGTTTCATCTGAAAGGCGCTCAACTGCCTCTTCAAGTAAGCGAAGGTATAAATCAAATCCTACAGAGTAAATATCTCCTGATTGATCTCGACCTAAGAGATTTCCTGCCCCTCGTATTTCCATATCTTTCATTGCAATTTTAAACCCGCTTCCAAGTTCAGTAAAGTCACTTATAACTTGAAGCCTTTTCATAGCAACTTCGCTCAAGCTCCTGTTCTCAGGGTACAGTAAATAGGCATAAGCCTTTCTGTCACTTCTTCCAACGCGTCCTCTTAGCTGATATAGCTGAGATACACCATACATGTCTGCCCTATCAATAATAATCGTGTTTACATTCGGTATATCAATTCCATTTTCAATAATTGTAGTTGCAATAAGTACATGAAATCCCCCTGACTTAAACCTGCGAAAAATATCGTCAAGTTCATGAGAGGCCATTTGCCCATGAGCGATATCTATACTTATTTCTGGTAAGAGATTTCGTAGTTTTGATTGAATATCATATAAGCTATCTACTCTATTGTGAAGGTAAAAGACTTGCCCTCCTCGTTCCGCCTCTCTTCTAATTGCAGCAGCTACCCTATCTTCATTGTACGCATCAATTACCGTTTCTATTTCTTGTCTATTTTGTGGAGGTGTTGTTAAAAGGCTCATGTCTCTAATTTTAAGCAAACTCATGTGCAGTGTTCTTGGTATAGGAGTTGCACTCATTGCCAAAGAATCAATATTTGTTCGAAGAGATTTAAGCCTCTCCTTATCCTTTACACCAAAGCGTTGTTCCTCATCTATGATCATAAGACCCAAATCTTTAAAAGCTACATCTTTTTGTATTATCCTGTGAGTTCCAATTAAAATATCAACGCTACCAGCTGCAACTTTTTCTAAAATCTTTTTTTGTTCAGCCTTTGAAACAAAGCGAGACATGTGAGCAATAGTTACTGGAAAGTCTTGAAAACGCTCCAAACAAGACTCGTAGTGTTGTTCTGCTAAAATAGTTGTGGGAGCTAAAAAGGCAACTTGTTTTCCACCCATTACTGCTTTAAATGCAGCTCTCATTGCCATTTCAGTTTTCCCATAACCAACATCACCACAAATAAGTCTATCCATAGGAAGGGGCTTTTCCATGTCTAGTTTTATTTCTTCTGAAACGGTGATTTGATCTTCTGTTTCGGTGTATGGAAAGTTAGCTTCAAAGGCTGTCATAAATTCCCCATCTTGAGGAAAAGAAAATCCAACTGCAGCCTTTCTTTTGGCATACAATTCTATGAGTCTTTCTGCAATATCTTCTACAGATTTTTTAACCTTGTTTTTTCTATTTTCCCAGCTTTTTGATCCAAGCCTATCGAGTTTTGGAGCTTCTCCCTCATTACCAATATAACGCTGCACTAAGTTAACTTGCTCAATAGGGATAAACACTGTTTCATTGTCAAAATATTCAAGCTTTATATAATCGCGCTCATTTCCCGATACTTTAACCCGCTCAATTCCCTTAAAAAGTCCAATTCCATAGTTTACATGCACAACATAGTCACCAGGATTCAATTCAACAAAGGTGTCAATAACTGCGCTTTTCACTGTTTTTATTGATTTGGGGGTATGCTTGCGTCTTCCAAAAATTTCATTTTCTTGAATAACGAGCACTTTTAGCTCGGGTATCCCAAACCCTTCAGATATTTGCGATGGTACAATAGTAATTGGGGGAACAGGACTTTCTGGCTGTACAAAATCTTTTAATAATTCTGTTATACGCAGTGCTTGATTAGCACTATCTGCATATATAAAAATATTCCAATGTTCATTTTGTAGCTCAGATAAGTTTTCTTTTAAGAAATGTATATTTCCAAAAAAGCTTCTAGGCGCTTCGCATTCTATTTGTATTCTTTCAAGCTCTGTAATAGTATGCGCTTTTATAGTTCTAAAAAAAAGTTTTTTTGTATGTTGCGATTCAAGCTCGGTAAAATTACATATTTGAGTTTCTGGCGGGGGAACAAAGGAGTCTTCTAGCGCGCGCTTATACAAAGCTATATATTCACGCTCAAAGTTTTCTTGCATGTTTGCTTGCCGGTCGTAATCAAAAAACATTACGCATGTGTCATCAGAAACATAATCAAGAATACTCGACTTATGTATTAAAGGGTAAAAAAGCTCTTCGCCCTCTGACTCGCGGTGAATGTAAAGCTCAGTGAGAAGTTTTTCAAGATGCTTTTCAAAATTTTCTTTTTTTTCAGTTGTCAAGCCATCAATATAAGGCTCTACATTTTTTTCTAAATTTTGAACAAGCGCATCAGTCCATATCGTTTCTTTCATTGGGTATATGCACAGTTTTTCTAGCTTTTCAACTGAAGATTGACTTTCGGTATTAAACGATTTTATGCTTTCCACTTCATCAAAATTAAAAACAATCCTATGGGCGTACTGCTCGGCAGGCATAAAAATATCAAGAACTTCCCCGCGAACAGTAAACTCACCTCTCACCGTAACGCGTGGAACGCGCACATACCCTTGCATTGCTAAGCGCTCTCCAAGCGCTACAGGATCAAAGGTTTGCCCTTTTTGTATAGAAAATAATAGTGATTTAACGTATTCTGCACTAGGTACAGGGGTTAAAAATGCTCTTTGCGTTAGTACAAATATGCTTGGTTTTTCACTCGTAGCATTTTCACTGCATGAAGAAAAAAGACGAGCAAGTACACCAGATCGCTCCCCAAATACCCTTGCACCTCTTGCACATGAACGATATGGTACAATTCCCCACCATGGAAGTTGGTAAATATTTGCAGAATATTCATTGTCACCAATTTCAAAAACACCTTGCAAATCAATTATTAGATTTTTAGCATCTCTCTCATCAGGTACTACAATTACAATAGATCTACTTGAGCGCTTAACATACTCGTGTATAAAAAATCCGTGCATTCCACCGTGTAAGCCATCAATTTCTCTAGGGTATGGTGCAAAAGAATCGCAAAGAGTATCCATTGCACTCTCTATCTTTTTCCATGAATGTATGATATAATCTAAGGAATTCATTTAAAATATCCGATAATATAGTAATAATAATGAAAAAATGATATACATCATTTTTTAG
The DNA here is from genome assembly GCA_964371295.1 of uncultured Treponemataceae bacterium. Classification (GTDB taxonomy): domain Bacteria; phylum Spirochaetota; class Spirochaetia; order Treponematales; family Treponemataceae; genus CAYJFX01. The sequence goes on from CAYJLT010000070.1 coordinate 5,872, forward strand.
TAGCAGTTGGTAACTGCGAATCAAAGCTATTCATGGCTCACCGCTACAGATAGCATCTTATGGCAAAACATGAGTTTATAGGAGAGAACACGATTTTGAAACGCATTCATATTAGTATTATATCAGTTTTATTTATTCTTGCACAAGGTCTTTTTGCCCAAAGTGTGGAAAATGCATCATATGCAAGCCCCAGTACAGGCGTTGATGGCTTAGAAGTTTCTATCTCATTTCATAATAAAACGATATACTACCCGTCAAGTACTCCAAACAATCCAATAAGCGTAAATGTTAGCATAGCTAATAAAGGCTCAGAAACTCTACGATTTAAAATTGCTGATGATAGAGCATTTAGTTTAGATGTTGATGCTTTTAGCATTAGAAACGAAAATTTAGGCCAAACTGATACACTAATTAGAAAGAGAACAACAAGCTCTACAGTGTACTTTAGAGAACTTGCACTAGAACCTGCAGAAACGTACGGGTTTACAATAGATTTAAAAGATTATATACAAATTGATAGCCCCTCCGTGTATTATATAGAATTGCAATTATATCCAGAGCTTTATAAATCAAAGCTTAACATAGTAACATCCAATAGGCTAGCACTTGAAATTAGTCCAGACCCAATTATTGGAGCAAGTGCACTTGTACCAGTAAATTTTGACACCGCCGCAATTCTAACACCAGAATTTTTACCGCCAGATCAAGTTATAGAACACACAATTATTGCACGGCAAAGAAGTCTTTGGGATCAATTCTTTTTATACATGGATCTAGAATCAATTTATTTTAAGAATCCACAAAATAGAACACGATACAATAGTTCGTCTGAAAATGAAAGACAAAAAATCCTCCAAAATTATAGACTTTCTTTAATGAATGATAGAATTGATGCAGATATTGTTGCAATTCCTGAACAATTTGAAATAGAACAAACAACATACACTCAAACAGAAGGCGTTGTAACTGTAATTGAATGGTTTAAGTACCCAAATTACCGAGAAAGAAAGCGTTATACCTACTACTTGCGACTACGAAATAATATTTGGCAAATATATGACTATACTGTAGATAACCTTGGGACTGAAGAATGAAAATTTTAGTAATATCTGAGTCAAACTCGGTTTTACAAACATATAGCGACTTTTTCACAAAACATGGCTTCGATACTATTTGTTATTCATGGCTTTTAAAAGCATTGGACAACATCGACGAAATTAAACCTGATGCTGTAGTTGTAAATTCAATAGACTATCCACGTCACTGGAAAACGCTTGTTCAATACATGCACTCAATGCATGAACGAGTTACTTCAATTTTTGTAATTGTTCCAAAAGAAATAGATGAGGATGAGCAAAAAAAATTAGATGCACTAAAAGTTACATGCGTGCACGATGATTTTAATCATACGAACGAAGGCGATAAAATACTAGAGCTTTTAAAAGCACAGCCTGAAAATACTGTAGAAGCAGCATATGAAGCTAAAATTGCAGTACCAGAAATTGAAGAAGAACACAGAATAGTAGAAATACATGACGCAAGTGGAAATGAAAGTAATGATGAAATTGAAGTTACCGTATTTGAGCAAGAAGAAAACAGTGAAAGCCAGTTGCAAACAGTAAATGCAAGCACTGGAATATCCCTTGCAAAAGAAACATTTGAAATAATAGAAACCAATGAAGAACCTATCGAAGATAACCACGCAGTAACAGAAGAAGCATTAACTGAAATTGATGACAACGAAGACACAGAAATAAGTTTAGCAACAGATTCAAACGTTGAAGTCGATGAAATAGAAGATCAAGTTATCAGTGAAGATGATATACTAGATGAACCGTTCGAAGATGAAATAAGTGAAGATATCATTTCAATTGAAGAAGAAATTGATTCTCCCGAAATCACTGTAACGGATGAAAACGATGATAGTGAAGAAATGTATTTTACCGAAACTGAAGCAGAAAATATATTTGAAGATGATTCGCACATTGAATCAGAATATTCAACATGGCTAACCTGCCCCATTGCTGATAGTAATGAAATTGTAAACGGTGCAGTCCTAAGCTACGAACATCCAATAATGCATTTTTCACCAACAAATAAGGATGCAGTAAAATATTTTTCATTTGGTAAAAAAATAGAATCATGCACCTTAACTGATGATGGATATCAATCAATAATCACTGTGCAAGTACAAGGGTTTGAAAACGATTTTATAGAGCTATGTGTAGTAAAGTAGCATAAAAAATCTATTGATTTTATTAGAAAGCTCAAGTATACTAATTGTATGGGAAACATATCCGATTACATTGCATGGCGTGGAGATATTCCATTAAAAGTAAAGCCATTTAATCAAATTGATAATCTAATATTATGCCAGTTATTATACGCCCAACTAGATTCTATTGTTCCAGAGAGCTTAACAAGTAAAGTATCACTTGCAAAAGCGTCAAAAATTTATTTCGAAAAGAAGCTTCATAAAAAGAACCTCGGTGTACTCCTTAATAACGAAACTGCAAATCTACTAAAGGCCGCAGGTGAATCACAGAGGTTTTCAAATATTTTACTGTGTGGATTTGAAAACATTATTGATAAAAATAGTGAAGTTCAGTTTGCCGCTATGTGCGCTCTTCTTCCTACTGGGCAGCTATGTGTAGTTTTTCGTGGCACAGATGATACACTCATTGGATGGAAAGAAGATTTCAAAATGTCATTCACCTACCCCGTCCCTGCACAAGAACTTGCAGTAAAATATTTAGAAAAAGCTTGCATTCGATACAAAAAAACAACCTTTGTAATGGGGCATTCAAAAGGCGGAAACCTAGCAGTACATTCAGCGGCTTTTTGCAGTCAAAAAATAGGAAAAAAAATAGCTGTAGTTTATAATAATGATGGACCAGGCTTTTTTTCAGAAACTTGTAAAAAAATAGAGTTCAGAGCTATTGAAAAAAGAATTCACACCGTATTACCAGAGTCATCAATTGTTGGAATATTACTAACACAGCCCAGCAAGCCCACTTATATTGAAAGCTCAGAAAAAAATGGAATTTCCCAGCATGATATTTTTTCATGGAAGTTACAAGGGCCTAAGATTAAAGTAGCGGAATGTCAAAATCCACTAAGTGTGCTAACAGAAAAAACGGTAAATACATGGTTAGCAGAAGTAGGCCCTAAAGATAGAGAGAAATTTATTAATGAATTATTTGAAGTTCTTTCTGTTACAAATGCAACTACATTATTAGAATTAACAGAGAATTGGCTTGAAAGCTCAGTTGCTGTTATACGGACAATGAACAAACTTGATAAAAAAACTAAAGACCAAATCTATAAAATAATTGGGTTGTTATTTCATTCGATACACGTAAATTTACCGCCTCTTAAGGAATTCTTTTCTCGTGGGTAGTATAAAATCATCTCGTAATAAGACAATAGATTTTTCTCTTGAAAATGGCAGTCAGTATCAAAAGCGCTGCCTACTACCCAACAACGATAATCCCTTAGAAAAAAATGTAATCTGTAATAAAACAATAATTGGCGATACTTTTAAAGTGCTACCTTTGCTTCCTACATCCTTTGTTAACTTAGCAATTGTAGACCCACCCTACAATTTAGAAAAAAACTATCATGGAAATGTTTTTAAAACTTCTAGCAACGATGACTACGCAGAGTACACCCGATCCTGGTTAGATGCGCTTATTCCAACTTTAAAACAAAATGCAAGTATTTATGTATGTTGTGATTGGAAGAGTAGCTTAGTAATTGGTCCTATACTCTGCGAAAAATTCATTGTTAGGAATAGAATAACATGGCAAAGAGAAAAAGG
>CAYJLT010000071.1:0-9158 GCA_964371295.1 uncultured Treponemataceae bacterium
TATCGTTTTATTAAAGAAAACCTCGATGAGGTAAAGAAAAATATTAAAAATCGCAACATGGTTGCAGATGCTGATTTAGTTGTAACCCTTTTTGATAAGAGGGCTGAAGTTGTTACTGCTTTACAAGAAAAGCAAGCAAAGCGAAATGAAAATGCTAATGCTATGAAAGCAAAGCTTTCAGAGGATGAGCGTCAAAAGCTTATTACAGAAGGTAAAACAATTAAAGAAGATATTGTGAGCTTAGAGGCAGAAGTAACAAAAGTTGAAGAAGAACTTCATATAGCAGCAACTAAAATTCCAAACATGGCACATAAAGATGCGCCAATTGGTGTAGAAGACACCGATAATCCGCAAGTACATGTATGGGGAGATATTCCAAATTTTTCATTTGAACCAAAAGACCATGTGCAATTAGGGCAAGACTTAGATATTATTGATTTTGACAGAGCTACAAAGGTTTCGGGAACAAAATTTTACTATCTAAAAAACGAGGCTGTTTTTTTAGAACAGGCTTTGATTATGTACACACTTAATGTACTCAGAAAACACGGCTTTATGCCCTTCACTACTCCAGACGTTGCACGTGAGGAAATCTTAGAAGGCATTGGTTTTAACCCAAGGGGAAATGAATCAAACGTATATACACTAGAGGGCGAAAATGCATGCCTCGTGGCAACTGCAGAAATTACACTCGGTGGATATCACTCAAACGAAATACTAAAAAAAGAAACGCTTCCTTTATTGTACGGTGGTATTTCACACTGCTTCAGAAGAGAAGCTGGCGCATCTGGACAATTTTCAAAAGGATTGTATCGCGTACACCAATTTACTAAAGTAGAAATGTTTGTATATTGTTTACCAGAAGAATCTGATGAAATACATGAAAAACTTAGAAACATTGAACAAGAAATTTTTGAAGGCTTAAATATTCCATATCGCGTAGTTGACACATGTACTGGTGACCTTGGTGCCCCAGCATATAGAAAATGGGACCTTGAAGCATGGATGCCAGGAAGAAATGGCGGTGAATGGGGTGAAGTTACATCTACTTCAAACTGTACGGACTTTCAATCCCGAAGGCTCAACGTACGATTTAAAGATGATGATGGCAAAAATAAGTTTGTTCACATGCTAAATGGAACAGCTATTGCTATTTCTAGAGCAATAATTGCAGTACTTGAAAACAATCAAAATCAAGATGGCTCAGTTACTATCCCTAAGGCACTTGTACCACTTTGTGGGTTTGATATTATTCCTGCAAAAAATTAATAAAATAACATTGTTCAAAAGGGGCAGCACATGTTAGATCATGAAAGAATTACTAAGCTAAAAAAACAAATGAATTTTGCCCGCCCTATTTTTTTGCTACTCCTCGTATTAGTTGTTATTGTTTTAACCGCTGTTTTAAAAATTACCGCTAGTGTAGTCATACCAGCAACATTGGCTATTCTCATCTCGCTAGTATTTGAACCTCTCCTCTTAACACTAAATAAAAAATTTAAGATTCCATGGTTATTAGGAATTGCTGTTATACTCGTAATTGTTTTAGTAGCTGTTACTGCATTTGGAAGCTTATTGGTTACAAGCTTATTAACTATTGTAGACTTATTTCCAAAGTATGAAGAGCGATTCACCATTATTTACACCTCTCTTGCAGATTTTTTTAATCTTACTTTTAATGAGGATTTTACGTTAATTGAAAATTTATGGAGCCAAGTAGGCATTCGTCAAACACTCCAAAATACGGCATTAAGCTTTTCTGGAAATCTTGTATCTTTTTTTACTGATATCACTGTTGTTACACTCTTTGCCGTGTTCTTTTTAATGGAATTACGCTATTTGAGAAAAAAACTCGATATCATGTTTGGAGATGAAAACAAAGAGAAAGTTACGGGTATTATAACCAATATTATTGAACAAACAATTCGCTACATGTCGGTAAAGTTTTTTATATCGCTTGCAACAGGTATCCTTGTTTTTGTTGGAACACTTTTTATTGGTTTAGACTTTCCTATTATTTGGGGTTTTATCGCATTTGTATTAAACTTCATACCTAACTTTGGATCAATTATTTCGGGAATTTTTACAACTATTTTTGCGCTAATCCAGTTTTTTCCAGATCCAGCGCCTGTTATAATTACTGCAATTTTAATGCTTGCCGTTAATTTTATGCTTGGTAATTTTTTAGAGCCAAGAATTCAAGGAAGGCAGCTAGGACTTTCTCCTTTTGTTATTATTGTATCACTTTCATTTTGGGGATGGCTATGGGGTTTTACTGGTCTAGTGCTCGGTGTGCCTATGATGGTAATACTAAAGATTATTTGTGAAAACTTTCATACCCTTCATCCCGTATCTGTTTTCCTCGGTAGTTACGCAGAAGAAAAAGAACGAGCTGAAGAAATGCAAGACGAAAGCGAAACAAAAGAAAATGCATAGTTTTCTTTCTTAGTATTATTATTTTTTATACTTATTCATTTTTGCAAGGGTTTCTTTCGCAAGCGTTTGCGTTTGTAATAAAAATGTTCCACGAACACTCTCATTAGTAGGCATGGTTTGCTCAATATGCAATAATAAACTATATTTTTCTAACATAGAAAACCATAGTATTTTTTTTACAGGTTGCTCTACATTCCATGAAGTAAAATTATCAAATGAAAATAGCTGTTCTTTAGGTGCTTTTTTTTGATTACCAACTTTAAAACCTAAAATTGTTGTTTCTGTGGGATTAACATATATGTGTAGCCCTTTTTCTCCGTAGGCAATAATTCCCCATAAGTTCTTTCTTCCAGGGGGAAGTTTAAGGCCCAGCCCTTCAAAAAGACTTTGGCTTCCTTCGAAACATATCATTTCAATTGACTGTACAGTGTCATTAAACTTTTCCGATAATTCTGCATAGAATTCTCTTTGTTCTTCTGTTAATTTTTTTGAAATCATTTAATTAGTGTATCGTATAATTCGAAAAATGAAAAGGGGATTTTTTATATTTTTGCTATCGTAACTTTGCTTTGTTATATTTTTCATATAAAAAACGCCTATCTTCTTCTTGTAAATTTATAAAACTGCATAGAGCGCATGATGCTTTATTTTCATTATTATATATCTTGCTCACAGAAATTGTTACAAGAATTGTTCTATGCATTTTCTCGATAGGTATATGAAGTTTTAATATATACTTTTGCCCCATAGCTAAGGGAAACACTTGATCATTAATTTTTCCTAAGGGAGGAATAAGGCTCCTTTTTTCAAAAAAAGATCCCAGAATAATTTGAGATTCTGTTATACATATAATATGTAAAAAGTTTGTTTGGTGTGAAAAAAATGTTTTTTTATTTTCTTGCGATAAATAACTACAAACGGGCAATAACAATAATGTATCCATTACATCGCTTGGAGTAACATTTTTTTTATTAGGTATCAATCCAACAATTGTGTGAACCTCTTTTCGAGGGCTTTCACATAAGGGAATCAGCACACTATGTTTGCACTCACCTATTTCTTCTTCTAATTTCTCTGTAGAAAGTATTTCTCGATTATTGCGCGTAATGCTCATAGAAAAAGGAAAATGGTTTTTCTCTGGCAGTTTTTTATCTGGTAAATACATAATAAGCTTTGTTTTACTTAGAAGTTCTTGTGTATACTCTTTAGGAGAAATTTCTTCAAGGAGTGCAATAGACTGCAGCAGGCTTTTAGACTTTTCGCTGTCTCTCTTTGAAAAGTTCAACCAGAGTTTATTATCAAATAGACGAAAGCCTTTTGCCTGTATACATCTTACATATATTCCAGACGCCCCTTCAAAGAAAAGAGTAGCAGTAACTTCATTTTTTGATTCTAGTGGACTTTCGTCCATTTTGTGTACTTGCGCTGGGAGCGGTAAAGCATAGCCATTTTGAACGAGGTTTAAATTACTTATAAAAAAGATTCCCCTACCGCGATGATAAAAGCTTACTGTTAGCCTTATATTTGCTTTTACATTGCTACGCAATAAATCATCAATGGGCTTCCATTGTGGAATAAAACGTTTAAAAAATAATATTCCTTGCGGATAAATTTTGTATTCGCTACTCTGCAATGTCATTTGTTCGACAGAAACACCAGGCTTAACTACAGGAGAAATTATAATAGGACTTTTATCTTGGATGAGTGTATTTAGAACTACATCTCGTTCAATACCAATTAAGCCATCACTCATGTATTTTCCCTATATCAAATTGAACAATTTTGTAGGAATCATCCACAAATTCACAGTATATAAAACAGTCCGCATAATTTTCATCAAAGAAAAGACGAATTGGTATTTCATATGTGTTATTGGGATTATCAAATACAAACATTTCACCAATAAGATAGCGTGATATTTTGGGATAGTCCTGAAAGTCATACTCAATAATCGTTTTCAAAAAAATTTTATCTTCAGGAAAAAAATTACTGCTCATTTCATTATCTGATAGTGCTTGTATAAAATCGTTAATAAATGTATAAAGATTTATTGGCATTGAAGTTGTATTTAAACTACCAAAGCCATCAATTTGAGGATAGACTTCTTCGTCTACAAAATAGTTTTGTAATACAATGGAAGCTGTGCTTCCATCCTCGTTAATAAAACTACTTGTAGATTCCCAAGCTGCACTGCTACTACCTTCACCACGGGTATCGCTATCGCCTATCCATTCAATAGACCTTCTTTTTTCTTCTACAGTGAAACGCAGAGATTTTTCCTGAGAAAATTCAATTTGTTCACTGTTTGCTTCATTTGCACACGAGGAAAATATAAAGATACAAAGTACTATAACAAAATGCATACGACGTTTTTAAATCCTGTTCTAAGAATTACTTAACCAAAACAATTTTTTATTTAAAAGAGCAATAGACATTTACTCAATTAATCGGTACAATAATAGAGTTAAATATAATAAAAATCAAGCAAAATCTCTATATATTATCGACAATTTTTCTCTTTTGCTTGACTATGGAGGATACATGGCTTTAACCGCAGCAGAAAAAATTTTACAATCTCACATTATAACAGAGGCATACCCTGAAACAGTATTTATGCAGGGAAACCCAATTAAAAATGAATCCCCGATAGCAATTAAGATAGATCAAACACTTACACAAGATGCAACAGGAACGATGGCATATTTACAGTTTGAAACAATTGGCATACCTCGCGTTAAAACAGAACTTTCAGTTTCATATATTGATCATAATACGTTACAAACAGATTTTAAAAATATGGATGACCACCAATACTTGCAAAGCATTGCCGCAAAATATGGACTTTGGTTTTCCAGACCTGGCAATGGCATTTGCCACCAAGTTCACTTAGAAAAATTTGGTATTCCTGGAAAAACACTTCTAGGTTCTGACTCACACACTCCTACCGGCGGTGGATTGGGTATGATAGCAATTGGCGCTGGCGGTCTTGATGTTGCAGTAGCAATGGGTGGAGGCGCATTTCATCTTACCATGCCAAAAATTATCGGTGTGCATTTAAAAGGCAAGCTTAAAAATGGTACAAGTGCAAAAGATATTATACTTGAAGTACTTAGACAGGAAACCGTAAAAGGTGGAGTTTCGGCCATCTATGAATATTTTGGTGAGGGCATAAAATCCTTGTCAGTTCCACAAAGAGCAACTATTACCAATATGGGTGCAGAGCTTGGTGCAACGTGCAGTATTTTTCCATCTGATAATAATACAAAAGATTTTATGGAGCTCATGGGCAGAGGTAATGATTGGGTAGAACTCAAAGCTGATGAAGGAGCAAAGTATCATAAAGTGATTGAGATTGACTTGGATAAGCTTGAAGCCCTTGCAGCATGCCCGCATTCACCTGATTCAATAAAAAAAGTATCCGAGCTTAAGGGTAAAAAAGTGGACCAGGTTGTAATTGGATCATGTACAAACTCTTCCCTTGATGATTTAGCGGCTGTAGCCCAAATTGTTAAAGGCAAACATATTTCACCAAATGTAGAAGCAGGAATTGCACCTGGCAGTCGTGCAACACTTTTACTAGCAGAAAAATCTGGCATTTTAGGCGAATTAATACGAGCAGGTTTTAGAATATTGGAAAGTGCTTGTGGGCCCTGTATTGGACAAGGATTTGCCCCTTCAACTGGTGCTGTTAGTTTACGAACATTTAATCGAAATTTTAAAGGAAGAAGTGGAAGCGCAGAAGCAGAAGTATACCTTGTGTCTCCAGAAACGGCTGCTGCCGCTGCAATAAGTGGAGTAATTTCTACCCCGCAAGGCACAGTTGAATCTAATGAACATAATAAAAAAATAGGCTTTGCATCCACTACAAACCTTAGCGAAGTTGAGATAACTACAATTACATGTGACAATGGAATGCTTATAGCACCACTCACAGTAGATGAATCTGAAAAAGTTGAAATAATACGAGGACCAAATATTAAGCCCTGCCCAAAAGCCCCAGAAATGAAGGCTTCTCTTGAGCTTCCATTGGTATTAAAAGCTGGAGATAATGTTTCCACTGATGATATTCTTCCAGCAGGAGCAAAAATGCTTCCACTTAGGTCAAATATTCCAGAAATTTCTAAGTTTACACTCGAAAGACTTGATGAAAATTTCTATTCAAATGCAAAAAAGATACTTGAAAATGGAAAAGATGGATGTATAATTGTGGGTGGAGAAAACTATGGGCAAGGTTCTTCTAGAGAACATGCAGCACTAGCACCTATGTATTTAGGAGTGAGAGCAGTTCTTGTAAAATCCTTTGCACGAATCCATAAAGCAAACCTAATAAATTATGGAATCCTTCCATTACAGTTTAAGAATCCAAGTGATTATGATAAGCTTTCACAGGAAGACACACTTGTTTTAACAAATATTGAAGAAGCATTACACACTGGAAAGGATTTTTTACTTAAAGCGAAAACTTCATCAGGCGAAATAACTCTTGAGGCAATCAATGATTTTCCCGAACGTGCACGCAATATAATAAAAGCCGGAGGTCTCACCTCATACACCAGAAATGGAGGCCAATAAGCTATGGCAACTGAGTCCTTTGAAGCTGTTAGAGACCCTCTTTGGAAACACATCTATATTCCCGCAGAGCTATATGATGCAGTAAAAACAGAAGACTTTGTTCGCCTCACCCGTATTCGCCAGCTAGGACCAACATATTTAATCTATCCAGGAGCTACTCATACGAGAGCATCCCATTCTTTTGGGGTTTACCATATTGCAATGAGACTTCTTGAAAGACTCTTAGCACAGGGGGCAAATGAGTGGACAACTGAAACTGGGTGTAAGGCCTTTGCAGCCGCAGCCTTATTTCATGATTTAGGGCACTTTCCTTATACTCACTCATTAAAGGAGCTTCCTCTTATTGAGCACGAAGAACTAACGGCTAGGATACTTTACAAAGAACCTCTAAAAGGTATTATAGAAGCGTGGGGAGCAGATTCCTCGCAAGTGGCAGCAATTATAGATTCAAATATAAAAGTTACATCAAATGTTGAAGAAACTCTTTTTTTTAGAAAGCTTTTGTCTGGAGTACTTGACCCTGACAAGTTAGACTACTTAAATAGAGATGCCTTTTTTTGTGGTGTACCATATGGTATACAGGATATTGACTACATTTTGTCGATTATTTATCCTGATAAAAAAAATGGCATAAGTGTAGATTCATCAGGCATATCCTCGGTTGAAAACATCCTCTTTTCAAAGTATCTCATGTACAGGGCTGTATATTGGCATAAACAAGTTCGAATGGCAACAGCAATGATGAAAAAGACCTTAGCAGCCGCATTACGTAAAGAAATTGTCAGCCCAGAGGAGCTTTATGGCTTAGATGATGATAGCATTCATTATTTGTTATATGAGCGCTATAATTCTATTGGAAATTCAAAATTTGAAGAGTATGTATGCGCTCAGGAGCTTCGTGATCAGTGCATATATTCAACAGTTATAGAAATACCCTTTGACAGTACAAATACAAGGCATCTTTTTTTAGAAACATTGGAAAACAGAACAAGTATTGAGCAAGAGATTTCAATACTTTTACAATGTTCCCCATCTCAAGTTCTTTTAGATATTCCAGAGAGAATTAGTTTTGAAAGTGATTTAAGGATTAGAGATTTAAGCACTAACTTTTCGAATTCTCCTACCGTCTTTTCTCAAAATACTGTTACATCATTTGTCTCAACACTGCGAAAGATACGAATTGGCGTTCATTCAAAAAAAATTAGAGTAAATAGCAAACAAAGAGAAAAGATTATTGCATTATATCTATAATTAGTATATACTATAAACAGGAAATATTTACTGTTGTAATGGTGGTTAAAAATGAAAATACATAACATTCTTGAAGAACAAGTACTAAACAGAGTGCAAACAATTTACGATGATGTTGACATACAAAAAGCCCAATGGTTTCACTGTGGTTGTGAACAGTGCAGGCTTGATACATCGGCTTATGTACTAAACAGGCTTAAACCACGATACGTAGTATCTGAGAGAGGCATTGCACATGCAGTTTCAGAAAATGCTTACCAACTAGATGCTGATGTAGATTTCCTCATAATTGAAGGAATGAAAAAGGTAGCTTCTGTTAGGAGAGCCTTTCATGGAAAGGAAGATCTTTTCGATGCAGATATTAACGAGCTTGAATCTGCTTTTAATTTCCCTATTTTTCATGGCTCTATTTTTGATGGTAATACATTTAAACCTATCACTACCGGCAACATTACACTTAAGTTTGAGAATCTAGTTGCAGATATGCTTGATGAAACATGGTCAAATCCATACTTACTGCATAAAAAAACTAAAGGCAACTACACCTTTTGGATGAAGCCTATTCATGCACAAAACTATGATGAAAACAGGACATTTAGCTTTTTACTTGAAGTTGAAGTAGAAAATTATGAAAGTACTCGTTATTCTTTTTCATTGCCAATCATAAGCACAAAGCAACAGAGCTCTACTCCAAACGCAACCAACAGATATAAAATTGAAGACTTGTATCTGTTTCCAATCGAAAAATAATAAGCTCTTTCATCGCGCCGTGTTAAATCTAATATCTCTTAAATAGAGCTAGCAGACTTTATAATGTTTATGATACAAGCTGTAATTATAAGCACTTGAATTACATTAAATAATATAGCGATGGAGTCATTTGTCATTTTTTTCTTAAT
>CAYJLT010000072.1:0-9062 GCA_964371295.1 uncultured Treponemataceae bacterium
AACATCGTGTTAATGCTTACTATCGAGTTTCAGCGATGCTGAAACATCGTTTGATTTTGCATGACTTCCATGTCATGCGATATTAAACATAATGGAGACTTATATGAAAGTACTGGGTATAGAGTCATCATGTGATGAAACCTCAGCAGCAATAGTAGAAAATGGGCAAACAATTTTAAGTAGTGTTGTTGCAACACAAATTCCCTTTCATGAAGTATACAATGGAGTAGTGCCTGAAATAGCAAGTAGAAAACATGCAGAGTGGATTTTACCGGTGGTTAGGCAAGCGCTCAATGAGGCAAATCTACAACCAAATGATATTGATGCAGTAGCTGCAACAAATAGACCAGGGCTAATGGGCTCTCTTCTTGTAGGATTGAGTTTTGCAAAAACATATGCATGGTCACTTAATAAGCCTTTTATGGCAGTAAATCACATGCTGGGACACTTATATGCTGCACATTTAGAAAAGGATATAGAATACCCATATTTAGGACTTTTGGTTTCAGGCGGGCACAGTATTATTTGTAAGGTTAATAACTTTGACGATATTGAAGTGCTAGGAACCACTGTGGACGACGCGGTAGGGGAAGCCTTTGACAAAGTTGCAAAATATTATGACTTTGGATACCCAGGCGGTGTTGCAATTGATAAGCTTGCTAAAAATGGCAATATAAAGGCTGCCAAATTTCCTTTACCATCGCTTCACAAGGGAAATCATCAATATGATATGTCATACTCAGGCTTAAAAACTGCAGTTATAAATCAAATAGACCAATTCTGGTCAGAGGGCTATGAAAAAACTCCTGAAAACATTGCAGCAAGTTTTCAAGAAGCTGCGGTAAGCATCTTATTAAAAAGGCTCTTTACTGCAGTTGAAGACACTGGTCTTAAAACTATTGTTGCTGGTGGTGGCGTTGCTGCGAATTCTAGGCTTAGAGAACTTCTTGCACAGAGATCTGACCTTAACTGTATCTTCCCCCCATTAAAGCTTTGTACTGATAACGGTGCAATGATAGCAGGGCTTGCATATAAATATTTGGAACGGGGCGAAACAAGCTCATGGGATACGACCGCAAGTGCACGAGTTGAAGGGTTTAGAAAAAAAGTTCGCAGAAATTGACGTCACTGTCAATTTCTGCTACCGAGTTTTTCGCCTTTGACAAAAACATCGTGTATAGTTTGTTTTTGTGCCATCCTTGGTACGACTTTTGTTCCGATTTATATCAATTGTTCGTGCAAAATAGTGAGAATCTACTCCGTTAGATTGTAGCAATGGGTACGTGTAAAAATTTTTTACACGTATTTTTTTTGAGTTCTCGTAATGTAAATGCCATATATCTAAACCCTAAAAATTAATAATTATTAATTATTAATTTTTAATTATTAATTAACCTACGGCATTCCATATAGAATCTTTTTTCATCGGCTTCTCCCATAGAAAAACTTTTTCTTGGTAACGGCCCATTGTTTTCGATTGTTGCAAAAAAAGAATCTTTTTCAATTGGTGGTAAAAGCAAACCAATTGTATTTTCTTTGTTTGCGAGCCGACATACTTCATCGCTTCCGTGAATGTAGTCAATATCATCAGTGTTTTTTCCTTGCATAAAATCATCGATGAGCGGTTGTAAATGGCTTACTAAAAGGCCTTTTTTATCGGTATGTACACAGGTATATGTCATTTTTTCATCTTTACGATTAATCAAGGCAAAACTTGAGGGGTTGTTTAGAATATAATTTTCTAGGTCATCAAAACTATTATAATTTGTAGTTTCAACATTCCATGTGTCTCTTATAAAGGAAATAAATTTTTCGCTGTCAGTGTTAAATAATACACGATGGATAGGTTCAAAAGTTAAACCCTCATCAAAAATATTTACTATTTCAACAAGAGCAAAGCGCTCCTTAGCAGTTTCTATATTATTACATAACGTTTTTACTTCATCCCAAACTGCCTTAGCGGTGGCCAGTGAGTGATTTCCATCTCCCACTGCAAACATAAAAACAGAACCGTCTGAGTCAGTATTATTTTGTGCTATATGAGATAGGGCCTTTTCTATTTTTTCAAAGTCGCATTCTTCTGTAATAGACCAACCCGTAATATGGCCACCATTCATCATTAAATCACTTTTGTACGTTGGCACATTTTTTGAGATGTTTAATCCCACTTGTTCTACTAGAACTTTATCACTATCATTTACTAATAGCATAATGTGCGGACTTTCAAGGGATGCGTTTTTTCGAATTTCAACGCGTGGTGGTATTCTATCAATAATTGTTGCTTCAGTTGCACGAATGAGGTTTTTTGAAAAAGGTTTCCAATCATACGCTTCTAGATCAATGGCTACTACTAAACCTTTTCGAGTTCTTCCATAAGCAGTTTTTCTTTCAATGTACGTAAAACATGACTGTTCATCTTGGAAAACACTTGAGTCTAAATATTCTTGCATAGTGCGGTGAATACTTTTTGTAAGTGATTGCTTTTTTTCAGCATCGTTTAAATATATTTCTGGTAAAATAAGATGAAGTGTGGAAGGGGTACTCTTTGTTATGCTTAAAACTTCATCCCAGTAATCATTATCCTGGGTGTATTGGTCACATGCTATAACTGCCCATTTTTTTATATCAATATCTTTATTCGGTAATAGTATTTTTGGAATTTCTAATCCATATTTTTTTAATAAATCCATACAAAAAGTATACCGTAAAATATAATACTATGCTATACTGCCCTATGAGGAATTGGAATTTTTATGCCTGATATGAAGTTTAACCACTCTCAAAAAATGCAACAGCAATTAAAACTTTCGCCTCAAATGATTCAATCAATTGAAATTTTACGCCTTCCTGTGGAGGAGCTCTGTGATAGGGTGTATCAAGAAGCAGAAAAGAATCCTGCTATAGAAATTGTACGCGATGCAGATTTATCTATCCGCTCTGTAGTGCCCCCAAAGCGCTTACAGTTTTCAAATGCAAGCGATACCTTTCAGCTATTCATTGAGAATGCTGCAGACCACGAAGAGTCTCTCCAAGAGCATTTATTGTTTCAATTATCTATCTTAGATATTACAAAAGAAGAGAAAAATTTAGGGGAAAGAATAATTCAAAATCTTGATGAACATGGTTTTTTTTACACGCCTCCTGATAAGCTTTTATACCCTAATGAAACAATAGACTTTTTAGAACAAACTTTGCAAACTATTCGCTCTCTTGAACCACGGGGAATTGCATTCGAAAATGTGCAACAAAGTCTACTATTTCAAGCAGAGTTTCTTGAAGATCCTCCTCCTCTAGTATTTGATATTTTGCAAAACTACTTTTCAGTTTTAGAAAAGAAACGCCCCCCCCTTATAACAAAACACTTAAACGAATTAGGATTAGAATGCACAATTGATGATGTCGAAAAAGCCATTGAGAGCATTCGCTCATTAGAGCCATATCCAGCAAGTCAGTTTGCTTCTGTTAACACAAATGTACAGTATGTTGTACCAGATGTCATAGTAAGAAAAAATGAAGATGCAGAGTATGGTGATAATCATGCATTTGTTATTGATTTTCTAAAAGGGAGCCTTCCCGAAATCACACTCTCACCTGTGTATACACAACTCTTAGAAGAAAAAGGCGAATCAAAAAGTATCCATCAGTTTACATCAGATGCGGTAAAAGATGCAAACCAATTTATTAATGCTCTAAAGTACCGTGCGACATCAATATATCATGCAATGGAAGCAATTGTAATGCATCAACATGAGTTCTTTTCGAAAGGACCTGGCTATTTAACACCACTTAGACAAAAAGATATTGCAGAAAAAATTGGCATGCACGAAACTACAATTTCACGCATTGCAAATGGAAAATATGTTCAATGCGACTGGGGAGTTTTTGAGCTTAAATATTTCTTTACAAATGCAGTGCAAGAACAGAAAGAAGGCAACATACAAGAGTCAAAGGAAGCCGTAAAACATCAAATACTATTAATGCTAGAAGAAAATAAAAACTCAGGTGGAAAAAAACTCTCAGATTCAAGATTGGCAACAATGCTCGAAGAAAAAGGAATAAAAATTGCGCGTAGAACAGTCGCAAAATACAGAAGTGAATTAAATATAGAATCTTCATTTGACCGATTATAAAACATGGTGTATACTTACTATATAGTATTTCATAAGGAGGCATGTTATGAATACAACAATTAATGCGATTGGATTTGAATTTGATCAAGATCAAAAAGATTTACTGGATAAAAAACTTGAACGTATTAAGTATGGTGAAGACTTAATAACCGACTTGTCCTTTAGAGTAAAGGAAGATAAAAAATACATATTTGAAAGTACTATCCATTTTAGATGGGGCGTGGTTGCACATGTTTCTGCAGAAGATTATGAATTCCAAGTAGGTTTAAATAAACTTATCGATGTGCTAGACCAAAAAGTTAAAAAGGAAAAAGATAAAATACAACGGTAGGTAATTACGTAAAAGTTGGCTTTCATGCCAACTTTCATTATCGAGTTTTTTGCTATGCAAAAACATCGTGTAATGCATAGTTGTGTGTCATCCATGACACGATTATTACTCCTAAATATTGGGGTAATTACAACAGTTTTTTATTGTCAAATAAAGTCCTATTATATGTTAATTATTAATTATTAATTAACTTTATGTGATTGAATAAAAACACTATTCAGTGTATAGTACTTTTATGGTTGAAGAAAAAATTTTTACGGTTTTAGATCTTCTGAGTCTCAATTTAAGAGGACATGACGCATTGAACTTGAGTTGTGTTGGTGGAAGAAAAGGACTGTCGAGAAAAATTACACTCCCGGATTTAAATAGACCAGGACTCGCCTTATCAGGATTTTTTGATTCTTTTGGCTTTGCTCGTGTTCAAGTTTTTGGGCAGGGTGAGTGTACATTTTTATCAAAACTTGTTGATGAAAAAAACCTTGATGCCGTTAAAACTTTTTTTACCTATCATGTTCCTTGTTGTGTGTTTACACATAATATAACACCACCTAAAATTTTTCTTAAATTAGCTGAAGAAGTAGGCTGCCCTGTTCTTCAAACTAACTTAGAATCTACAGATTTTTCGAGTCGCATTCTACGCGTTTTTTCAGATATCTTTGCAGAACGCAAGGTTATACATGGTGTATTTATTGAAGTATACGGTATTGGAATAATAATAAGTGGAACTTCTGGTGTTGGTAAAAGTGAAACAGCTTTGGAACTTGTTCATCGTGGGCATCGCCTCGTTGCCGATGATGTGGTAGAAATTCGATGTGTAAATGGAAATATATTGCTTGGACGAGGCCCAAACAAAATGATAAGCCACCACATGGAAATAAGGGGCTTAGGGATAATTAACATTCAGCAATTATATGGAGTTGGTGCAATTCGAGAACAAAAAGAAGTTCAGCTGCTTGTAAAACTTGAAGAATGGAACCCTCAAAAAGTGTATGATAGGTTAGGTACTGCAGAAAACACCGAGGAAATTCTTGGCGTTAAAGTTCCTACTATTGAGGTGCCAGTTAAACCTGGGCGAAACATACCAATTATTTTAGAAACAGCTGCAATGAATGAACGCTTAAAAAGCATGGGATATCATTCAGCACGGGATTTTAATCAAAATGTACTACGCTGGATAGAAAGTGGTGAATCACAATCTAGCTATTATGGAGTTGAAGACATATATTAAGTTGCTAATAGCATTGCTTTGAGCAGCTTAAAGAGAAAATATTATAGGAGATTTCTATGGCAGAAAAAGTTGTTATTGTTCAAAATAGGGCAGGAGTTCATGCGCGCCCCGCTGCGTTAATCGCACAAACCGCAAATAAATTTATTTCAGAAGTTTTTATGACAAAGGATGAAATGGAGATAAATGCTAAGTCAATCATGGGTGTAATTACCATGGCTGCCGCATATAATAGCTCAATCACAATTCGAACAGAGGGTTCAGATGCTGATGATGCATTGGCTGCCCTTTGTAATCTATTTGATTCAAAGTTTGAAGAGGACTAAAATTTTTTATGAAGGAACTGACAAGTCGACAGCAACAAATTCTCAGTTTTATTGCTACCTTTTCTGAAGAGCATAGTTGCCCCCCGACGGTCAGAGAAACAGCAGAACATTTTTCCATTTCTATTAAAGCTGTTCAGGATCATTTTTCTGCCTTGCGAAAAAAGGAATACTTGGCTCCAGCACAGGGGCGTTCACGCTCATTACGTATGCTTGTGAATAATGAGTACTGTGATAACCGTAAAGTTTGCACTGTACCAGTTTTAGGAAACGTTGCCGCTGGTAAGCCTGTGTTTTGTGATGAAAATCACTCTGGGCATGTAACAGTTCCAGGAGTTATGCTCGCTGGGGGATACGACTATTTTGCAGTATACGTAAATGGCGACAGCATGTCAGAGGCAGGAATACTAGATGGTGACCTTGCTCTTATTCGTAAGCAAAATGATGCTCGAGACAGTGAAATAGTTGTGGCACTTATTGAAGATTCTGTTACATTAAAGCGATTTTTCAAAGAACCAGCAAGAATTCGCCTTGAACCAGAAAACAAAAGCTATAAACCAATTTACTGCCAAGATATTCGCATTTTAGGCATCCTTACCAACATTATAAGGAATTATTAATGAGTAAAGATTCTCAAAATGCACAGGTGCCATTATGGCTTTTTTTGGGACCTGAGATTGGCAATAAAAATGATGAGATTCAAAAACTTCGCACAAGGGCAAAAAAAGAAGTTGGTGATGTCGATGAAGATCATTTTTATATGCATGAAACATCCCTAGCAGAAGTTCTTTCACTTTTACAAAATGGCTCACTTTTTTCAGCTGGGCGATTTATTATCATTTGTGGTGTTGAGTCAATAAAGAAAAAAGATGATATTGCTATGCTTTTAGAGTGGGCAAAAGGAACTGAAAAAAAAACGATGTCTGAAAATACATCGTGGCTTGTAATGGTTTCTGATGATATTTCTGTTGACAAAAAGCTTGAAAGTATTGTTCCCTCTCAAAATAAAAAGGTGTTTTGGGAGATGTTTGAAAACCAAAAAACAGAATGGGTAAAAAATTGGTTTTCAAAAGAAGGTTTTTCTATTGAAGCCGATGCAATTGATACCATTCTTGAGCTGGTAGAAAATAATACCGAAGCGCTTCGGCTTGAATGCTCACGCTTTCCATTATGCTTTGATAAGGGTCATCATATATCCACAGAAGATGTTGACACTGTATTAAGCCATAGTAGGGAAGAGTCTCCTTTTACACTCTTTTCAAGTCTTTGCGACCTCGAAAAGAATCCATCTGAAGCACTAAGCTCAGCGTTAACTATACTACAACATATAAGAAACTCAAAAGAGTCTTCTGCAGTACAATTACTCGCAGCACTTTCACATTGTTTTAGGCGTTTAAAAGTTTGGCATGCGATTCATGATGAAAATCCACATCCTTCAGATTTTGATTTAAAAATCAAAGGTTTTTCGAGTAAAAAAATGCAATCGCAATATAATGTGGCATCAAAAATTTGGTCTGCAAAAGAAACAATTTTATGCCTATCTTTTCTAGCTAAAACCGATATGCAAATTCGAACAACAGGGAATGTAATAGAAGAAGTTGCATTGCAGCAAGTGCTATATTCCCTATTATTAAAAAAAGGTCGCGAGCTACAAAGCTATACTATTTAAAATTTCTCTTAAATTTTTAAGTTCTTCTGAAGTTAGTGAAATGCCTTTGCTCATTTTTGCCCCATCGGGTGACCACGAACGCAAATCGTATTTTGCTTCTCGCCCTGCCCATGATACGCTTGTGAGCTTTGTTTGCCACCCTGCTTTACTTGTTGAAAGAACACCAAATTCTTTTTCAATGTTGAATGAAAACTCTCCTTCCATATCTGTCCTCCATGGTATTTTGTGTAATAATGCTACAAAAACATTATACGACATATATGTATATTATAGTTGTTTTTATGCATTTTTAAAAGTTTTTTAGAAAAAAAACGAAAAAAAAGTTGCATTTATTTCAGATTTACTATAAAATAAACGTAGAGAATTTTATAAAAAGGGATTCTGGGTGCTTTTTACTTACTTGAAAAGGAGTGCGTTGCATGTTTGTCAAGTATTTAAAGTCCTCTACATGTTGGCATAGTTAGAGAAATAACTTTAACAATAATTGATTTACAAGGAGGCTTGTATGAAAAAATTACTAATTACTAGTATATGCGTTGCATTACTTGTGTTATCTGGATGTAAGTCTACACCAGAAGAAACTGTTGAGCCCGATGGGATTCAACCTACTGAAACATTTGATAGTTTAGCTGAAGCTAATGAGGCACTCAAGGGAGATATTGAAAAAGCCCGTGAAATGGCAATTGCAGCTGGTGCAGAGCAGTACTTTGCTGATGAGTTAATGGTTGTTGACGTTGCTTCAACAGAAGCTCATTCTGTATACGCCAATGGCGGTGATGAGCAAGCTTTTAATGATACTGCAACGGATATTTTGTATCAGTACCGAGCAATTGAACAAGTTTCACTTGCAACAAAAGCAAAAATGAAAATTGATGACTTAGGATTCGAGTCTTATGACCCTGAGAGTTATGCAGAAGGTATGGCTGCTATGGCTAGCACTGATGAGCTTTTTAATTCAGGTGCAGATGGAATGACACTTTATAATGAAGCAAAAAAAGCTGCAGATGCATATGAATTGGTATTGTTTACTGCTTTTTCTGCCTTAGCTGATGAAGAAAGAGAAAAGTTTTTAGCAGTAAAAGCACAAGCCGATGATATTAAAGCGGGCGTTGCCGATGCAGAAAATTACAACAATTCTGTGGTATTCTTTACTCAAGGTGATGGCGACTTAGCATCTGACAATCCTGAATCTGCTTTGGAAAACTTTACAACAGCTACAACTTCAATGACTACAGTATATGAAGATGTTGCAGAAAAAAGACGACTTGCACAAGAAGCAATGGATAGAGCAAGAAGACGTATTGAAGAAGCAGAAGAAGTTGCAACAGTAGCAGATACTATTGTTCCACTTTCTGATGTAGAAGCGTTGGATGAAATTAGCGAA
>CAYJLT010000073.1:0-8718 GCA_964371295.1 uncultured Treponemataceae bacterium
TGATTTGTCGCCTGCCGGGATAAAAAAGGCAACAATTTCAGCACTGAATTTTGCAGTGCACAGCGTTAGTAATACAGTATGTAGTTTTTTAAAGGACATTCGCCCCCCAACTCAGCTCACTTATGAAACTAAACGTAAAAACACAGATCCCATACCTTCTGATGCTATTTTTGAAATGCTTTTTAAATCTTGTGAGGCACTAAAGCAGGGTACTGAGATAATACAAACCCACACGATGATTGAAACAGGAACCTTTAATTTTGAAATTGTATCAAGCAATGGTGCCCACTGTGAACAGCATTTGCATTATATAGGACATAGCCTACAAGCTATAGCTCAAAAGAATGAACTTGTACAAATAAGAAGTGCTAACGGTCCGCGGGGCTTAACAAGACAGGGCGGATTTGAACTAATTAATACTGAGAGCCTTGTAGCAGAAGCTCGAAAAGTTGGTAATGAAGCTATCGAGCTTCTAAGTGCTGAATCATGCCCAAACGACACAAGAACACTCGTTTTAATGCCAGACCAACTAATGCTACAAATCCATGAAAGTATTGGACATCCCCTTGAAATAGATAGAATACTTGGTGATGAAAGAAATTATGCGGGGAGTAGTTTTGTAAAACTCGTCGATTTTGGTAGCTTTCAATATGGCTCTGAATTATTAAATGTTACATTTGATCCTACAATAGAAAGTGAGCTAGCTAGCTATGGAGTCGACGAAATAGGAAATGTAGCAAAAAAAGAATTTTTAATTAAAGAGGGAAAACTGCTTAAAGGACTCGGAAGCTTAGAAAGCCAAAAGCGCTCCGGAGTAGATGGAGCTGCTTGTCAACGTTCCACTTCATGGAATAGAGCCCCTATAGACAGAATGGCAAACCTTAACATTGAGCCGGGGAGTTCTACCTTTGATGATATTATAAAAAACACAGAAAAAGGTATTATCATGCATACAAACCGCTCGTGGTCTATAGATGATTACCGAAATAAGTTCCAATTCGGCTGTGAGTATGGTCAACTAATAGAAAATGGTAGCATTACTAAAACGGTACGAGATCCAAATTATAGGGGCATTTCTTCTAACTTTTGGCGTAGCTTATGTATGGTTGGCGATGAGTCTACATTTAAGACCTATGGAACTCCTAATTGTGGTAAGGGTGAGCCAAATCAGGTGATTTTTGTTGGGCACGCTAGCCCTGTGTGTGCATTTAGAGATGTTGATATATTTGGAGGTGGAAAATGACACATAATACATTTGACTTTAAGACACACTTTTATGCGCTATCAGATTATATTTTTTCTTTACTTGAAAATGATGAAGACCTTGCACTTACTATGTCAGGTGAAAACAGTACTTTTATGCGTTTTAATAATGCTAAGGTGCGTCAAATAGGGAGTGTAGAGCAATTAGAGGCCTCAATAATTATGTGGAAGGATGGAAAAACATTTTCTATTTCATTAACCTTATGTATCGATGAAGCTAAAGATAAAGTTCTTCTTGAAAAGACCATTCTTGATGCACGAACACAGTGTGATCTTTTGCCTAAGGATCCTTATTACGTATTGCCGATTTCTAATGAAATATCAGAGTCGATTTATGAAGGCGACTTATTATGTCAGGAAGATATTGTGAGTACAATATTAACTCCGGTACAAGACCTTGATTTTACAGGTCTTTTTTCACAAGGCTCAATTTATAGAGCCACTTCAAACTCAAAAGGCGCAATGCATTGGTTTGAAACACAAAACTTTGTACTGGATTTTTCAGTATGGCTGGAAAATGGAAGGGCCGTAAAATCTTGCTATTCTGGTAGAGATTGGAATACAGAAGAGTATCTTGCAAAACTAGTATCTGCTCGAAAATCATTAACAGCCTTGGGAAACGAGCAAAGGGCACTAGAAAGTGGAAAGTATAGAACTTTTATAAGTGCAGATGCTTTGCACGAATTTGTGGAATTTTTTTCGTGGAACGGACTTGGGGAAAAAGACTTTAGACATGGTGAAAGTGCTTTTATAGCATTGAGAGAAAATAGAGAAAGCTTTTCTGATAAGATAACAATAAGCCAAGATTTTTCACTTGGTGGTGAGCCGCGTTTTAATAATTTGGGAGAAGTAGCACCAGAGAAAATAGTTTTAATTGAAAATGGAAAACTAAAAAATACTATAATTAGCTCTAGAACGGCAAAAGAGTACAATATAGTATCGAACGGTGGCGATGAGGATGAAGGTGTGCGCTCATTATGTATTGATGGTGGAGAGCTTGTAGAAGAGAATATTCTTAAAGCACTTGGAACAGGAATTTATGTTTCAAATTTTCATTATCTCAATTGGAGTGATGTTCAAAATGCCCGTATTACGGGAATGACACGCTTTTCATGCATGTGGGTTGAAAATGGTAAAATAGTTGCACCTATAAAAGATATGAGGTGGGATGATTCGCTTTATAATTTGTTGGGCGAAAAACTTGAAGCCATAACTAAGCAACAACACTTGTTTTCTGAAACTTCTACCTACGAAAGAAGAGAAGTTGGTAGTAGCCTGCTTCCTGGAATACTAGTGTCGGAGCTTAATGTTACATTATAATTTATTCCTAAGTTTCTCCGTATTCTTCGAAAAATTCATCAATTCTCAGTGAGAGGGTGTTTTCATCTACTTTTATTATGCCCATTTCACGTTTTGCATTTTCTGCTGAATCCGAAGCATGTGCTGAGTTTACCATAACATTTGAACCAAATTCTTTTCTAATGGTTCCGCCTTCAGCCTTTGTTGGGTCTGTTGCACCTAATACTTGTCGTATTCTATCTACCGCATTTTCGCCTTCATATATGAGAACCATACATTTAACTTTTCCTGGGTCTTCTAATTCGCTTTCTTGGCAGTGAGATGGCTTTGTACCTGACATAAACTCTACAATGCTTTCAAATTGGTCAACAGCAAAGTCCTTGCCAAAACTATTACAAATTGTCTTTCTTGTCTCGCTTGTCATGTGAAAATCAAATTGCTTTTCGAGGCTTTTAATTGCCTTTTCTCCAATTGACTCTGATAGCTTTTCAATAAGAACATCTTTTACCGGTCCATAAAACTCTAAAGCTTGTGCCACAGACATCCTAAACATTTTGCAACCAATTATTCGTAACCCTGTTCTTGAAAACATATCAATTATAGAACCTGGGCGAGAAGATGCATAGTTCCAGTTATCAGGTTTTATTATAACAAGTGTTCTTTCTATGTTGACAGGATTTAAGTGCTTCATATTTTCAACGATGTTTGGCTGAGTTTTTAGGTATTTACTGAACATTTTTAATGTAAATGCAATACTCTCTTTTGTTCTTGCTACAATAACAGCTGGCTCAAAGTATTTAACAACAGTTTTTTCTTTATCTGCCCATATTATATCGGCATAAGTATCACGCACCGTTTCGCCAGCGGTTTCGCCGTGGTCTATATATCGAACTTCATAAAGTCCACCACATATTTTGTATATTTTTTCTCGAGCATCTTCACCTTTAAAAAGCAAAAGCATCGTTCGGTGTCTTCTTCCATCAGAAGGCATCAAGTTTTCGAGAATATAATCCCTAAATAGTTGAGCTTTTTTTTCTGGTAAACCATAGAGATCATGATCATTTATAGAATCAGCAAATTCTTGTACCAGACTTTCTTCTGGTGCAAATATTTGAGCACTGACTAATTCTACATCGGTTCGTGATAAAATGCGTGCAATAATACCTCCAGTCCTTGACTTAACAATGCTGTGTGGGGTAATGAGTACATAAGATAGTTCAATTGCCATGTAATAATCCTTTATAAATAATTTTTTAGTCTTAAAATATGAAGCCTGCAGCTAAAAATAGGAGAGCACTAATTACAGCGGCAAGAATCCCATACGGAGCTTGTGTTGCGGCATGATCAAAATTGTTGCAACCTGAAGCAGCAGATGATAATACTGTAGCATCAGAGTAAAAACAAATATGACTTCCAAATACTCCAGCTGAAAGAACTGATGCTACAACAAGTGTTACATTTGCATCTAGGCCCATTGCAAGAGGTATCGTTATTGGGAGGGCAATGATGTACATTCCCCAGTTTGTTCCTGTAATAAACTCTGTTGCAGACAATATTATAAAAATAAAAAATGGCATTAGTTCTGGCGTCATGATCGGAAGAACTGATTCAATAATATAAGAAGTAAAGCCAATTCTCTCATTCATTGCTGCAAAAACAAATGCTAACACCATAAGCATAAGGGGTAAAAGCATATTTTGAAAGCCTTTTATTGCAATATCTGTAAATTCATCTGCCGTCATAATGTTTTGGACTAAATAAAATACAAACATAAACGCTAGTGTAAAAAGCACACCCATTTGCATATCTACATCAAAAATCAATGTAGAGACAACTAGGACAATAATTGGAACAAAAAAGTTTCTTGTTTTAGGGCTGCTAGGGTGCTCAACTGCATTATTCCCACCACGAATATCGATCTTTTCAGAATCTGGTGGGGCAAGTGGACCGCCGTCCTTTACACGTTGTTCTGCTTTTTTCATACTGCCCATAGCAGGAATTATTCCTAGAATAACTAAGGGAACAACAAGGGCTGCAATCCACCCGTAAAAATTATAGGGGATAGTTTTTATAAAGTATAGCATTCCTTCACCTGCAGGTGCCCAGCCATTAGCTTCAAAAAGGCGTGAGGCAAAAACTGCCCATGTTGAAATAGGAATAATTACGCAAAGAGGGGCTGCCGTAGAGTCTACGACATATGCGAGCATTTCGCGCGGTACTTTGTGCTTATCGGTTAGAGGAGACATGCATGTTGCAACAGTGAGCGAGTTTAAGTAATCATCAATAAAGACAACAATACCGAGTACCCAAGTCCATAGTAGAGAAGACCTTCGAGTTTTTGCATATTTAGAAATCCAGTTACCAAATGCAAATGAACCTCCTGCTCTTTCAATTAGCGAGATAATACTTCCCATGAGGCCGCATACAATTATGAGCCACGCGATATCTTCTGACATCATCGTTTCTAGCAACACCGTGCTAAAATCGCTTAAGACTCCACTTCCTGTAGTCATAATAAGACCTACTGCAGAAGCGAGAGCTAGAGACTCGATAATTCTCTTTGTTACAAATATGTACACAATTAAGAAGATTGCAGGAATACAAACTGCAATGCCTAAATCTGCTGGATTATCTGGCAAAAAATTTGAGACAATCAATGCAACTGCAACAATGATAAGCGCTGGTACAACGGCGCGACGCCCACCAATTTCACCGGGAGCATTCTTAAAGGTATTTAACATACGGTATTGTAATGATTTTATGTTTTTTTTTCAATAGTTTTTTTGTATTTTAAGGTTATTTTAAGAAAAAAAATTTTTACCAACGCAAGTCTTCTGTGTCCTTGACGAATTATCTATATATTAGTAATATATAGATATAATGATTAAAAAAGTTAGAAAGCAAGAATACGAAACAATAAAAATGACTCAAGGCAAAAGACGTTTTATTGTTGTGGTTGTTTCTATCGTTACAGCGGTATATTTACTGTATAGCGCCTATCTTTTTAATGCAAGGGTTGGCAGCCGTCTTACTCAAACAACATTAACAACACTTAGTGAAATTGCATCACAACAACAGTTTAGTTTAGGGGTAAAGATAAGTGCAGATGTTGCATCAATAAAGAGTATTGCATATTCACTTATTGTTTTAGGATATGACAGAGAGGACATACTCGACTATTTAAATGTTATAGAAAGTTATTATAATTTCGAAAATATCACAATTCTTGACCAAAATATGGTGGGTATTGTATCAAATGGGCAAGAAGTAAACTTTGGTCATAATGCCTTTTTTGAAGATGTTTTGTTAGGAAAAACACTTATGTCTCTACCCCAAAAATCGTTTTACTCGGATGATATGGTTGTATTAATTGGAACTCCAATTTTTGAATTTGGCAACATTGTAGGTCTTGTAGTGGCTGAGTTTTCAACGTCTTATCTAGATGAATTGTTACACCCGTCATTTAATAATGATGGGTACGCGTTTATTGTTGATGACAACGGTACAATTATTGCCCGCACTGAAAATGATCATTTTATTTCTTCAGAAAATTTATTTGATACTTTGCTACGCGCAGAGTATGCAAATGGAGAGGATGCGCAATCAATAATTGATAGTATCATCATTGGAGATTTGGGAAACTTTACTTTTAATATTGGAGATGAAACACGCATTATAGAGTATAGGCCTCTTCCTTTTACAGGGTGGTCTGTTGTTTTGGCAATTCCTGATGAAGTTCTTAATGAAGAAGTTTCTGTAATTGTTGATGAAATGAATGCATTTAATATTAAGCTATTATTGGGAGCTATTCTTACTGTATTTCTAATCATATTTCTCAGGAGCTCAAGTGTAAAGGCAATAAAAAAGGCTGCATACTATGATTCATTAACAGGGATACCAAATTTAACAAAATTTAAAATTGAAGTTGAGTCTGTGTTAAGGAAAAATCCAAATGAAAAATTTAGCATAGTAAGCCTAGATATTGTAAATTTTAAAACAATAAATGATTTTTATGATTATACGGTAGGTGATAAGGTATTAAAAGCGATAGCAGATACGGGTCGCAGCGTAAAAGACAAATTTTTTATTCAGTGCCGTATAGGAAAGGACGACTTTTTACTTTTTCACAGCTATGATTTTTTTAAGGACTTGGAAGTGAGTCGTCGTCACTTTGAAGCTCTTTTTCGCTCAATGGTTCCTGAAATTAAAAATCACAACATCACATATAGATATGGGCGTTATGAAATAAAAGATAACGATGAAGATATAAATAGTATAATTAACAAAGTTTTACTTGCGCGTGCCACAGGCAAGACTGCAAAAAAAGAAGGCATTTTTGATTACAGTGATGATATTACTGCGAGGCTCATTCATTCTACAGAAATAACAAACAAACAAGACTCAGCATTGCGAAATAAAGAATTTATTATGTATTTGCAACCAAAATGCCAATTAAAGGACGGAACTGCTGTAGGCGCAGAGGCATTGGTTCGTTGGCAAGAACAAGATGGAAATATGATTTTTCCAAATGACTTTATACCTTTATTTGAAAGCAATGGTTTTGTTGTAAACTTGGATATGTATATGTTAGAGAGAGTATGTGAGACTTTAGTTAAGTGGAAAAATGAAGGTTATACATGTATACCTGTATCAGTAAATTTTTCAAGAAGGCATTTAGATATACCTAACTTTGCAGAAAAGATTGATGATGTGGTAAAAAAATATGGTATTGATAATCATTTAATCGAAATAGAGCTTACAGAGGGAATCTTCTTCGAAAATGAGGATTTGCTGCGAAATATTTTATCTGAGTTGCATAAAAGGGGCTTTTCCCTATCTATGGATGACTTTGGAACAGGCTATTCCTCTTTGGGGCTCCTTCACAGCTTGCCGGTAGATGTTCTTAAACTAGATAGAAGCTTTTTTACAAAAACTGAAAAAGCAGAAAGAGCTGCCATTATTGTTGAAAATATTGCACAGATGGCTCATCGACTAGGGATGCCAACTGTTGCTGAGGGTGTTGAAACAAGCGCTCAGGTAGAATTTTTGAAAAATATTGGTTGCGACATGGCTCAAGGATATTATTATAGTAAGCCACTCCCGCTTAATGAGTTTGAGAAGCATTGGTTATCAAAAGACATATCCTAGTATATTTTTTCATTTGATTGACAAAATATTAAAAATACGCTATTATAAATTGTCGTTGTTTGAAAGGAGCAACGGTTTTGCCTCTGTAGCTCAGCTGGATAGAGCGTCGGACTTCGAATCCGCAGGTCGCACGTTCGAATCGTGTTGGAGGCAATGTTAAGCTAAATCATTACATGTAATGGTTTAGCTTTTTTTGTTTTACAACCCCATCTATGTTAATTGCTTTTTTTCCAATCGCTCATTCACACTTTCTCTTAAAAGTGCATAGGCTACCGATGCCAAAGGAATGAAAAGCAATATTCCAGCAACACCCATAAGTGTTCCACCGATACTTACTGCCGCTAGTACCCACATTGCAGGAAGTCCAATTGAATCCCCTACAACCTTAGGGTAAATAAGGTTTCCTTCCAGTTGTTGAATAATAATAAAAATAATTAAAAAGTATACTGCTTGTATGGGGTTTTCTATAAGAAGTAAAAAGGCGCTAATACCTGCACCAAAAAAAGCTCCCATAATGGGAATAATCGATGAAAAGCCAACGATTACACCTATAAGTACAAAAAAAGGAATTTGAAAAATTGATAAAGTTATTACAACGAGAGTACCTAAAATAACGGCTTCTATGCATTGTCCTGTAATAAAACGAGAAAAAGCATGTTCGCACATTGAAAAAATGCGAACGAGTTTTTGAGCTTTTATAGTTTCTACAAAGGCAAAAATTACTTTTGTAAACTGGCTGGTAAGAACTTCTTTTTGAAGCAGTATATAGATTGCAAATACAATAGCTACAAAAAGACTTATAATTATTGAAACAACACTAGATGCTACACTTATCGTGCTACCAAATGCGCTTACAATGCCCGTCCGCAAAAAATCTATAACGGAATTTCTAATTTGTGTATAATCAATTGAATTGAGAAAATTTGCTATTTCCGGGTTATTGTTAAAAAGAGTAATAACATAGTCTCGTGCTTCTGGTAAAAATGTTTCAAGACGTACAGTAAGTGT
>CAYJLT010000074.1:0-8691 GCA_964371295.1 uncultured Treponemataceae bacterium
GCAAGTAAAAATTGAAAATTTTTTATGCAGACTAAAAATTATTTTGGATGCTACTTCATAGCTTAAGGAGGTTTCTCTTATCAAGCAATAAGCACAAAAAAGCTGATTACTTTTCAGTAATCAGCTCTCATCTTCGCTTTATCTTAGTTCCACAAGGATGTTGGATTCACCGCAGTACCGTAGCGCAAAACAGCAAAATGTAGGTGGTCTCCCGTACTCATTCCAGTGCTTCCTACCCAGCCAATGATTGAATTGGTGTCGACATATTCCCATCTCGATACATTTATATCTATCATATGGGCATACAGCGTTGTATAGCCAGAGTGGTGAGTAACAACTATGTAATTGCCATACACGGGGTCACCATAGCGTACCTGTGATACTTGCCCTACGAGGGAAGCATAAATTGGTGTCCAGCGAGGGGCAGCCATATCAACTGCGGCGTGGTAACTTCTTGCTCCTGTAAAAGGGCTATTTCTCCATCCAAAAGATGAGCTTATGTAATAGCGGTTTCGTAACGGGATTTTAAATAAATCCCCATTTATTTCTTGAATTGTAACCCAATCTAAAAGCGCATCGGGAACAAAAATCATGTTTCCCTCTTCTAGAGAGGTTTCCATTGCAAAGCCATTTACGCTTGCAGTTTTTTCAGGTGAAACTTCATATTTTTCTGCAATAGTAAGAGGTGTTTCACCATTTTCTCTTACTGTGTACAAAATTCCTTCCATTGAGGGTATTCGTAAATACTCACCTATTTGTATATTTCTTGTTTGTCGAATATTGTTTACGCTTATTAACGTATCTTGTGTTATCCCAAATCGCTCTGCAATAACACCAATCATATCACCTTCACGGATTCTATACGTTGAGTAAGAAAGTGTTGGGTACTCTTTTTCAGTATTTAATTCTTGTAATAAGGATCGCGGAGCTAAATTTGAGTTAGCCGGAAAATCTAGCCCTGCTGGAACAAAAGAATCATATCCCCCTTGTCCAGAAAAAAGCTGCGACATTAAAAGATTTTCTGAGTTATCAGGTGACATTGTAAGAATTTTTGAGGATACATCATAGTTTGCTATGTCACTATCAATAGATATTTCCGAAACATTGCTTGAAACAAGAGCTTGTTCAGTTGAATCATTATGTTTAAGCTCTTCAGTACTAGGGGTAAAAAGCACCCAACCAAAAACGCAAAATACGTAAACTATCGCAGGCGAAAGCAAACTAAGCCTTTTAAAGGTTTTTAAATATTTTGTTTTGCGGTTATTTATTGTTTCAAGAGCATGTAGTATGTTTTCTTTCACCATCACTTCCTATTTAAACCTATAAAATATGTTTCAAAAGATTCAGAACGACAAGCAACAGGTTTAAAAGTTTTTGCTGTTGTAAACAGTGCTTTCATTTTTTTCATAAGGCTTTGTTGGTCTCCACCTTGAAAAACTTTTATCGCACAATTCCCACCCTCTGCAAGCATTGTCTGAGCATAATGTATAGCGCCTTCAACGAGCTCTGCTGAGCGAGCGGTATCGATAAGCTTGTTACCTGTTGTTGCGGGTGCTGCATCGCACAACACTGCATCGTAGGGGCCAAGCTCTTTAACACTTTTTTGCACGTCATCATTATACATGTTTCCTTGAAAAAAAGCAAGATTTTTAGCACTTACATTTTTTGAAAGCTCTTTTAAATCAACGGCAACTACTTTTCCTGATTCACTCAATTCTCGAAGCAAAAAAACAGTCCAACTTCCAGGAGCCGCTCCTAAATCCAGTACGCGAGAGTTTTTCGAAAACAACGAAAACTTTTCATTCATTTCTTTTAGCTTGTATACAGAACGTGCAGGATACCCTTCTGAAAACGCTTTTTTTGTCCAAAAATCACTTTTTTCATAACTACTCACTGCAAATTTTCCCTATACATAATTAATTTTACTTTCACGTATTTTGTTTATCGGCAAAATATGCTATAATCTGAAATATGAATTTTGATTTTACAGAAAGGCTAAAAAACATAGATAGCGTATTAGAATCACACCTACCAGCGCACGATGATGGGTCATGGCTTAAAAAAACATTTGCCGTAGATACATGCGTATCAAACAGCCTCACAGATGCATTAGTAATGCCATGTAGAAACCTCCTTTTACTTGGTGGAAAAAGATGGAGACCCTTGTTAATGGTTTTATGCACTGAGCTAGCACTCGAAAATGATAAAACGGTTGACGATGCAACAGCAAAAAAAATACTGCAAAGATCGTATGCTCTTACCCCCATAGTGGAATTTGTTCATACAGCAAGTCTCATCCATGATGATATAGAGGACAGTTCTGACATGAGAAGGGGAAAACCGAGTGCACATATACAATATGGCAATGACATTGCTATAAATGCAGCATCTTGGCTCTTTTTTCACGCAAGTACCTGTATTTTATGCAAAGATATCTATTGGGGTGATAACGAATTATTTTTGAAAAACCTTATCTATGAAAAATTGACACTAGAGCTTCGGCGTTTGCACTTAGGCCAAGCAATGGACATAACGTGGCATAAAAATAACACCCTGCTTCCTACCATTGATGAGTATATAACTATGACAAGCTTAAAAACAGGAACGCTTGCATCTCTTGCAACATATCTTGGCCTTACTGCAGGAAATGAAAGCATCGAAAAATCAAGTAAAATGGCCTCATTAGCATCCAATATAGGTGTCGCATTTCAAATACTCGATGACATAAAAAATCTTACAACGGGAAATGCAGGAAAAAAACGTGGAGATGACATTGTAGAGGGTAAAAAAAGTCTTCCTGTGTTGTATCATATAGAAAACAATAAAGATGATTTTAAGCTTCTTATGACATATTTTGAACAAGCAAAAAAAGAAGGTATTAACTCTAGTGCAGTTGAAAGTGCTATTGAGCTCATCGAAAGTGGTAAGTCCATCGAAAAAGCACACATAAAAGCAAAGGAATTAATTGAATCTTCATGCAAAACAATGAAGGAATTGTATCCTAAAGCTCAAACAACCGAAATCATGTTTAGCTTGTTTGAAAGCTTGTTTTAAATTATACTACTTGTAGATTTTTTTATTTTAGCATACAATAGTGTAACCTTTTATCTACTCATGTAGTTTTTATTGGTAAAGAGGTATAATGAAAGAAAATGCAGATGTTCTAAATATTCATGCTATAGAGCTTGCCTCTCAAGGATATTTTACAGAAGCAATAGCATGCTTTAAAAGAGCAATTGGTATTGATAAATCAAATTTCCTCCTTTGGTATAACCTTGGTGTTACCTATAGAGATTCGGGTGATTTAGACTCGGCAAAAGAGGTTCTCCTTACCGCATTTCTCATAGATGAATATGATGAAGATCTTTTAGAAACACTGGCACTTGTGTGCTTTTCTCGTGATGAAATTGATGAAGCCTTCACTTATTGTGCACGCTGTATTGAAGTAAATGAACACAACGCTCGCATTTGGAACACCATAGGCGTATTGTATTTTGCCCGAAGTGAGTATTCAGAAGCATGTGTGGCGTTTGAAAAGGCTGTTACACTTTTTCCGTATTATTATGATGCCCTATTTAACCTTAGAGACACCTATGATGAGTTAGGAAACAAAGCCGGAAAAGAAGATTGTGAAAATCGTCTAAAAGGTATTAAGGATACAGGGCCCTATGCATGACACTGGAATGATAACAGAGCTTGAACAAAATGGATTAGTTAAAATAATACCAGTAATACAAGATGCTTGTTTAAGCTGTACTGTTACAGGCTGTGCAAAACGGGGAAAGCCTTTTTTTGTAACAAACCCTCAAAATCTACAACTAGAAATTGGGAAACAGGTTAAAGTTACAGAATCTAAAAAACATCAGGCAATTCAAACTGTTATAAATGTTTTTTTGCCAATTACACTTGCAATAATTACATACATATTTTTAAGCACACAAACACAAGCTAGCGATGGGGCAAAAGCAGGGCTCAGTCTTTTAAGCCTTTTTGTTTCAAGCATTGTTCTCTTTTTTATTTCAACAAAGCAAAAGCTTGTGCAAAGCGAAATTGTTGAAGTGGTGGAGTAATTCCGATAAAAAAATATCTAAATACTTGACAAGTTTTTCTATTTTTGGTAGTGTTCGTATATAAAAAAGGATAAAAGAGCACTAAAAATATTGACACATGTACGATTTTGTGCCAATATTTAATATAAATTTTTCAGGAGAAAACAATGAAAAAAATTATTTTTATCGCCTCAGTTCTTGCCGTTATCATAGGCTGCTCAGGCGGGACAACACTAAAAGGTGTTGCAAATGGCTACGGTGGAGAAATTACTGTAGAAGTAACGATGTCAGGTGACGCAATTACAAAAGTTGAAATAACCGAGCATTCTGAAACTGCAGGAATTGGAACTCCAGCTATTGAACAAATCCCTGCTATGATTGTAGATGCGAACTCAACTGATGTTGATATTATCGCTGGTGCAACAATTACCAGTAAAGCAATTATGAATGCAGTACAGAATGCTATTGATCCAGATGGAAGTGGGGCAGCAGGCGGAAAAAATGTATTAGTTCAAACTGGTTCAGACTTTTATCAAGGAACAGGATCATCTTCAACAGCCGAAAAACTTGGAGACTATTATGATAACGAAAATGTTCACTATTACTACATAAACAAAGTTTATGCAAACACAATCTTTGACCAAGACGGAAAAATAGTTTCGCTTAACATTGACCAAGTAGAATCAGGCACACCAAATATTTCAAACCCTAACATGCCACACTTTTACGGATGGCCTGGACAAAGTTACAACTATAACGAAGACCATGCTGGCGATGTTGACGGAACAATTGAAGTTGATGAAGAATTATTCTTAGCACAATTTTCAGAATGGAAAACAAAGCGTGAACGCGGTGAAACATACATGATGACAAGCGGTTCTTGGGCATCACAAATGAACACATTTGAAGAAACATTTACTGGAATGACAGTGGCAGAAG
Organism: uncultured Treponemataceae bacterium; assembly: GCA_964371295.1. Taxonomy (GTDB): domain Bacteria; phylum Spirochaetota; class Spirochaetia; order Treponematales; family Treponemataceae; genus CAYJFX01. The sequence goes on from CAYJLT010000074.1 coordinate 4,989, forward strand.
TTGAAGATTGGTATAACAAATACACATCTGACATAAACGGACGCCCATTAAAAGTAACTGACAACATGAATGCCGAAGATAAAGCAAAATATGATGCATTGAGTCAAGCAGAAAAAGATATGCTCGTTGATGTTACATCTTCTGCCTCTATGAGCTTAAATGATCCTCATGGAAATATACTAGAAGCTATTCTTGAATCATATGAAAAAAGAGACGCTATCGATATTACAGAAATTGTAGCGGAAGGATTCGGAACATCTTTTATTGGTCGAATAGGACCTGGTACAGACGAGAACGGAGTACAAGTATACTCATTTAACGAAACATTTGCCTATGCAACATTTGACGAAGACGACAGAATTGCGTCACTTTTTGTAGATATCTACGAGGTAGTAACTCCAAACTATGATGGTAGTGGAGCAGCTGTATTAGTAGGATGGCCTGGAACAAGTTATGCAGGGTATGAATCTACAGAAGAAAACATGAAAGCAAATGCAAATGCATGGATGACAAAAGATGAAAAAGGTGAAGCATACATGATGGCAGGTGGCTCATGGCAAAGCCAAATGAATGGGTTTGAAGAATTTTTCATTGGAATGACAGTAGCTGAAGTTGAAGAGTGGTTTGATAAGTACACATCAGATGCAAACGGTCGCCCTCTTACTGCAGCCATGACAGATGCAGCTAAAACAAAATATGATGCATTGAGTCAAGCAGAAAAAGACATGCTTGTTGATGTTACATCTTCTGCAACAATGAGCTTAAATGACCCTCATGGGGATATCGTTCAAGCAATTGTAAAAGCATATGAAAACAGAAATGAAGTTTCTATTGCTGTAAACTAAGATAGTTTGCAATAAAAAAACTGCGGTGATTTTCATCGCAGTTTTTTTGTGCCGTAATGAAAAATCAGCCTCTATTTACATTTTTCCTCTATTTTGCTATACTCACCATACATTTAGAAAAAGAAGAGGATTTCATGTCGAAACTTTCAATACCCAAAAATTACACCCCAAAGCTTTCTCCAAAAGAAACAGAACATGCAATTGTAATGATTAAAGATTTTTTTCAACTAGCCCTTTCTACAGAGCTTAACTTAACCCGTGTTACCGCTCCCCTCTTTGTACAAACCGGAACAGGCCTCAATGACGACCTCAACGGCATCGAGCGGCCTGTTTCTTTTTCTATAAAAGACATGGATGAAACAAAGATGGAAATTGTACATTCTTTGGCAAAATGGAAGAGAGTAAAAATTTCTGACCTTGAACTTAACAGCGGCTTTGGAATTTATACTGACATGAATGCAATTAGAGCTGACGAAGAGCTTGACAACATTCACTCTATTTATGTTGACCAGTGGGATTGGGAAATGGTTATGGATGATAAAGACAGAACTATTTCATTTCTAAAAGATGTTGTGAAAAAAATATATCGGTGCTTAAAAAGAACAGAGTTTTACATTTATGACCGCTACGCAGATATTACTCCGATTCTACCAGACGACATAACCTTTATACATTCAGAAGATTTACAAAAAGAATACCCTGAGCTCAGCGCAAAAGAGAGAGAACATGAAGTGTGCAAAAAACATGGCGCTGTTTTTATCATTGGTATTGGAAATCCTCTTGCAGATGGAAACGCGCATGATGGAAGGGCTCCTGACTATGACGACTGGATTACCGAAACAGGCGATGGTCATAGTGGTCTAAACGGAGATCTTTTGGTATGGAATCCTATACTAGAAAACTCACTTGAACTTTCTTCTATGGGTATAAGGGTTTCGAAGGAATCTCTCAAAAAACAATTGGAGCAAAGAGGCTGTATAGAAAGAGAAAGCCTTTACTTCCATTCAAGACTTTTGAATAATGAGCTTGTTCAATCAATTGGCGGTGGTATTGGACAATCGAGACTTTGCATGTATTTCTTGAGAAAAGCTCATGTTGGGGAGGTACAAGTAAGTACTTGGCCGAGCAATATGATTGAAGAATGCAAAAAAAATAACATAAACATACTATAATTTTTTTTCACAAAACACTTGCCGACTACACGTAAATTTCAGTATTTTAATGATATGGGAAACTCTAAAACCTCTGTTAGATTTCAGAGTTTCCCGACGAGTTTTAAGCATAAATATTATAATACAATGATTTATACTTAAAACATCGCAAATAAATCTAAGGTTCACCTCTAATAACTGAAGTTTTTAGAGGTGCCCTTATAAAATATACTTAATGACTAGGGAAAGTAATGAGTACAGAAGAATTACAAAACGAAGAAGTAGAATCAATACAAGAAGAATCTACAACAGAATCTCAAGAACAAGCTGATGAAACGCCAAAAACTCCTGAAGAGCTTATTGCGAAGTTAGAAAAAGAAAACGCAGATCTTCAAGATCAATTTTTAAGAAAATCAGCAGACTTTGATAACTATCGAAAACGCATGTTCAAAGAAAAACAAGACGCCTTTGATTATGCTAACACAAACCTGCTTACAGACCTAATTACGGTTTTAGACGATTTCGATAGAGCCATTGCAGCAGGCGTTGATGCTGATGGCAATGCTGTTCAAGATTTAAAACCTGTAGTTGATGGCATTGGAATGATTAATAAACAACTCCATGGTTTATTGGAAGCAAAGTACAACCTAAACGCGTATGGCGAAAAGGGCGATATTTTTGACCACGATAAACATGAAGCAATTGCAACAAACGCTGGAGCAGTTGACGAATCAATCTGTTCAGAAGTATATTTAAAAGGATACATGCTAAAAGATAGGGTAATTCGCCCTGCAAAAGTAATGGTTTTAACACCTGAAACAAGCGCTTCTGTTGATGAGAACGCGTAAAACATAACAAAAAAAAGTGACTTTTTATAGGAGATAAAAATGGGAAAAATTATTGGTATTGACTTAGGAACAACAAACTCATGTGTAGCTGTTATGGAAGGCGGCGAGCCAGTTGTTATCCAAAACTCAGAAGGCGGAAGAACTACCCCTTCTATTATCGGTTTTACTGCTAAGGGTGAACGTGTTGTGGGACAACCTGCAAAAAACCAAATGATTACAAACCCTGCTAACACTGTATACTCAATCAAACGATTTATTGGACACCGATTTGACGAATTGACTGGTGAAGCCAAGATGGTACCATACAAAGTTGTAGACAATTCACAGGATGTTAGAATTGATGTTGATGGTAAACAATATTCACCACAAGAAATTTCTGCGTTTATTTTACAAAAAATGAAAAAAACTGCAGAAGATTATCTCGGTGAAGAAGTAACAGAAGCAGTTATTACTGTTCCCGCTTACTTTAACGATGCACAACGACAAGCTACAAAAGACGCAGGAAAGATTGCCGGTCTTGATGTAAAACGCATTATTAACGAACCAACCGCTGCAGCTTTAGCATACGGATTTAGCAAAGACCAAAAATCAGAAAAAATGATTGCGGTATATGACTTAGGTGGTGGTACATTTGATATTTCTATCCTTGAATTAGGCGACGGCGTTTTTGAAGTAAAATCTACAAACGGTGACACTCTACTTGGTGGAGATGACTTTGACCGAAAGATTACAGACTGGCTTATTTCTGAGTTCAAAAATGATTCAGGAATCGACCTTTCACAAGACAGAATGGCTTTACAACGATTAAGAGAAGCTGCAGAAAAAGCAAAAATTGAACTTTCAGCAGTTGCAAGTGCAG
>CAYJLT010000075.1:0-8648 GCA_964371295.1 uncultured Treponemataceae bacterium
CCTTTACCTGTGATTGGTAAAAATGTTTTTTGCTTGCATAGGTTGAGCGAATACTTGCTACAACTTCAATCGTGTCTTCACCAGCTTTTATCATTGCAAAGTTTACTGAAGATTCTGGGATGCCGTTTATTCTGTCGGTTGTCATCACGCCATGTGGCAATACAGTTAAAAGAGTGTTAAGTTTTTCAAAGCTTTCTTTTGTTAAAACCTCTTTTCTACTTACATCTGCTTTTGTAAAATCAATTGAAAGATTGCATGTTTCTTCACCTTGTTTTACATTGTATGAAATCTCTTTTAAGAATACTTCTTTCATTGAAGCAATAGTGTTGTTAATAGAAGTAACATCACTTTCTTTTACAAATAGGGTTGCAAAACAGTCTGATGGAATTGCGTTTCCTGCAATGCCGCCTTTAATTTCTTGCACATAAAAATCTACACTATCTTTTAAGGCATATAACATGCGAGCTAAAAACCTGTTTGCGTTTCCTCTTTCTTTGTCTATTTCTAAACCTGAGTGTCCACCTTGTAAACCTGTTATAGTCAACGTATATGCTGTAAGGTCACTCTTTGCGCTTTCTTTTTTTACTGGGAGCGAAATAGTTAATGTGCTTCCGCCACAACATGATACGCAATAAACGCCTTCTCCATCAGAGTCGGTATTTATTATAGTGGTTCCAGTTAATATTGATGCATCGAAGCCAATTGCTCCACCAAGACCAACTTCTTCTTGGCTTGTAAATACTACTTCAAGTGGCGGATGCTCTATGTTTGTAGAGTCGAGTAGGGCAAGCGAAAAGGCTGCCCCAATTCCGTTATCCGCTCCAATAGTTGTTCCATTTGAATGAATCCACCCATCTGTAATAGAAAGTTCAATAGGATTTTTGCTGGCAAATGCTTCCGGAGGATTTAATACCATGTCTATGTGCGATTGTATTACAATTGCTTCTTTTTTTGCCAAAGCTTCGTTTGTAGCATTTTTCTTTATTACAAGATTATGCAAACTATCTTGATATGCTTCAAAACCCTTGTCCTTTGCGTATGTATATAAATAATCGCTTAATTCTTTTTCGTTGTATGACCCATGGGGGATTGAGCAAAGTTTTTCAAACCATGCAAAAACCTCTTTTGATTCTAACTTCTTTGTATATTCACTAATTGTACTCATGTTTTCCTTCTTGTTTATATGATAATGTAATTATATAGAAAGAAGTGTGAATTGTCAATTTTTATTCAAGGGCAAGCAATTACTCTGTGTGAATCTACAGTTTTGCTAAAAATTTTTCTACTGAAATTACAAAGCGCTCGTGGCTTCCTTCTCCAATAACAACATCTCCATACATGGCTTTTACATCAAAGGTAAAACGTTTTCCATCTATGTTAGTAATAATTGATTCACAGGTTACCTCATCGCCAATCTTATTTGCTCTAAGATGTTTTATGTTTACAATTGTTCCAACACTCGATTCTCCCTCATCTAAATAGGGTGCTAAAATGTCTAAAGAAGTTTTTTCCATAAATGCAATTAAGTAAGGGGTTCCAAATACTGGTAATGTTCCTGATGCGATATTTGCAGCCGTCTCTTTTTCACTTACTTTTTTTGTGGAAATTAATTTCATTCCAACTTTTAAACCATCTTTCATATGTTCCTCCAATAGATTTTTTTACAGTATAGTAAAAAAAAGCTATTGGTTCAACTATTGCAGAATAAGATTTGCTATTCTCATCATGCAAACATAGAGAAGCTATGTGTATGTAGTGCTTGAAAATCATTGCAATACATGGTATACCTACATAGAAGGATAAAAGGACAATAATGGCAGGATTAGTTTTAGAGGGCGGCTCCCTACGAGGAATATTTTCGGCAGGTGCAATGGATGCACTCCTCGATTACAATATTGATTTTAATTACGTGATTGGTGTTTCAGCTGGGATATCAAATGGTATTTCCTATGTAACAAAGCAAAAAGAACGCAACATAGAAATTCTACGCCAGTTTAGAAACGATAATCGCTACCTTTCTAAAAGAAATTTTTTGCGCTGCCGTTCGATTTTTGGACTCGACTTTATATTTGATGATATTCCAAATAAGCATATTCCAGCCGACTGGGATACCTACTATAATTCTCCAGTGACTGTAAAAATAGGAATAACAAATGCTCTTACAGGAAAGTGTGAATATAAAGATGGTAAAAATATGGATAAAAAATGCACCTACCTTAGAGCAACTTGTGCTATTCCTTTTTTCTTTCCTGCCATCAAAGTCGAAGGGCAAAACTACTTTGATGGTGGACTCGCCGACTCTATACCCATAAAAAAATCAATAGAAGATGGTAATAAAAAAAATCTCGTAATTTTAACACAGCCAAAAGGATTTATAAAAGAAACTTCAAGTGCAACAAAAGTAGGCGCGAAGGCCATTGGCGTAAAGTATCCAAAACTTGCTCAAACTATGTTACATCGTGCGAATATGTACAACGATACAATTAGCTTTATTGAAAATCTCGAAGAAAAAAAAGGCGAAAATATTGTAGTGCTACAACCCGAATATAAGCTGAGTTCATTTGAATCTAACATCTCAGAGATAGAAAAAAATTATCAACATGGCTATGATATTGCCGAAAAAAACATTGAAAGCATTCGAAAGCTACTTTAAGAAAATAACAATTGTAACTTTTTCTTTTTTTTGCTGTTTAAAACTATATAGATAAAAATAATCACAAAAAAATAATAGAAAAGAGGTTTATATGTTAACAATAATTCCAAAGCCTAAAATGGCTCATAAAAAAAATGGATTTTACAATAAGAGCGGGGCATTAGAGATTGATGTTGCATTCGATGAAGGCCTTCCTCATGAAGGGTATAAGCTGTCAGTATCTGAAAATGCCATACAAATTGTCGCAGCGGACCAAGCAGGAGAGTTCTATGCTCGACAAACGTTAAGACAGCTTGAAGTAGATGGTAAAATTCCATTATGTGAAATTGAAGACGCTCCCCGCTATGAGTATCGTGGTTTTATGTATGATGTTGCAAGAAATTTTGTTGGGATAACATTTATAAAACACTACTTAGATATTCTTGCTTTTTTTAAAATGAATGTGTTTCATTGGCATTTAGCTGATGATCAAGGCTTTAGACTTGATTTAAAATCTTATCCTGAACTTAAAACCGCAAATCTTATAAAAAACAAAACCGATATACCACAAAAATATCGCGATGAAAGCTACGAAAGAGGCTATTACACAAAAGAAGATGTAAAAGACGTAGTTGAATATGCTAAAAGTTTACACATCACGGTAGTGCCTGAAATTGACATGCCTGGCCATCTTTCTTCAGTTTTATCGCTTATGGAAAATTTATCTTGTAGCGGAAAAAAACGTGTAGTTGAGTCTGGACCTGGTATCTACAAGGGGATTGGTTGTATTGCTAATAAAGATTTTATAGATTTTTCTTTGAATATTGTGCGTGAACTCGCCAACCTTTTCCCAGGTAAGTATATTCACCTTGGCGGAGATGAAGTTCCAACAGATGAGTGGAAGGCATGCCCAAGATGTCAAGCGATGATGAAAGAAAAAGGCTTTAAAAAAGAGCAAGAGCTCCAAGTATACTATGAAAATACTCTTGCAAAAGAGTGTAAAAAATTAGGGAAAGTTGCTATTTGCTGGAATGATTATGTAACCGACAATTTTGATAAAGATATTGTATCTCACTTTTGGACTCGACACTCAAAAGAGTTTTGTGATAACGGGGAAGGACCATTTCAATACGAGGAAATGAAAAAGCAATTATCACAAGGTAGAAAACATATTATGTCATCTCATTTTTATGCATACCTTGATATGCCCTATGAATATAATTACCTTAAATTTACTTATTCATATGACCCGAGCTCAATGCCAAGTCTTGAAGATGTTCCAGTTGAAGCTAGAAAAAATATTATTGGGGCGCAATGTAATATGTGGACAGAATTCGCCTTTGATAAAGCTCGTCTCGAATATCAAATTTTTCCACGCCTCATTGCATTTTCTGAAGTATGCTGGACGGAAGAAAAAGATTATGAAGGGTTTATCGAACGCCTAGAAAAAATGTCTAACAAATTAGATGAACTTGATATTGAATGCGCAGATCTTTCTCTTTACAAAGAGGAATACTCTGACCAAGAGCGTAGGCAAGCACTTGATGATTTCTATTGTGGAGATTTTTCAAGGATGGGTCTTATTCTTTACGAACAATATCTAAAAAAAAGGTTGCAAAAATAATAGGAAAAATGATTGACTAATAGCAAATCTGTGATAGAATGTAAGTAGGAATTTAAAAAAAGTTGCTATGTGCATTAGGTGTTTTGAAATGAATCTTCTCAAGCGTATACTATTACTCTTCTTGTTTTCTAGCCTTTCGGCGCTGCTAACGGCACAAAGTGATTTATCTTCAATCGGAGAGAATAAAAGAATAACTATCAAAGTTGGCTATGATAAGGGTTATGGGATAATTGAAGATAGCGAGTCTTTAGATTATAGAGGTTTTGGCTACGAAATACTTGAACGTTCCGAGCACTATTCTAATTTTGATTTTGCGTTTTATGAGTATGATTATTGGGATGCATTAGCAGCCTTAGAAAATGGCGAAATTGACATGATGGGAATCATGTTAGAGAGTGAAACATACCGCAATCTTTTTAGCTATGTCCCAAAACCTCTTGGCTCCACACAGCTTATTTTGGCTACAAAAGAAAATGAAATATTGTATGATGACCCATCAGCAATTGATAATAAAATTGTGGCAAGTTTTCAAAATAACCCCTATGAAAAATATTTGGATGAATATTGTATCGAAAACGGTATCACCGTTTCTTATATACGTGGAGAATCAGATAACTATGTAAACTTAGAAGCTGATTTTTATTTGATTACGACTATTGACCAAAATGTTGAAGACTTACGAATGGTAATGAATTTAGAAGTTTTTGATATGTTTTTTATTACACATAAAGAAAATCCTACGTTGGCAAATGAAATTGCAGACGCTATCAATCTTTCTATTTCTGCCGATGGTACGTTTTTGCAAGAGTTGCAAATAAAGTATTATGGGAGCAAAAATCTAGGCAGGCGCTATCTAACTCAGGCTGAGGTAGATTTATTGAAAAGTCAAACGCTCGTTTGCGGATATATTGATCATCACCAACCTATACAATATACAAACAATGATGGACTTCCAGATGGTATAAGTGTACAAGTAATGAATATGCTTGCAGAAAAATATGGGTTCAAAATTGAGTATGTCCCTTATAACCATGACATGCCCAACGAATCACATGAAAACTTTGATATGCTTATTTCAGCAACGGGAAATTTTGAGCATGAAATGGAATTTTATTTTCCCTCTGAACCATTTATGCACCTTCCTATGATGCTATTAGCTGAAAATAACTATATAGAACAAGTCATTTCTGCTGAATACGAAAGTATGCTTGGGATGGTAAATTATGTAACGCTTGACCATACTGATGTTCTTGAGAGATACCCAAACAATTCTGTATTGTCATATGACAGATTTGATGAGCTTTTAGAGGCATATGAAAAACGGGAAGTAAACGGGCTTCTTGCAACAGAAAATGGAGTAGAGTATGCACAAGCTGTGTTTGGAGAAAATAATTACAGTATCCGAAGCACAGGGCTTTCTCTTCCATTAAGAATATTTTTTTCAAGGAGCTCTGAGCATTTAACCGAGTATATAGGCGCTTTTAATATTATGTTTGAGCACTTAGAGCAAGAGCGTGTTGATGAAATTATGTCAATGCAATCGGTGAGGTTTTTACCTGAATATTCTATAAGTGTATTTATTGAAGAAAATTTAGGTTTACTACTAGTAATATTTTTAGCAGTTTTACTTGTTATCTTTAGCAACATGTTTTATCAGCAATATAAGCGAAAAAAAGCTATTCTTGACATCATAAATTATGATGCTTTAACAGGCCTCATTTCTGTATATAATTTTACAGAACGAGTAAAGCTTATACTTCAAACATCTAAGCCCAATGAATATGAGATAATTGTATTTGATATAGATAGTTTTAGAACAATTAATACAATTTATAGCAAAAATAAAGGTGATTTAGTAATACGTGCAATCGCGAAGATGCTCGAAAAAACGTATAAAAATACAGGAACCTTAGTGAGTAGAATAATTGCAGACCAGTTTGTCATTTTTCATAAAGTGAATGAAGGCGAAAGTTTATTGAAGATTTTTGACGAATATGTTACAACTGCAATTAAGTCTGTTATGGGTGAAAAGTACACTTTCAGTTTATCTGTTGGGATTTGTATAATAAAAGATACAACGCTGGCGGTAGAAACCTTAATTGACCATGCCGTTGCAGCGCACTTTAAAGGTAAAAAAAAGTATGTTATAACTTATAATGTATACAATGACGAAGTTGAAAAAGAGCTAAATTTAAAAACAAGTATTGTCCATAGAATGAATGAATCGCTACAAAGTAATGAGTTTAAGGTTTTTTACCAGCCTAAGATTGCATTTGACTCTTTAAAAGTTGGTGGTGCTGAAGCTCTGGTGCGTTGGTTTGATAAAGACAACACGATGGTCAGCACCCCCGATGTTTTTATTGGAATCTTTGAATCAAATGGTTTTATTGTTAAGCTTGATACATATATTTTTGAAGAAGTTTGTAAGTTTATTTCTCAAAATGGAAAAGACATTACTATACCGCCTATTTCGGTAAATGTTTCAACCGTTACCTTATTTGATGACAACTTTCCCTCAGCTTACTTTGATATTGTGCATAAATATAACATTCCACCAAACAGGCTCGAAATTGAAATAACAGAAAGTGCTATAACTTTAGATCAAAGAGTCTTGGTTGAAAAAGCAAAACAAATAAGGGCCTTTGGCATGTTACTGTCAATAGATGATTTTGGTGCGGGGGAGTCATCTCTTAATAGGTTAGGCACAATTATGATAGATACAATAAAACTTGATAAGGCCTTTTTAGACTATAATATAGCTGAAGAAAGAGGGGCTATAGTTGTGGATACTGTAATAAAAATGGCAAAACAATTAAACATGAAGGTTGTAACCGAAGGTGTTGAAACTATTGAACAAGTAAAATGGCTTAAAGGACTTGACTGTGACTATGCCCAGGGATTTTTCTTTGAAAAACCGATGAGGCAAGATGATTTTCGGGACTTGTTGTGTTCTAATAAGACATATGGAGTAGATTCGGACACTCTTCCGTGATGGTAAAATCTATTCGTTTACAGTATTTTGCGCCTCTTTGAAATTCAGCTTTTTCGAGGATAAACCGTAATATTCACTGGAACATCGTATACACTTTCATACAGTGTTTTAAATTCTCCGTCTTTAAATCGGAGGAGTTCAAACACATTTCCTTTAGTTGCAATGAGCCTAATACTTATAAAAAAGTCTTTAGTTGTATTTACGGGAATATCCGGAATATCTACTTCGTAGTGTACTGAATCAATTTTATAGAACCTTGTATAGTTATTATGGATACCTAAAATCTCTTTTGATACTGCATCAAAAATTTCTTTATAGGTGATGCCTTTGGATGTTACTTCTACCGTTAAGCTTCCAATTGCAACGGCACTTCCATCAACCATTACATCATAATATGGGCTAAACTGTGCACCGTGAATAATTGGTGGAACGATGCCGATTTTTATATTTTCTCTTGGAACAATATTTTCACTTTGAGAAAAGAGAAGAACACTTGTAATAAGTAATAGTAAAATAAGTATGTTTTTTTTCATGTATGCTATTATACTGTTATGATTTTTTTTAGCAAGGGGCTTTTCTTAGCAAAAATATGTGAGCTCGATTTTTTTGATTGGATAATATAATATTAACGCACTGGGTTTTGAACATTTCATTTGCATGGAGATAGATGAAAAGGAAAGACCTTTTAACTATATGCTTGGCAAAAAACTCAACAAGAGAATCTTATCGTGGTTTTTTTAAGCTCAAGTGCATATAGTAAAAATATAGCTACCGCCTTGGTGAGAGCCCTCTTTCATTTCTTGGTCCAGTAGGATTTCCATTTCCATCTACAAGGGTTCCGCCTGTGTGGCTATACTCACCACTTACATCAATATCGCCGTCGCCTCTCGTGTAGAGTGCATCCACTTCAAGAACGATGTGCCCACCCGTAATGCGTAAATCTCCATTAGAGTCAATGCCATCGCCAGAAGCTCGCAAATGAATAGTGCCACCGTTTATTTCAACGTAGCCATAGTCCTCGTTTGCATTCATAGCATCATCAAGAACGCTAACATCTATATTACCGCCATTGATGGTAACTGTTGCTCCTTCTATACCTTCATACGCATCTTCAACGGTGAGTTGTATATCATTTATTACAAGGTTTTCATCTGCATGAACGGCATCATCGCCCGATAAAATAGTAAAGGTTCCTCCATTTATTGTAAGGTCGTTGTTTGCATGAATTGCATCTTCGTATGTTGAAATAGTAAATATTCCATTATGGATAATCATATCGTTAGATTTAAGGCCTTTCATGCTATCTTCAAGTAAGCTACTTGGCTGCACAATGTTTCCAGGACCCTCACCGATGGTAATGCTATCTAAGACTTTATAAAATCCACCACCAGTCGATAGAT
>CAYJLT010000076.1:0-8372 GCA_964371295.1 uncultured Treponemataceae bacterium
AATCCAAGTAAAACAAGTAGTTTTACACCATTCAAAAAACCTTTTTTGAATTCTTTCATCCTAGTTTCTCCTTAAAACCTAATCTCAGAGGTTTTGAAAAGTAGCTATTAAAAACAAGTATTCTGGCTCAACGCTTCAGCACATTTTAGTAAATGTACAACCAATTTCCCAATCTTCCCATCTTCTTTTAAAGCAACGCTTTAATAAAACAGTGATTGTCGTTTGTAGATGTATGTTATAATTAACATCTACAGACTTTAGAAAACTGTAACGTATTACAGCAGCGAGTCTGCGGAGGATTTTCACCTCACTTCCATAATTTTTAATATTTATTTAATATAATATGTGCTCACATATTTTTTGTCAAGTGCATACATATAAAGCTAAGTCACTATAAGAAAAAAAGGAAGAAAATACGTCAATCATTCTCATTTCTTCTGATATGCCAAAACTGATAAGGATAGCAAGAGGAATCCTTTTTTTTAACCCTTGTAACTTACTTCATCTTAGTGTAAACTTAGGTGCATTGTGTACACTCTTATCACTATGTAAGAGTTATCATAACTGGGGGTTAACTAAGTGTCACAGCAAATTTTATTAAAAACCAAGAGCGGTGTTGTTTTTACAAAATGTATATCAATTACATTTGCTCTAATTCTTTTTTCTTTGACTTCAATTTTTTCACAAGTAAAAGAGCCCGTTTTTAATGATGATGTTTTTTTAGTAGATCAAGTAATAAAACTCGGTGAAGAAGACTTTCTTACACGCATTGGCCTTCAAAAGAATGAAAATGCAGAGGCTTCAGGCCTTCAGTATGTTCCCATAGATGAAAATCAAAGTGAGCTGCCTGTTGGTTTAGTTTTATCGGGTGGGGCAGCACGTGCTTTTGCACATATTGGTGTGTTAAAAAAGCTCGAAGAAGAAGGTATATATCCTGACTTTCTTGTTGCAAACTCAATGGGCTCTTTAGTTGCACTTTTGTACGCGGCAGGTCTTTCTCCAGACCAAATTGAGAAGGTAGTTTCAGATTATTCAATGGACTTTCTTTTTACTGCGCGCTTTCCTCTCGATGGTGGAATAATTGATGATTACAATATGATGTCGGCTATTTACAATATTTTGGGCGAAACGGACATTAAAGATTTAGAAATACCAATTATAGTTCTTGCAGAAGATTTAGTGTCAAGGAGAACGGTTGCCTTTATGGAAGGTGACTTTTATAAAGTTCTTTCAGCCACCATTGCAATGCCTGTGAGCTTTCCTCCGGTGCGATACGATGATATGATTTTGCTTGATGGTGGCACAACGAATTTGGTGCCTGTACAAGCTGCCGCAGATTATACAAATAGAATTATCACTTCAACAAGCTTTTCTGACTCTGTAAATGAGTACCGCGATATTCTTTCAGTAATAAACAGAGCCTTAGATCTAGGAAAAACAAGAAAGGGTATAATAGAGTTAAAAACCATTGACAATATTCTCATTCGCTGTAATGTAGAAGATATTTCTTATATGGCATTTGATAAGTCCCATGAAATAGCAGACCGAGGAGAAGGCTCTGCGGCCCTTGCTATAGATGAAATAAAAAAAGCCGGATTTGATAAAGCTACTACATGGTCCAATGAAAGAATTGCGAGCCTAGAGGATACTCGAGAGCAGCTTTTAGCAAAACATGAAAAAACATTTTTATCATATAAAAAAAATAATATGATATTTCAAAAAGAATTTGCAGGATATGTTTCAGGTGGGTATCAGATGTACAGCGGTAATGATGATGATTACTACCTCGATAACAGCGACTATTTTTATCTTTCTCAAAGAGCTGAAGTTGGGAGTATGTTTGGAGAGCTTAGAGAATATTGGGACCCATGGAGAGGCCTTGGTGTTGATGGTCGCTTAAATATTTCATTATTTGATGCAGTGTTATTTCAAAATAGGGTAAGCTTTAAGTGGGATAATTTATTTGATGAAGGCTTTACGAATGGCTTTGAAGGTATATACTATTATGGAAAAATCAATGCTAAGCTCACAAATGTTGGTAATAAAGGTATTGACCCTTTTATTGCATGGGAAGGATTCTTTCCAAATATAGGGGGGCTCAGTACAAATACACATTCTTCATTTGGACGGCTAGGCGCAAATTTTTATCTTAGTAATTTTTCTGTAAGTCCATATGCTTTTATTGAAAACACGATGGTAACAGGCTTTGGTGTAAAAAATGATTTTAAGATTCCTATTTTTGATTTTTTATCAATAAACCAAAAAACAGTGTCACGCTTTCCATTTGATTTTTCAAATACTATTTCACTGTATCAAAATGATGGCTTAAGGGGAGCAACAACGAGCGGTAGCTATAATTACTTTATAGTTACCAATAATAATCTAACATTTGAAATTGACACAGTAGGAACACTTTTCGAAGTTCTAGTTATTAAAGATTTGGGCCTTTCAGCTTTTTGCGATTACTATAAAACAGATGTTCATGGCTTTAGTGCTGGGGCAGAAGTAGATGTAACTCTTGCTGTTTTGGGGCTCGTATCTATGCAGTTTTCAGGATATGGTGGCTATGATGTTACAAAAGAATCCGGCTTTTGGGGATTTTCAATTAGCGGAAACCTCTAAAAAGGAAAAAACAGCTATATAATCTAAATATATTATTCGGCTGAAAGGATTCCTGCAATTCTCTTTAATCCTTTTAAAGTGAGCTGTTTGTCTACATTTTGAAAAATGTCAGTTATCGGTTTTAATACCGAGTTCAGCCCACCAGTTGCTACAACTTTAATACTATTAATGTCACAGCCTGCAGTTTTACTTAGGTCTGCAGACATGCGTGCTACTAATGATTCAACAAGACCCTTGTATCCTAAAATAATACCTGACTGTATAGAATGTATTGTATTTGTACCAAGAGAATCTTGAGGGGCTTCTAATGGTACTGAAGGCAATTGGGCAGTGTTTGTAAATAATGAATTAACTGCTGTTCCAAGACCTGGCGCAATGGCAACCCCTCTAATTTCCCCCGTAGCACAAACAGCGGTAAATGTAAGCGCTGTTCCAAAGTCTAATACAATTACGGGAGACTGAACGCTCGACCATGCTTCAACAACATTGCAAATAATATCAGATCCTATTTCATATTTTGCGCTTTCAGGAATAGTAATAGGAAGTTTATCGAAAATGCTCGAGTTCACAATATACGGTTTTTTTCCCGTTATTTTTTCTGCTAAGCTAATAAATGGTCCAAGTAAAAGAGGCACAACAGAGCTCACAATAGCTGAATCAATTGAGCTTTGAGAAATATCAGCTTCTCTCAAAAAAGAGAGTAGAATTGCACTGTATTCATCTGATGTGCGTCTTGTGTCGGAATGTATTCTCCATTCTTGTACTATTTCGTCTTCTTTAAAAAGGGCCACAACGATGTGTGTGTTACCAATATCAATAGTTAAAAGCAATTGCAATAATCTCCTATATTTGCTATTATAGCACTATGGATAAACTAATTCAACCCAGAGTACTGAAAGGTTTTCGCGATTTTTTACCAAATGCAGAATTAAAGCGCGCATTGTTAATTGAAACACTTACGAGTGTATTTCGAAATAGAGGGTTTGTCCCAATCGACACGCCTGTACTAGAATATTCTGAAATTCTTTTGCGAAAAAGTGACGGAGAAACTGAAAAGCAAGTCTTCCGTTTTGAAGATAATGGAGGGCGTGATGTGGCCCTTCGATTTGACCTAACGGTTCCTTTTGCACGTTTTATTGCTGAGCACAAAGATAAATTATACTTTCCCTTTAAGCGTTACCATATTGCAAAGGTATGGCGTGGTGAAAAACCACAAGCAGGGCGTTATCGTGAGTTTGTGCAGTGTGACTTTGACATTGTTGGCTCAGATTCTGCGCAAAGCGACTTTGAAATTCTATCAATGATGAAAGAATCTCTAAACGCAATAGGTGTTGATAACATTACCATACGCATAAATCATAGGGGCCTCTTTAATGCATTTTTAGCAAAGCGTTCAATAAGTGAAAAGTCAGAAGATGTTCTTAGAACAGTTGATAAGCTTGCAAAGATAGGCAAAGAAGAAGTTATTTCGCTTCTTAAAGAAATAACTGGCTCAAGTCAAAGTGCAAAGGACATTGTTACCTTTATTACAGGGGACAAAGATTTTGACTCTACTTTAAAATTAATAGGTTCTATGGCCGGCGAGGGCGAAAATGTACAATCATGCATAAAGCGCTTGCAAGACATTCATGATTTACTTGTAGCAGTAGGTATTGACTCTACATTTGTGTTAGACCCGTCAATTACGCGCGGTTTAGACTACTATACAGGACTTGTATTTGAAACATTTTTAAACGATTTACCAACTATAGGCTCTGTATGTTCTGGCGGACGCTATGATAATCTTGCCGGTTTATATATGAAGGATAAAATTTCTGGTATTGGCTCTTCTATTGGACTTGACAGACTTGTTGCCGGCTTAGAGCAAATAGGTAAAATAGAAGAAACGGTTTGTTTTTTAAATGCAATTATTTTCTGCGCCGATGAAAGCCTTTTTACACATTATCAGGTATTAGCTAAAAAGCTTCGCGATAAGGGTGTAATGGTTGAAGTATTTTCTGAAAACAAAAAAATGAATCAACAATTTACTCTTGCAGAAAAAAAGGGTATTCCATTTGGTATTGTTGTTTATGCAGATCAGGCAAAGCAAAATGTTCTTACACTTAAAAATCTTACAACAAGAGAACAATTTGAAAATATTACGCTAGAAAAAGCAGCCGAGATTTTATTAGAAAATAAATCTTGAGTAGTTTTTAATTAAGCTCTTTTGCCGCAAAGTCGGCTTGGAGCTTATTTGCATATATGCGAATAGAATTTTCAGGTAGCCAACCATTTTCAAACGTATACCAGTGGACGTTATCAGTTCCAATAGAAGAGCCTGCAACTTCAATTACATCACCTATTCGCCCATATGCATTTATTTGAGAAGTTGCATCTGCTTCACTTAAATATGAAACATACGGCTCGGTTATTACTGCCCATTGAGATGACATAGCAATGTTATCGGTTTTTGATATATCGATGTAACCAGTTGACTCTCTATTACATGATGTAATCAAGAGTACTACCAAAAAAAAAAGAAATTTCATTATAAAAACAGCGCTCCCGGTACTACAAAGTGTAGGAATGCTATTACTAAACTAGCAATACCGATATACTTTCTACCATTTACAAAAATATTTTCAAATACAGGGCTTAAGGTAAATGAAATTTTTGAACTAGAAATATAAAATTCATATAAGAGGCATGCTCCTCCTACAATTCCAATTGCAGCAGGAATAATATCACCAAGAATAGGAACATTGCCTTCAAACACCATTAATAATTTAATTATACCAACAAAAGCAGCTACGCCACCTACAATTAAGCGAAAGTTTTTTGTTTCAAAAAAAGGAAGTCCTGCAATACTTGCCTCTTGTGCATCCTCAGCAAGTGGTTTTGTCAATAAAAGTAAAAGTCCGGTTAGGGTATTAAATACAACCGATAATAAATAAAATTGAATCACGTTTTCCTCCAAATCTCTTGTATATCTTATATAGTAATTATTCTTGAACCTCAGTGCGTAGGTGCAAAGCTTCCCCGCCTAATGTTATTTCGCATTCTACATAGTGTATTATATCAGAAATTGCAAATGCTGTCCGCAAAATTCTTTCACTTCCATCATAAATTGAATGCGAAGTTGAGTGAGTTACCTCTTCATTTTGTTCATTATAACCTTTTAGATATGCAGAAATTAATAAGTCATTTGAAGTCTCCGATTCGCTAGCTGTAAGAGTTACATACACACTGCTATCAAATGAAAATGCAGTAATTTTAAACGGTACATTTTTAATTGTTCCAGAGCTTCTATCCATTTCTACATTTGTAACAAAAAGTATCATTATAATAAGTAAAACAATACTTCCCAGTAAAAAGCGTGAGCTCTTTGTATGTATGAGTGACTTAAAAAAACCCTTGGGGAGCTCTTTTTCTGTTCCATCATAGTGTGATTGTACAATGCTAGGGGCTTTTCTCAGGCGCTCTTCGCGATTATAATAAAATTGTAATTCAGCTTCGTTTATTTTTTCATCATCCATAATTTTAAACCTATTCTAAAATTGAGTTTGCAATTGTGTCTGTTCTCCACCATGACACAGATGCTTCATCTTCATATGCAATTAAACCAGAGAGAATACCATTATTAGAAAGAGAATAACTTTCGAAAATTGAATCTGCCAAAGGCATTTCAACTTGACGTCGTACAAATCTCTGTGTATTCTCATGCGTTACAAGTATAGATAAGCCCGTTTCATCTGAAAGTATAAAAAAGAGTGCTCCATCTTCTGAAATTCCAAGAAATGAATAGGGGTGTAAAAATACTTCAGTGGCATAGCCGTGGGTGGTGCTTCTTTCATATCCTGGCACAGTGATTGGATTTTCATATGTTTGTGTTCGCAAATCAAACGGATACACCAATGTTTTTTCAAACTCAATACCTGAAGAAACACTTGTTGAATCATCAACCTTTAATCCATAATAGTCAGCTTTGATATAAATAATTGGGTCTTCATAATCAGGAATTATGTTTTCTAAGGTAACATATGTTTCTAATGCATAATCAAGCGCATCTTCGGGAAGCATCGATTTATCAAATGAAAAGGTTGTTAAAAGTACTCCTTCCTGAGAAAACCAATATAATATAAATCCATCTGTATCGAGGCACACAGCAACTAATTCGTTATTCGCTGTTGTATGTAAAGACTTAATATAAGGAAAAGGTTGACCGCCCAAGCCATCTTGTGCTAAAAAATCAACAAAGGTTCCATCAGGTGCAAAGCGCAAAATAACTTGCCGTAGTACTGCGCCTGATAGTGAATCTTCTTCATAGCGATCAATAGGCAAAAAGTCAGTAACATATAAATTTTTTGTGCTATCAACTGCCATAACCCCTAAACGGTTAAAGGGATAGCTTGTAGCTATTTTTGTTGCTGCTTCATTCCTAGAGTCAAGTGCTGAAGCAACGATATCCATGTTCTCTAAAACAAATGATGGAGTGGGGTTTCGCTCATCATCATACATTATGCCAATTAAGTCACCATAAGAAGTGAGTTGCATTATTTTTCCTGCTTCACCGTTTACAATGTAAAAAAAACCATCTCTCATGACAAGTCGAGTATTAATATTTTCTGAACTTTGAACATCAAATAACTTTAATTCATTTTCAAAATTTCCATACTCTAAACTAAACAGGGAGTCTTCTTCTAAAAATTGTGTTGTTTCATTACCACCACATGAACTAAATAAAAATACAACAATCATGAATAGCAAAAATGTAATATATAGAGGTATCTTTGTAATTTTTTTATCAATTTGTTTCATATTTATAGCATAAAGTGCTTGTCAAAATATGTCAATACACTGTACACTAATATTTATGATTGATTCGATATTAACATTCTTTTTTGGCTCAAAAAATGAGCGTGATGTAAAAGCATTAAAAAAAATTGTAGAAAAAGTAAATGCTCAAGAACAATGGGCAAGTTCACTATCTAAAGATGACTTTCCCATTCAAACAAAAACATTTAAGGAACGCCTTTCTAAGGGTGAAAGCTTAGATGATATTTTACCTGAGGCTTTTGCGTTAGCAAGAGAGGCCGCTAGGCGAGTTTTACAAGAACGAGCGTATGATGTTCAAGTAATGGGTTCTTTGGTTCTCAATAGCGGCAGCATTGTAGAAATGAAAACAGGTGAGGGTAAAACTCTTATGAGTGTTGCCGCTGCGTATTTAAATAGTTTAACAGGTGAGGGTGTTCACATTGTTACGGTAAATGATTATCTTGCAGGGCGTGATGCTGATTGGATGAGACCAGTTTATACGTATCTTGGTGTAAGTGTTGGTGCTATCGTTTCAGGAATGGACAATGCCTCACGAAAAAGTGCCTATAACTGCGATATTACATATGGTACGAATAATGAACTTGGCTTTGACTATCTTCGAGACAATATGCAGATTTCACTAGAAAATAAAGTACAGCGCGGCTTTGCGTTTGCAATTGTTGACGAAATTGACTCTATTCTCATTGATGAAGCTCGTACCCCACTTATTATTTCTGGACAAGGCGAAGACGATACTGCTAAGTTTTTTGAAGTAAATAAATTTGTTGGTAACTTTGAAGAAGTACAAAAGAATCCTGAAACTGATATGTACCCTGACGAAGCGCAAGGTGAAGAAGTTGTAGGGGATTATAAACTCGATGAAAAAAATAAGCGAGTATCCTTTACCGATAGCGGTATGCTAAAAATAGAACACATATTACAAAAAAACAATCTTA
>CAYJLT010000077.1:0-8331 GCA_964371295.1 uncultured Treponemataceae bacterium
ATAAGATTGTTTTTTTGTAATATGTGTTCTATTTTTAGCATACCGCTATCGGTAAAGGATACTCGCTTATTTTTTTCATCGAGTTTATAATCCCCTACAACTTCTTCACCTTGCGCTTCGTCAGGGTACATATCAGTTTCAGGATTCTTTTGTACTTCTTCAAAGTTACCAACAAATTTATTTACTTCAAAAAACTTAGCAGTATCGTCTTCGCCTTGTCCAGAAATAATAAGTGGGGTACGAGCTTCATCAATGAGAATAGAGTCAATTTCGTCAACAATTGCAAACGCAAAGCCGCGCTGTACTTTATTTTCTAGTGAAATCTGCATATTGTCTCGAAGATAGTCAAAGCCAAGTTCATTATTCGTACCATATGTAATATCGCAGTTATAGGCACTTTTTCGTGAGGCATTGTCCATTCCTGAAACGATAGCACCAACACTTACACCAAGATACGTATAAACTGGTCTCATCCAATCAGCATCACGCCCTGCAAGATAATCATTTACCGTAACAATGTGAACACCCTCACCTGTTAAACTATTTAAATACGCAGCGGCAACACTCATAAGAGTTTTACCCTCACCTGTTTTCATTTCTACAATGCTGCCGCTATTGAGAACCAAAGAACCCATTACTTGAACATCATACGCTCGTTCTTGTAAAACTCGCCTAGCGGCCTCTCTTGCTAACGCAAAAGCCTCAGGTAAAATATCATCTAAGCTTTCACCCTTAGAAAGGCGTTCCTTAAATGTTTTTGTTTGAATGGGAAAGTCATCTTTAGATAGTGAACTTGCCCATTGTTCTTGAGCATTTACTTTTTCTACAATTTTTTTTAATGCTTTTACATCACGCTCATTTTTTGAGCCAAAAAAGAATGTTAATATCGAATCAATCATAAATATTAGTGTACAGTGTATTGACATATTTTGACAAGCACTTTATGCTATAAATATGAAACAAATTGATAAAAAAATTACAAAGATACCTCTATATATTACATTTTTGCTATTCATGATTGTTGTATTTTTATTTAGTTCATGTGGTGGTAATGAAACAACACAATTTTTAGAAGAAGACTCCCTGTTTAGTTTAGAGTATGGAAATTTTGAAAATGAATTAAAGTTATTTGATGTTCAAAGTTCAGAAAATATTAATACTCGACTTGTCATGAGAGATGGTTTTTTTTACATTGTAAACGGTGAAGCAGGAAAAATAATGCAACTCACTTCTTATGGTGACTTAATTGGCATAATGTATGATGATGAGCGAAACCCCACTCCATCATTTGTTTTAGAGAACATGGATATCGTTGCTTCAGCACTTGACTCTAGGAATGAAGCAGCAACAAAAATAGCTACAAGCTATCCCTTTAACCGTTTAGGGGTTATGGCAGTTGATAGCACAAAAAATTTATATGTTACTGACTTTTTGCCTATTGATCGCTATGAAGAAGATTCACTATCAGGCGCAGTACTACGGCAAGTTATTTTGCGCTTTGCACCTGATGGAACCTTTGTTGATTTTTTAGCACAAGATGGCTTGGGCGGTCAACCTTTTCCTTATATTAAGTCTTTACATACAACAGCGAATAACGAATTAGTTGCTGTGTGCCTCGATACAGATGGATTTATATTATATTGGTTTTCTCAGGAAGGAGTACTTTTAACAACCTTTTCATTTGATAAATCGATGCTTCCCGAAGATGCGCTTGATTATGCATTAGAAACATATGTTACCTTAGAAAACATAATTCCTGATTATGAAGACCCAATTATTTATATCAAAGCTGACTATTATGGATTAAAGGTTGATGATTCAACAAGTGTTTCTTCAGGTATTGAGTTTGAAAAAACATTGGTGTATCCGTTTGATTTGCGAACACAAACATATGAAAATCCAATCACTGTGCCAGGATATGAAAGAAGCACCACCCACGGCTATGCCACTGAAGTATTTTTACACCCCTATTCATTTCTTGGAATTTCAGAAGATGGAGCACTCTTTTTTATACTTTCAGATGAAACGGGCTTATCTATACTTGTAACGCATGAGAATACACAGAGATTTGTACGACGTCAAGTTGAAATGCCTTTGGCAGATTCAATTTTCGAAAGTTATTCTCTTTCTAATAATGGTATTCTCTCTGGTTTAATTGCATATGAAGATGAAGCATCTGTGTCATGGTGGAGAACAGACACAATTGCAAACTCAATTTTAGAATAGGTTTAAAATTATGGATGATGAAAAAATAAACGAAGCTGAATTACAATTTTATTATAATCGCGAAGAGCGCCTGAGAAAAGCCCCTAGCATTGTACAATCACACTATGATGGAACAGAAAAAGAGCTCCCCAAGGGTTTTTTTAAGTCACTCATACATACAAAGAGCTCACGCTTTTTACTGGGAAGTATTGTTTTACTTATTATAATGATACTTTTTGTTACAAATGTAGAAATGGATAGAAGCTCTGGAACAATTAAAAATGTACCGTTTAAAATTACTGCATTTTCATTTGATAGCAGTGTGTATGTAACTCTTACAGCTAGCGAATCGGAGACTTCAAATGACTTATTAATTTCTGCATATCTAAAAGGTTATAATGAACAAAATGAAGAGGTAACTCACTCAACTTCGCATTCAATTTATGATGGAAGTGAAAGAATTTTGCGGACAGCATTTGCAATTTCTGATATAATACACTATGTAGAATGCGAAATAACATTAGGCGGGGAAGCTTTGCACCTACGCACTGAGGTTCAAGAATAATTACTATATAAGATATACAAGAGATTTGGAGGAAAACGTGATTCAATTTTATTTATTATCGGTTGTATTTAATACCCTAACCGGACTTTTACTTTTATTGACAAAACCACTTGCTGAGGATGCACAAGAGGCAAGTATTGCAGGACTTCCTTTTTTTGAAACAAAAAACTTTCGCTTAATTGTAGGTGGCGTAGCTGCTTTTGTTGGTATAATTAAATTATTAATGGTGTTTGAAGGCAATGTTCCTATTCTTGGTGATATTATTCCTGCTGCAATTGGAATTGTAGGAGGAGCATGCCTCTTATATGAATTTTATATTTCTAGTTCAAAAATTTCATTTACCTTAAGCCCTGTATTTGAAAATATTTTTGTAAATGGTAGAAAGTATATCGGTATTGCTAGTTTAGTAATAGCATTCCTACACTTTGTAGTACCGGGAGCGCTGTTTTTATAATGAAATTTCTTTTTTTTTTGGTAGTACTCTTGATTACATCATGTAATAGAGAGTCAACTGGTTACATCGATATATCAAAAACCGATAACATTGCTATGTCATCTCAATGGGCAGTAATAACCGAGCCGTATGTTTCATATTTAAGTGAAGCAGATGCAACTTCTCAAATAAATGCATATGGGCGAATAGGTGATGTAATTGAAGTTGCAGGCTCTTCTATTGGAACTGATAACGTCCACTGGTATACGTTTGAAAATGGTTGGCTACCTGAAAATTCTATTCGCATATATGCAAATAAGCTCCAAGCCGACTTTGCGGCAAAAGAGCTTAATTAAAAACTACTCAAGATTTATTTTCTAATAAAATCTCGGCTGCTTTTTCTAGCGTAATATTTTCAAATTGTTCTCTTGTTGTAAGATTTTTAAGTGTAAGAACATTTTGCTTTGCCTGATCTGCATAAACAACAATACCAAATGGAATACCCTTTTTTTCTGCAAGAGTAAATTGTTGATTCATTTTTTTGTTTTCAGAAAATACTTCAACCATTACACCCTTATCGCGAAGCTTTTTAGCTAATACCTGATAATGTGTAAAAAGGCTTTCATCGGCGCAGAAAATAATTGCATTTAAAAAACAAACCGTTTCTTCTATTTTACCTATTTGCTCTAAGCCGGCAACAAGTCTGTCAAGTCCAATAGAAGAGCCAATACCAGAAATTTTATCCTTCATATATAAACCGGCAAGATTATCATAGCGTCCGCCAGAACATACAGAGCCTATAGTTGGTAAATCGTTTAAAAATGTTTCAAATACAAGTCCTGTATAGTAGTCTAAACCGCGCGTAATTGACGGGTCTAACACAAATGTAGAGTCAATACCTACTGCTACAAGTAAATCATGAATGTCTTGCAAGCGCTTTATGCATGATTGTACATTTTCGCCCTCGCCGGCCATAGAACCTATTAATTTTAAAGTAGAGTCAAAATCTTTGTCCCCTGTAATAAAGGTAACAATGTCCTTTGCACTTTGACTTGAGCCAGTTATTTCTTTAAGAAGCGAAATAACTTCTTCTTTGCCTATCTTTGCAAGCTTATCAACTGTTCTAAGAACATCTTCTGACTTTTCACTTATTGAACGCTTTGCTAAAAATGCATTAAAGAGGCCCCTATGATTTATGCGTATGGTAATGTTATCAACACCTATTGCGTTTAGAGATTCTTTCATCATTGATAGAATTTCAAAGTCGCTTTGCGCAGAATCTGAGCCAACAATGTCAAAGTCACACTGCACAAACTCACGATAACGCCCTGCTTGTGGTTTTTCACCACGCCATACCTTTGCAATATGGTAACGCTTAAAGGGAAAGTATAATTTATCTTTGTGCTCAGCAATAAAACGTGCAAAAGGAACCGTTAGGTCAAATCGAAGGGCCACATCACGCCCTCCATTATCTTCAAAACGGAAGACTTGCTTTTCAGTTTCTCCGTCACTTTTTCGCAAAAGAATTTCAGAATATTCTAGTACAGGCGTGTCGATTGGGACAAACCCTCTATTTCGAAATACACTCGTAAGTGTTTCAATTAACAATGCGCGCTTTAATTCTGCATTTGGTAAAAAATCGCGAAAACCTTTCAGTACTCTGGGTTGAATTAGTTTATCCATAGTGCTATAATAGCAAATATAGGAGATTATTGCAATTGCTTTTAACTATTGATATTGGTAACACACACATCGTTGTGGCCCTTTTTAAAGAAGACGAAATAGTACAAGAATGGAGAATACATTCCGACACAAGACGCACATCAGATGAATACAGTGCAATTCTACTCTCTTTTTTGAGAGAAGCTGATATTTCTCAAAGCTCAATTGATTCAGCTATTGTGAGCTCTGTTGTGCCTCTTTTACTTGGACCATTTATTAGCTTAGCAGAAAAAATAACGGGAAAAAAACCGTATATTGTGAACTCGAGCATTTTCGATAAACTTCCTATTACTATTCCTGAAAGCGCAAAATATGAAATAGGATCTGATATTATTTGCAATGTTGTTGAAGCATGGTCGAGCGTTCAGTCTCCCGTAATTGTATTAGACTTTGGAACAGCGCTTACATTTACCGCTGTTTGTGCTACGGGGGAAATTAGAGGGGTTGCCATTGCGCCAGGTCTTGGAACAGCAGTTAATTCATTATTTACAAACACTGCCCAATTGCCTTCAGTACCATTAGAAGCCCCTCAAGATTCTCTTGGTACAAATACAATACATTCTATACAGTCAGGTATTATTTTAGGATACAAGGGTCTTGTTGAATCATTAGTAGCACGCATGTCTGCAGACCTAAGTAAAACTGCAGGCTGTGACATTAATAGTATTAAAGTTGTAGCAACTGGTGGGCTGAACTCGGTATTAAAACCGATAACTGACATTTTTCAAAATGTAGACAAACAGCTCACTTTAAAAGGATTAAAGAGAATTGCAGGAATCCTTTCAGCCGAATAATATATTTAGATTATATAGCTGTTTTTTCCTTTTTAGAGGTTTCCGCTAATTGAAAATCCCCAAAAGCCGGATTCTTTTGTAACATCATAGCCACCATATCCTGAAAACTGCATAGATACGAGCCCCAAAACAGCAAGAGTTACATCTACTTCTGCCCCAGCACTAAAGCCATGAACATCTGTTTTATAGTAATCGCAAAAAGCTGAAAGGCCCAAATCTTTAATAACTAGAACTTCGAAAAGTGTTCCTACTGTGTCAATTTCAAATGTTAGATTATTATTGGTAACTATAAAGTAATTATAGCTACCGCTCGTTGTTGCTCCCCTTAAGCCATCATTTTGATACAGTGAAATAGTATTTGAAAAATCAAATGGAAAGCGTGACACTGTTTTTTGGTTTATTGATAAAAAATCAAAAATAGGAATCTTAAAATCATTTTTTACACCAAAGCCTGTTACCATCGTGTTTTCAATAAAAGCATATGGACTTACAGAAAAATTACTAAGATAAAAATTTGCGCCTAGCCGTCCAAATGAAGAATGTGTATTTGTACTGAGCCCCCCTATATTTGGAAAGAATCCTTCCCATGCAATAAAAGGGTCAATACCTTTATTACCAACATTTGTGAGCTTAGCATTGATTTTTCCATAATAGTATATACCTTCAAAGCCATTCGTAAAGCCTTCATCAAATAAATTATCCCACTTAAAGCTTACCCTATTTTGAAATAACACTGCATCAAATAATGAAATATTTAAGCGACCATCAACACCAAGGCCTCTCCATGGGTCCCAATATTCTCTAAGCTCTCCAAACATACTCCCAACTTCAGCTCTTTGAGAAAGATAAAAATAGTCGCTGTTATCGAGGTAGTAATCATCATCATTACCGCTGTACATCTGATACCCACCTGAAACATATCCTGCAAATTCTTTTTGAAATATCATATTATTTTTTTTATATGATAAAAATGTTTTTTCATGTTTTGCTAAAAGCTGCTCTCGAGTATCCTCTAGGCTCGCAATTCTTTCATTGGACCATGTAGTAGCTTTATCAAATCCGGCTTTTTTTATTTCATCTATAGCAAGGGCCGCAGAGCCTTCTCCTCGGTCTGCTATTTCATGGGACTTATCAAATGCCATATAAGAAATATCTTCTACATTACAGCGAATGAGAATATTGTCAATGGTTTTTAACTCTATTATACCCTTTCTTGTTTTTCCTAGATCTAAGGCTCTGTTTATTACTGAAAGAATATCGCGGTACTCATTTACAGAGTCAGAAAAGCTTGTTGAAGTGATAATTCTATTTGTATAATCTGCGGCAGCTTGTACAGGCACCAAATTCGTTGTGCCACCATCAAGCAAAATCATATCATCGTATCGCACCGGAGGAAAGCTCACAGGCATTGCAATGGTGGCTGAAAGAACTTTATAAAAGTCACCTTCCATAAAGGCAACCGTTCTCCTTGACACTAAATCTTCTGCAAGAACTATAATTGGTATTTCTAAATCTTTAATGTCCGTTTCGCCCAAAATATTGTAAATAGCCGACATCATATTGTAATCATCAATTATTCCACCATCGAGAGGAAAGCGCGCAGTAAAAAGAAAGTCCATTGAATAATCTGAAACTACCTTCTCAATTTGGTCTGGAGAAAGACCTGCCGCGTACAAAAGTGCAACTAAAGAGCCCATTGAGTTTGCAACAAGAAAGTCAGGATATATACCTTCTTCTTCGAGCTTTTTTAACACACCAATATGTGCAAAAGCACGTGCTGCCCCACCCGATAAAACTAAACCAACAGGCAGCTCACTTTGATTTTCATCTATGGGAACATACTGAAGGCCTGAAGCCTCTGCATTTTCATTCTTTTGAAGGCCAATGCGTGTAAGAAAGTCTTCTTCACCGAGTTTTATTACTTGATCTACTAAAAAAACATCATCATTAAAAACGGGCTCTTTTACTTGTGAAAAAATTGAAGTCAAAGAAAAAAGAATTAGAGCAAATGTAATTGATATACATTTTGTAAAAACAACACCGCTCTTGGTTTTTAATAAAATTTGCTGTGACACTTAGTTAACCCCCAGTTATGATAACTCTTACATAGTGATAAGAGTGTACACAATGCACCTAAGTTTACACTAAGATGAAGTAAGTTACAAGGGTTAAAAAAAAGGATTCCTCTTGCTATCCTTATCAGTTTTGGCATATCAGAAGAAATGAGAATGATTGACGTATTTTCTTCCTTTTTTTCTTATAGTGACTTAGCTTTATATGTATGCACTTGACAAAAAATATGTGAGCACATATTATATTAAATAAATATTAAAAATTATGGAAGTGAGGTGAAAATCCTCCGCAGACTCGCTGCTGTAATACGTTACAGTTTTCTAAAGTCTGTAGATGTTAATTATAACATACATCTACAAACGACAATCACTGTTTTATTAAAGCGTTGCTTTAAAAGAAGATGGGAAGATTGGGAAATTGGTTGTACATTTACTAAAATGTGCTGAAGCGTTGAGCCAGAATACTTGTTTTTAATAGCTACTTTTCAAAACCTCTGAGATTAGGTTTTAAGGAGAAACTAGGATGAAAGAATTCAAAAA
>CAYJLT010000078.1:0-8270 GCA_964371295.1 uncultured Treponemataceae bacterium
CGTTTTATGTCAAAGTTTAGCATCTATATAAATCCTTTTAATCTTTTATGAAAATCTCGATAAGTTTACGTTGTCATCAATATAATCTATAATATTTTTTACTCTCTCTTTTCCGACTTTTTTTAAATCGTTAAAGGTGTACGAGCTAATGTCAGTACCAAGTGACTGATAGTTCTCTTCTTTAATGGCTTTTCTAACATCCTTATCACTTAAATACGTTCCAAAAAAGTCTTTTACTTCCCAAAAGTCATCGTGTTTTAAACTCTGTGTTAAGTAAAAGTTTTCAAACTCATCATTTATAAGCTCAGTTTTAGTTTTAACCCTATCTATTTTTCCATAGATTTTATCGAGCATTTCTATTGGCGTAATTCGCCTGTCATAGTTTAAGGCCGAACTTAATTTTTCCCATGTAAAGTATTCTTTTGGCTTGTTTAATATACGCTCTTCTATAAACTGAATTGCACCTGCATAGTTTCCTTGTTCATACTGATTTCTAATATCTTCATCATCTTTAACCGTGTTTTCAAAGGTTTCAAAAAACATTCGATCTATTTTCATTCCCTCAACACCAATAGCTGTTTCAACAATCGATTGCAAAGGGTCAAAGTCAAAGTTTTCAAAACCATCTAATGGCTCTCCTTCTCCACCCCCATTTTCTACCTTAGAGCGTGGCTTTGGAAGTTTTAAAACTTCATCATAGTCAAACTTTTCTTCAAAGTATTCGCAGTTTCCAAAAAAGTCAAATAGCTTAAAGTTTTCTTTTTCATGAACGGTAACTTGTTCTCTCATACCCTCTTTACTTTTATACACAAAGGTAAACTTTCTTGTTCCCCGCCCCTTTATTTGAATAAAATCTGTTGGCGAAAAAACAGGGCGCATAAGGGCTATGTTTATAATATCTTGGCAGTCATACCCTGTTGTCATCATTCCAACGGTAACACACATACGCGTTTTAGATGATTTATACCCTTCTAAGAATGACGTATGCCCACCTAAGTTATTATTTGCAAATTTTATTGTAGACTCTTGGGCATCCATAATGTCTGATGTTACCTGCATTGCAAAGTCAGATTTATATTTTCCATCAAACATTTTTGAAGCATACTCATTTAACAATTGTGTAATCTTACTTGCATGGTGGCGGCTCACGCAAAAAACAATGCCTTTACCAATTTCGCCCGTTATGGGGTCTCTTTTTGCATTATCTATAAAAGTTTTTACCAGTATTTTATTTGTTTCTTCAGAAAAAAATGTACGCTCAAAATTTCGAGCAAAAAATGTTTCTTCTTTTTCTTCATCTTTTTCATCACCTTGTACAGTAACGGCATATCCTTTTTCGGCTAAAAGTTGTGTGGTAATATCGGTTCTGGCATCCACTACAATAGGGTTTATTAAAAAGCCATCCTTTACCCCATCTAAAAGAGAGTATCTAAAAGTTGGCTCACCACTTTCACAACCAAAGGTACGGTAACTATCTAAAAGCTGCCTCTTTTCCCATGCCTTAGGATCAGAAAATCGAATCCTTGTTTCATCAATATTTTTTATATAATCCTTTGGAGTTGCAGTAAGCCCCAGCTTATAGCCTAAAAAATATTCAAATACTGCCCTATTGTTACCATTAATAGATCTATGGCTTTCGTCGGCAATTATTACATTAAAGTCACTTGGCTTAAAGATTTGTTTATATTTATTATTAAATGTTAAACTTTGAACCGTAGAAACAACAATGTCTGCCTTTCTCCAGTCATCCCTATTTTCTTTATATATTACCGTGTTATAGTCAGGTTTTAAGTAACCAACAAAAGCCTTTTTTGCTTGTGTTTCTAGCTCTAATCGGTCAACTAAAAACAGTACACGGTTTGCGTTTCCAGTTCTTAAAAAAAGCCTAATAACGGCAGCAGAGGTAAGTGTTTTCCCCGTTCCTGTTGCCATTTCAAATAAAAATCTCTCTTTTCCCTCTTTTACACTATCCTGTAAAGCCTTTAATGCATCTAGTTGATACTTCCTAAGCATCCGTAAACCATTATCTTCTAAGTACGCTTTACGAGTCTCTTCATTTTTGTATTCGGGGGCATCTTTATAGTGTTTGTTTTTTATTACTGCTATGTAGTCTTCTTCTATAGGTTCGTTATATAATTTTGAGGGAGTCTTTTCGGTTTTGCTAGTGTCAGTTAAACTTTCATAGCTTGGAAATAAAGTAATAATTTTTGGGTTACCATTTTCAATATCCCAAAAATAGTGTTGATTTCCATTAGATAAAATAATGTAGCGTGCATTTAAAGATGTTGCGTAGTTTCTCGCTTGCTCTTTTCCAATAAGAGGGTCTTTATCTTCTGCCTTTGCTTCAAGTACTATAAACGGTTTTCCATTTTCATCGAGTAATAAAAAGTCAATAAATCCATTTGTAGTCTTTTCAAAGTTTTCACCAAACTCATCTATTTGATTTGTGGTAATTTTTACATTAGGTTCAACTTGTATGTTCGCACAGCCGTTTTTATCATCTAAAAAACGCCATCCAGAACTGGTGAGTAAATTATTTATTTTAATTCTTGCTTTTGCCTCTTTTTCTGCCATAAACTCAAAACTCCTCATTTTAAGTATAACACAGAATGAAAAAAAAGTACATTCTCGCATTTATGAGACAAAGAGACGCCATTTATACTGTATAACACTACATACTCCACCTTTCATTTTACCCTGGCATGACTCAAACCGCAAGTTATACTTGGTTAGTAATAGTTACTAAAGGTTATAAAAGTTATTTTTTTACCCTACCACAACAACAGCGCCATATACTGTCCCGCATGTAAAAAAAATGCATAAAAATACAAAAAAAAATCCCACGATTTAAAATTCTGTGTTATAATACTTTGGATGAAATTTGTACGATTATTTTTTCGCTATGTAATATATTTCTTTCTCATTTCTGTCATTGTTGCGGGTAATACAAATACCGATACGCTCATACTTTGTGGTATTGTAAGCTCTATTGCATCGCTTCTTATTCCGCATATTTTTAGGCTGCCATCTAAAATAGATATACATTTTTTTAAGGTGTTTTCGTTTATTTGGTCGGTTATTGTATCAATATATACGAGTACGGTTAAAACACTTGCGTTTAATATTAAGTACAGGGGAAAAATGCCAACAGTAATTGAAAAGCTTCCACTCAAGACAAAAAGTGGTGTGTATAGACTTTTTATATGCCAGGCAATTACGCTTAACCCGGGAACGGTTTCGGTTAAAAGTAAGTCTGGCTCGGTGAGTGTTTTAAAGGTGCGCACCGACACCTTGCAAATAGCACAGAATTTTGACAAAAAGTTGGAAACGAAATCATGATAGATTCTGCTTTTTTTATTCTCATAGCAACTATTTTTATAGTACTCATTGCAAGCATACTAAAGGGACCAACATTGTGGGATAGGGTTTTAGCTGCTAATTTGTTTACCTCAATGGCGGCCATGACTATTGTATTGTATTCTGTTGTTACAGACATTGCGTATCTCATTGATGTTGCACTTGTATTCGTTCTTGTTGGATTTGTTGGAACCCAGTTTTACGCGGTATTTATATCACGGTTTGGAAGGTTATAAAAAGGTTATGATTATTGCAGCAAACATATTAATGGCTATTGGTCTCGCACTTTGCTTAATTGGCAGTCTTTGCATATTGTTTGCAAAAAACTTTCAGCAAAAGCTTTTATTATGTTCAATAATTGATTCATGCGGATTTTTAACATTTGCAATTGGCATAGTACTCAGAACTGGTCTTTCAATGATGACCTTAAAAATTCTTTTAGTACTCATTATTGCCCTACTCATTAATCCAATTACATCAAACAAAATTGCGTACAGCGCCTTTTATCATAATTACACTGAAGAGGAAAGCGATGACCATACTATATAATATTATGCTACTCTCTTTAGTTGCCCTCTCCTGTGTTATTGTATTTACCCATAAATTGCGTATTGCAATAATACTCTCTGGCTCATGCTCAATGATTGCAGCCCTTGTGTACTTATTTTTAGCAGCCCCAGATGTAGCCCTTGCAGAGGCGGTAATTGGTAGCACCCTTTCTACCATCATTCTTTTAGCAGGAACGCAAAAATATAGGGTGTGTACAGTGTGCGCCCTTCCCTCAGATGAAAAGCTAGAAACAAAGTTATGGTCAAGCATTAATCGCTGCGCTGCAAAAAAAGAGCTCGAAGCTAACATCGTGCATGTAGACACCCAAGAAGAACTCCATGACCACTATTATGATCTTGGCTATAAGGTTTCAAAAGATGAAATTATTCTCTATGGTGAAAACGAATCATATTTTATTCAAGATGTTTTTAATGATGTGACTAGAGAGTTTCCAAGCACAAAGGTCTCTGTTGCAAAACCGCTTGCAAGGAGCGTGTAATGAAGCGAAAACAGTTTTTATTTATTGTAATGATTCTCATTTTTGGTGTAGTACTCTATGCAGCATACCTTACAAGCTCTGAGTGTTCAAATCCATTAATGCAAGAGATAATGAAAGAGTATACAAAGACAGGTGCTACAAATGCGGTTACGGCGGTTTACCTTGATTTTAGGGTCTTTGATACCCTCTTCGAAACCTTCTTACTCCTTGTTTCTGTTTTGGGCTTAAGTCAGTTTTTACGCTTAGAGCAAACCGAGCGTATTCACATTGAAACAGAAGAACACGATGACTATAAGCCATCCACTATTGCAACAGGTGCCCTTCACCTTATGCTACCACTTTTTATTATTTGTGGTATTGCCATAACGGTATTTGGCCCAACATCTCCTGGTGGTGGTTTTCAAGGGGGTGCCATTCTTGCTGTCTTTGTAATGGTTCTCTATTTAACCGATAGACGCATGAATATTCCTATTTTGATTTTTACCTCGCTTGAAAAAATTGTCTTTATTTTATTCTTACTCCTTGTAGCTTTGTACTTTTTGTTTTATTCATACACGGGCGAATATCAGCGTTTTATATACATGATTGTAAGCAATATTCTTATTTGCTTTAAAGTCTTTTTAGGGCTCATTATTGTTTTCCTACGACTCATTGGTCAAAGTCAGCATAGAACACTGGGAGATGCATATGAATAGCACTGAAATTTGCGCTCTATTTTTATTTTTTATTGGCCTCTACGGTGTTATTGCCAGAAGAAACATTATTAAAACAATTCTTTCAATAGCAATAATGGAAATTGGCGTTATATTATTTTTTCTGTCAATTAACTATATTCCAGGGGCAGCTCCTCCCATTGGAGAGGCAGTACAAACCTCATCAGATCCAGTGCCGCAAGCATTAATGATTACTACCATTGTAATTGGCATCGCGGTAACAGCAGTTTCAATGTCAATGTTTATTGGACTATTTCATAAATACGGCACCACAAGCTGGAAAAAAGCATTTGAAGCACGAAAGAGAGAAGACAAAAAATGATTTTACCACTTATAATTTTTACACCTATTCCAGTAGCTCTTCTCACCTATTTATTAAATACAAAGGTTACGCGCTCAATTGCGGGTATTCTACAAATTATTGTATTTATATTCTCAGTATACATATTTTATAGCGTTCGCTATACCATTGGAGACATTCACTTTGTAACAGGCTCTATTGCAAGCCTCGGCATTCACCTCATTGCAGACAATACATCATCGCTCTTTGTGCTATTGAGTGCATTTATTTTTACCATCTCACTTTTATACACTCTTACACGTGAAACAACACATGGCCTTTTTGTGTTCTTGCTTTTTTCACTGCAAGCACTCATTTTTACCGCTTTTTTATCAGATGATATTTTTAACATTTTTCTTGTTCTAGAAATTTGTGCCATTTTGTATTCAATGCTCATTCTCTATAACCGTACCATACGCTCTTTGTATGATGGCCTCGTGTATCTTTTAACCACCATGGTAGGAATGCTCTTTTTCCTTATGGGAATAGGCTATGTGTATAAAACATTTGGCGAATTAAGCCTCACTCGATTAGCACCTCTTATTGCAAGCTTCGATAATCCAAAAGCACTCGCTCTACCCTTTGCCTTTTTGTTTACTGGTATTTCACTAAAATGTGCCTTTATGCCACTGCATTCGTGGCTTCCAAAAGCGGACGGAACACCTGGAGCACCTGCCGTTGTATCGGCCATTCTATCGGGAGTATATGTAAAATGTGGTATTTATGTATTTATGCGAATGAGAGAACTTTTTTTACCAGTTATCAATGTTGATCCCTTTTTTCTCTGCATAGGTTTTGCAACTGGTTTAATAGGAATTATTTTAGCACTGCTTCAAACAGATATAAAGCTCGTTCTCGCCTACCATACCATCTCACAACTAGGCCTCATTTTAATTGGCATAAGTCTATCGAATGATTATGCACTCAGTGGGGCGGTATTACACATTGTTAACCATGCCTTTTTTAAATCTCTTCTCTTTCTCTGTGCAGGCATTCTTATGAAACAATATAAAACAAGAAACCTCTATGAAATTCGCGGCGTTATGAAAACGATGCCGGCCGTTGGCATAGCCCTACTCGCAGGAATCCTTGGAATCACAGGAGCACCATTTTTTAACGGTAGTATTTCAAAGTACTTTATTCAAGCGGGTGGCACGGCAGCCATTGCACAAACACTCATCATCATCATTAATTTTGGAACCGCCCTATCATTTGTTAAATTTGGCTCAATGCTCTTTGGAAAGCCAACGGTAAAGGATTTTGCAAAAAATGACGTTCCGGCTGTTATGGCTCTACTCATTCTTGCAACAAGCTGTTTATTAAGTGGTGTCTTTGGAGAAGATTTTATGCGCATCACCCTAGGGTATGCATTAGAAATTGACACATCAGGCTATGCGAGCAAGGCCGTTCAATGGGTTTCAAGTATTGGCGGTGCTATTCTATTGTACCGTTTTGTTATTTCAAAAAGAGATTTTTTTCACCACTCGCACAATCCCGAAGTGCGCTTTGGCACTATGAACCTTTTAACGGTAGTATTTTTTGCAAGCCTTTTAGTATTTATTTTATTCCAGTAAAACCACACATAGGTGCTTTTGCTAATGTAATATTGTTTGCGTATTTTTTATAGGAGTGCTTTTATGTTTAAATTTACAAAAATTGAAAAGTCATGGATAATGTACGATGTGGGAAACTCTGCATTTATATTGCTTATAACTGCAATTATACCCATTTTTTTTAATTCACTTGCAGAGCAAGGTGGCCTAACATCGGTAGAATACCTTGCCTATTGGAGCTTTGCATCTTCAATTGTAACTATACTTGTAGCAGTAATGGGCCCCATACTGGGAGCAATTTCAGACAGAAAAGACATGAAAAAGCGCCTCTTTCTTCTTTGTGTACTGTTAGGGGTTCTATCTGGAGTTATCATGGGCTTTATGCCTACATGGCTTAGCTTTATTATTCTTTTTATTGTTGCTAAAACCTCTTGCCAGTTAAGCTTTATTTTTAGTGACGCAATGCTTCCTGAAATTACCACAAGCGACAGGGTTGATATTGTATCTTCTTATGGGTACGCTTTTGGTTATGTTGGAAGCTGCATTCCCTTTATTATAGGACTTGGTCTTATTTTATTTGGTGAGTCTATTGGCATTGGTATGGTGCAAGCAATTCAAATTACCATCATACTCCACATGATTTGGTGGCTTTTGTTTTCGTTTCCAATTCTCAAGGACTACAACCAAACGGCTTACGTAAAAACTACTGGTAATCCATTTACTCAAGGATTTATTGAACTAGGGCAAACATTAAAAAAAGTTGTACAAGATAAAAAAATTCTATTATTTTTACTGGCCTTCTTTTTCTACATTGATGGGGTGTATACGGTTATTTCGCTTTCTACTGCATACGGTTCAGCACTCGGCTTAGATTCAAACCAATTGATCATAGCACTCTTGGTAACACAGCTCATTGCCTTTCCCGCAGCCATCATTTTAGGCCGAATTACCGCAAAAATAAATCCCGAAACAATTCTAACCATTTGTATCGTTGCCTACCTCGCTATAGCCATCTATGCAATAGGACTAGATACCACCACAGAGTTTTGGATTTTAGCAATAGCAGTTGGCCTCTTTCAAGGCACCATTCAAGCCCTCTCTCGCTCATACTTTGCAAAATTAATTCCAGCAGAAGACTCTGGAAAGTACTTTAGCTTTATGGACATTTGCGGCAAAGGTGCCTCCTTTTTAGGAACATTCACCATAGGTATTGTTACCATGCTCACAGGTCGAGAACAACTTGGCGTTGCAGTTATTTC
>CAYJLT010000079.1:0-8006 GCA_964371295.1 uncultured Treponemataceae bacterium
CTCTTTAAAACACAGAAAATCTTCAGAAAAAATTGACTCACATGATATTTCTTCAAATTCAATTTTGAATGTATTCAATTCGTCTTTTCGTATCATAACAACTCCTCTAATATTACAATTACATATCTCAATTGACTTTTGGGTATCAATTTATAACTCAAAATCTATTGTCTTACCTAATGGTATGATAAAACATAAAAACCATACTCACAGCTGAGACTTTTCTTGCATAGCTTTTACTTTATCTTTAATTTTTATTGTGGATAACTCTGACTTAAAAAAATTATGATGAGAATAACTTTCATAAGTCTGTTCAAGTTTTACAACTAAGTCAATCACTTTTATTGCTTTCTCATAGGTATTTGGGAGTATTGATTCAAGATCTTCTGTTTTTATTTTAGGTTCAATTAAAAACATCGCAAATAAAATTGAGAACAATGAATGTTTTATATGTAATTGTTTCTTAACACGATTCTTATCCTTCACATATTCATAAATCTCAAAAATTCTTAGAGTCTTTTCATGTACGTCAGTGGTACTAAAAACACGGTCGAAATTATCCTCAATAAGTTTAGACTTACTTATCTTTGCTTCATGCGGAATGCCTAGGTAAGAAGAACAATACAATTGTAATAGTAAGTCAGAGTTTATTGCTTTTTCTAACTTTTTTTCTTCAAAGTTTCTTTCTATTAGCAATGAAATACCATAATTCGAAAAGTACTCTTTTACTTTCTGAAGTGTTTCGTCAATGCTCTTTAGGTCATATGCAGTAATCTTATTTTGGTTGTTGGTACCCATGACAATTTGGCTTATTTGATTTTTATCTGTTGTTTGATAAATTCTAGCCAGGACATGTGCATCGTAGAAGGGCTTGTCATCTTCAGGGGTCACACTTTTTTTTGATAAATTATATATTGTCTTTGTAGTTTGCCCTCCATTTACAATATAAGGATCTTCTATTAGCAAGGTATAATTGCCTGCTATAGTCTGGGATTCCCATCGTTTGCAAACAATAGACAATCCATTATTTTTATACCAGAACATTTTTGGATGTTCAATTAGACTTTCAGCAATTGTTTCATTTAACTTGCTCTTTAATAGACCTCTAACATTTTTTTCTAGGATTCGATCATGAAACTCCTCATATAGTTTCACTAATTCTATTGCTTTAAAACTTACAATGCATGTATTAATGTCTTTATTCATTTTTAAGATTTCATCATCGACTGTTAACTGTATTGTTTTGTTTTCACTATGTTTTTTTTGTACAAAAAATGAATAGTCATTAATGACTTCAACTTCATTTACATGTGAGAATTTCTTTTTGAAAGTATTTAAGCATTTCCTTTCCTTTTCATTAATATCTGCTCCATTTGTTACTAAATAAAGGTTTACTTCTATATCACTTGTTCTGGCACTTTTTACTATGTCTTTAAATTTTTCTAGCTGGCTTTTTAGTTTTTCATTTATATCTAGATTTTCTGTATTATTTTCAAAAACAAGTTTTTGTACACGATCTAAGAATAAAGATACATCATTTTCACCAATAGTAGAATCAAGTTTTTTTTCTGTTCTATATTTACATTGAAAAATGTTTACTTCAATTTTACTGTTTCCTGCATCAGTTTCTATGTTGAAAATATCAATGCAATTATCGCCACCGCCTTCTGTGATATCATCGATTATTTCATCTAGATTATAATTGTGTAAAAATTGCTGCAAAGTGTAGACCACAAAAGTGTAAGATTTTTTTTTGTGTTCATCAAAATTTACGCTTTTAAAATAACCCCTAGCTTCAAGTTCTTTTTGTAATATCTCTAGCTTTTGGATCAAAATGTCATTGTCAATTTTAGTCATAAATAAATACTCCTTCTCAATGCTTTCTTTCTTGGTGCTTCTTTAAAGTTTTCCCAGCATCAGACTTTGCCTTTGCATTTTTTGAGGTAGACAAGGTTTTCCCTGCCTTTGAAACTTTAGGGGAAGATTTACATGCTCCCAGACCACACTCCTAAATAATCTACATTCCTAATGTAAATTTTACACCCAGAACACGCAAAACACAAGTTAATAAAAGTTAGTAAAAGTTACAAAAAGTTATTTTGGTTCAAAAAGACAAGTGAGGTAAAGAGATTTTTCGACAGAGATTTACCTGAGCGAAGTCGAAGGGCTCAAAATGACAGGTGGCACACGCAAAAAATCTTTACCCTTCAACAATAAAAACCCCACAGGGTCATAGGGATGAAATCCTCTAGGGCAAAAATATCAAAAATTTATAAATCGCGACATGGATGTCGCTAAACTCGTAGGTAAACGATGTTTTGCGCTAATCACTTATCATCGATACCGTAAAACTCGATAGTAAAAATTGACAGGAAGTCAATTTTTACGTATTGACCAAACCCCCTATTTATGCTATAAATTATGTTCATGCTCTGTGCAGTTTTATTACAAAGAAATGCGGTGCATTGTAATTGTAGTAGTGAGGCATCTATGTCTCATATGCATAACGGCAAATTTTACTAGGAGGTAACATGGTACGAATCAGACTTAAGAAATTCGGTTCAAAAAAACGTCCTTACTACAGAATTGTAGTGCAAGACTCTCGAAAACCTCGAGATGGAACTTCAATTGAAGATGTTGGACTATATCACCCAATTGAAGTTGAAGAAAAACAAATTTCTTTCAATGAAGATAGAATTCGTTACTGGATTGGAGTAGGTGCACAACCTTCTGATACAGTTCGAAAAATCTTAAATAAGAAAAACTTTACACTGTAAAACAGGGAGCACATTAAGTGGAAAAAGATTTAGTAGAATACATTGCAAAATCTCTGGTTGATGACCCTAGTGCGGTTTCTGTAAACGAAACAGAAGGCGAGAGAGGCCCTGTTATTCAGTTAAGAGTAGCACAACAAGATATTGGAAAGATTATAGGTAAGCAGGGGCGCATTGCAAAAGCACTTCGAATTGTGTTAAGTGCATCTGCATCTAAGTCAGGGAAACACTATTCATTAGACATTCTCGACTAGGAAAAAAAATGCCATTGTCGAACGATACTTTGATTATTGGATTTATTCGCACAACTCACGGGTTAGCGGGTAAAGTAAAAGTAATAAGCACTTCAGGCGAGTACGAACATTTTTTGAACTTGACAGAAGTAACCATAAGGAAAGGGAGCATTGAAAAAACGCTCGTTATAAACGAAGTTGATTTTGGTGGTGTCGATCTTTATATGACATTTGAAGGAATTGATTCAATTGAAAAAGCTAAGACAATTGTCGGCTTTGAAATTGTAGTTGACCGAAGTTTAGCTTGCCCACTTGAAGATGGTGAGTTTTACCAAGAAGACTTAAAAAAATGTTCCTTAGTGTACTTTGAAAACGGAGATTCTACAACAGAAGCAAAAGTTGTGGGAATAATTACAGATGTATTGGGAGGCGGAGCCGATGACCTTTTACAGGTTGAAGTTTCCGAGAGCTTGACTGCCGACTCCAACGGTACAGATAAAAAAAGAACAGTTCTTGTTCCATTCCGAAAGGAATTTATCGGTACGGTTGATATTGAGAACGGTATTGTTCAACTGATGCACCTCTGGATTTTGGATTAAGTTATGAAATTCCATGTGCTGACCTTATTTCCTGAAATACCTAAAGCCTTTTTTGAAACATCAATAATGGCAAAAGCGGTTGAAAAGGAAATTATTTCCTACAATCTTGTAAACATTCGTAACTTTGCAGATGATGTTCGAAAAACATGTGATGATACTCCGTATGGTGGTGGAGCAGGAATGCTAATGCTACCAAAACCCTTAGATGCGGCATTAAAAGCAACAATTGGAAAACCTCCAAAAGCTTTTGATGGCAAAAAAGGCGCGCGAGGAAAAAAAAGAAAGACAAGAGTAATTTACTTGAGTCCATCTGGAAAACCTTTAACGCAAAAACTTGCAGAAAGCCTTAGTAAAGAGGAAGAGCTGGTTTTTATTTGTGGCCGCTACGAAGGAATCGATCAACGTATAGTTGATAAATGGGTAGACGATGAAGTATCAATAGGAGACTATGTATTATCATCGGGAGAAATAGCGTGCACGGTTGTAATAGATGCGGTGTATCGCCTTGTAGAAGGTGTTATTTCTTCAGAAAGTCTTGTTGAGGAAAGTTTTTCTGACGGGCTTTTAGAATACCCTCATTACACCAAACCTGATGTGTTTGATGGGATGACTGTTCCCGAAGTATTACTTTCGGGGCATCACGAAAATATTCGAAAGTGGCGACTAAAAAAAAGGCTATTAAAAACCTTAAAAAATCGCCCAGATTTAATTCACCAAGCTCGTGTAAACGGCACTTTGGATGATGAAGCTGAAAAATTACTTTTGGATGTATTAGGAGATAATAGTGGATATTATTAGACAAATTGAAGAATCTCAAAAAAGAGATGATATTGTTGCTTTCAAAGTTGGAGATACTATTAAAGTACACTTCAAAATTGTTGAAGGTAAAAACGAGCGTATTCAGGTGTATGAAGGCCTTGTAATCTGTTTTAAAGGTTCAGGAGCTACAAGAACATTTACTGTTCGAAAAAACTCATACGGAGTAGGTGTAGAACGGGTATTCCCACTTCATTCACCACGCATTGCAAAAGTTGAGTTTGTACGTCCTGGTAAAGTACGCCGTGCAAAACTTTACTACTTACGTGGTAAAATTGGTAAGGCTGCAAAAGTACGCGAACTTATCATCAAAAAGTCAGACAGAATTGCAAACGAAAAAGCAGCAGAAAAAAAAGCTGACTAAGCTACAAAAAAGTGCCATTTTGGCACTTTTTTTATGTGCAAATCATCAAAAAAACATATTATAAAAAATGCTCATTTGCCCTTGACGGAGCTAAATAATAGCGTTACAATAAAATAAGTGGACTCAGTGTATACAATTGTCGTGCCGGATAATGAAATATTAGTTCGGCTTTGTGGCAGTAATGATAGCAATATAAATCTCATAGAAGAACATCTTGGAGTAAAAATATTTACTCGTGGAAATGAAATTTCAATTGATGAAAATGATATTTCTATTTGCGAACGATTTAAACATGTTATCGATAGACTATTGGATGAGGTGCAATTTGGAAACAATGCAGACTCTCATCTTGTACAGTCAATATTAAATACAGGCGCAAAAAATTTGCATCTATCAGAAAAAGAACTTAAAGAGTATTTTTCAAAAGCGAGTATACATGTTCCAATGGGAAAATGTAGCGTTTACCCAAAAACTCAAGGTCAAGCAGAACTCGTAAACAGTATGCGCACAAACGATATGGTGTTCTGTGTAGGTCCCGCAGGCTCTGGAAAAACATTCTTAATGGTTGCAGAAGCCTTAAACCTTGTGCTTCAACGTAAAAAATCTAAAATAATTCTTACAAGGCCAGTAGTAGAAGCAGGTGAGAGTTTAGGTTTTTTACCAGGCGACTTGGAGCAAAAGATTAGTCCGTATTTACGCCCACTGTATGACGCTATGGAAATGCTTCTTCCAAGAGAACAAGTGAAAAAACTTGTAGACTCTGGCACAATAGAAATAGCCCCACTTGCATATATGAGGGGTAGAACATTGAGTGATAGTGTTGTCATTTTAGATGAAGCACAAAACACAACACGGCAGCAAATGAAAATGTTTTTAACAAGAATGGGTGAAAACTCAAAGGTGTTTATAACAGGAGACTTAACACAACTTGATATACCAAAGCATGTTGAATCAGGCTTAAAGGCGGCTGTTCGTATCTTAAAAAATATAGAGGAAATAAAAATTATTTATTTTAATTCAGATGATGTGGTTCGAAACGCATTAGTTAAACGAATAGTACAGGCGTATGAAGACAATGAGTAGATTAGTTGACAACATAAAAGTATCAGGGATAAAATCATTCGCAGATTTAAAACATAGTGGCTCATTTATTACTGTTTCACTTATTACATTTGTACTCTTACTAGCTGTATCCTTGTTTGACGTGGTTACTTCTCAAACGGTGTTTTCATTATCTTTGTCAGAGTTTTCGATCAATCAAATTGCAGATAGAACAATTATTGCAGAAAGCTCAATTTCGCCAGAGTTAGCAGAAGGCGAGCAAAGAGAACTCATAAGTCAAGAAAGTGAAGCAAGTGAAGTTATAAACGAAAGTGACGAAGCTGCATTTGGTATTGTAGAAGGTGAAGAAATAATTAAAAAGGGTTTTCCCATTACCGAAGAGCAATATGAAAAGCTAAAAATAATGGCAGAAACGCCTGCCTATGTTGACTTTAGGGCATTTTTGAATGCATTTTTGTTTTTTGTAGTATTTAGCGGTTTAGTATTCTTTCTTTTTTCATTGCCAATACTCGGAAGAAAATTAAAATTTAAAGAAGCAATCTTTTTTGCTGCATCTTTGCTTATTATATATGCTGTAGCGGTAGTTGCTAAAAAAACACCTACATTTTCAAACCCATTATCACTGAGCATGGTTATTCCTGCATCGTTTTTTGTGATGCTCATTACCATAATGTTTGATGAAAAATTCGCGGCCTTTTCTTCGGTACTGTTTTCATTTGCCACTTTACTAGCATCTTCTTTTTCTCTGCCACTTTTTGTTTTTATTCTTTGTACATGTAATTTTTCAATTCTTATAGTGAGAAAAGCAAACATTAGAATAAAGCTTACGCTAGTTGCAATTGCCTTAGCTATTGTAAATCCAATTATATTATTGATATTAGAAACTATATTTATATCTTCTTTCGACGGAGTCTTTATTGACACCCTAGGGGTTGCGATTAATGGTTTTGTATCCGGAATTTGTCTTTTAGGTTTTTTAACCCCCTTAGAATATATATGTAACACGGCCTCTGTGTTTAGACTTTTAGATCTATCGGACTTAAATAACCCACTCATGCAAAGAATGCTTCTCAATGCGCCAGGTACTTATAATCACTCTATGTTGGTAGCAACATTGGCAGAAACAGCATGTAACGAAATTGGCGCAAATGGACTATTGGCGCGGGTAGGGGCTTACTACCACGATATTGGAAAAATAGAGCAACCAGAATATTTTGTAGAAAATCAGCGAGCAGGAAATAAGCATGATGAGCTTAACCCAAGATTATCTGTTTCAGTTATTAGAAATCACGTTAAAAAAGGTGTAGAGCGGTGCTATCAGCTTCACTTGCCAACAGAGGTTATAGATGTTGTAGCCCAGCACCATGGAAATAGTACTATATATTATTTTTATAATGAGGCAAAAAAATTAGATTCATCAATTAGTGAAGATGACTTT
The DNA here is from genome assembly GCA_964371295.1 of uncultured Treponemataceae bacterium. Classification (GTDB taxonomy): domain Bacteria; phylum Spirochaetota; class Spirochaetia; order Treponematales; family Treponemataceae; genus CAYJFX01. The sequence goes on from CAYJLT010000079.1 coordinate 7,287, forward strand.
TCATATATGGGCACAAAACCAACTTCAAAAGAGGCTGCAGTTGTAATGATTTGCGACACAGTAGAGGCAGCATGTAGAACGCTTTCAGACCCATCAGTTTCTCGCCTTGATAAATTTATTAAAAAGCTAGTTTTAGGAAAATTTGAAACTTCTCAAATGGACAATGCAAACCTTACGTTTAATGATTTAAATAAAATTCAAGAATCGCTCGTAAATATCATGGCGGGTTATTACCATTCGCGAATTGAATATCCAAACCAAAATGATGATGATTCACAAAGCAATTCAACGCCAGAAAAAAAGACTCGAAAAAAGAAAGCAAAAGAGGATACTCATGAAAAATAGCACCAGTGATGTGTACGTTTTATGCGAAGGCATAGATGAGCCTGATTGGATTAAACAAGTAGATGAGTTTTTATATAAGGTTCTTTTTGAGCGAAAACATAATAATTGGGAATTATCGGTGTTATTTTGTTCAGACACCTATATGGCAGAGTTAAATAAAGACTACAGGCAAAAAGAAGGTTCAACAGATGTGTTATCCTTTGAACAAGGTGAAGAATACATCGATGACGATGGAAAACTACAATATATTGCTGGGGATATAGCAATAAGTGTTGATTTTCTATATAATAATGCAAAAGAATTCGATATTTCACCTGATGAAGAATTGAAGAGACTTTTGATTCATGGTATTCTACATTTGGAAGGATATGACCA
>CAYJLT010000080.1:0-7884 GCA_964371295.1 uncultured Treponemataceae bacterium
GAAGATGACATTGCCAAAACACGCAATTTTGGTAAAAAGAGCTTACTTGAAATTAAAGATAAGCTTCTTGAATGGAACTTAAACCTCGGTATGACCGATTACAGTCATCTTAAAAATGCGGTAAACTTCACTAAGAAAAAGGACGAATCAGATGAATCATAGAAAAGGTTTTAACCCACTTTCGAGAACATCTTCTCACAGAAAAGCAATGTCACGAAACATGGTAACATCTTTGTTTCGCTACGAACGAATTACTACAACTAAAGCAAAAGCTTTGGAAGTTCGAAAAGCTGCAGAAAAAATGATCACCCGTGGTAAGGTAGATACTGTTCATAATCGCCGCCAGGTAGCAAGATTTATTTCAGATCCAGCAATTTTAGCTAAGTTGTTTACAGATATTGGCCCACGTATGAAAGATAGAAAAGGTGGCTATACTCGTGTAATGAAACTTGGTTTCCGTCAAGGAGATGCAGCTGATGTGGTAATTTTGGAATTGGTTGATTATAAGTTTGATGCAGAAAAAGAGACTAAGGCTCCTGCAAAAAAAGAGAAACCAGCACCTGCAAAGGCAAAGTCAACCCCTAAAGAAAAAGCTTCAAAGCCAGTCGAAAAAGCTGAGCCTAAAGCAAGTAAAGCTGCTACGGAAGTAGCTGCCGATTCAGAAGAAAAGGCAAACTAGGAGGGATTATGTCAAAAGCACATCGTGGAAAAGGTATAAAAGAGCAAGTTAAAAGAGGTCGAGGTGAGTGCCCTCGGTGTAATAATAAGAACATTAAAGTTCAATATGAACATGAAATTGAAGGGCAAAAAATGGTTGTATGCAAGTTTTGCAATGCATTCATTAAAAACAATCCGCCACCAAAACCTGTTGTTGAAGAGGCTCCTGCCCCTGTAGCAGAAGAAGTAGCAGTTGAAACTCCAGCTGAAACAGAAACTCCTGCTGAAACAGAAACTTCAGCCGACGAAGCGGCTTCAGAGCAAGCACCTGCTGAAGAAGAAACAACAGAATAAGCTATTTGTAAAAAAAGGGAAGCCAAGAGCTTCCCTTTTTTTACACTTAATTTAAAATTAATACAATTAATACAATGAACGAATTTTTACCTTCTCTGGTAGAATTATTTATAAAATATGTTAGAAATTCACTTTTTTTGCACTATCCATAGTGACATAAGTGTGATATACTGTTCACATGAATGTAGTAGTTATAGGTGCCCAATGGGGTGATGAAGGAAAAGGTAAAATTGTTGATTACTTAGCAGACTCATGCGACGTTGTAGTTCGTTATGCAGGTGGAGCAAACGCTGGTCATACCATTGTAGTTAATGGCGATCAATATGCTTTGCACTTAGTTCCATCTGGGATTTTGCACCCTGGTAAAAAGGTGTATTTGGGTATGGCTATGGTTATAGACCCTAAAGCTCTATTTGAAGAGCTGGATATGCTTAAGAGTAAAGGCATCGACTGGGAAGGCCGAGTATTTATTTCAGACCGAGCACACCTCGTGCTACCCCGTTACCGAGAAATGGATAAGGAACGAGATGCAGCGCGCAAGAATCCAATTGGGACAACTGGGCGTGGGATTGGAACGACATATTCAATGAAGTCTGAGCGGGATGGGATACGTCTTAGCGATTTAACGTGGAAAGATAAAATGGATGAGTTAGAGGACGAAGACAGAGCCCTTTTATCCCCCTATATAGATAAGCTTGTTAAAATGCGAGTTGATATAACAGCAGAGCTTTGGCAGTATCGTAATTCAAAGGTTTTGATGGAAGGTGCTCAGGGTGCTCTATTAGATCTCGATTCTGGAACATACCCCTATGTTTCTTCTGGTATGTCATGTGCTTCTGGTGCAGCTGTTGGTTCTGGAATTGGACCAAAAAACCTTGATGAAATACTTGGTGTTTTTAAAGCATATTCTACACGTGTAGGTAATGGTCCTATGCCAACTGAATTTGATGAAGAAACACAAAGTGAACTATATCACTATGTAAGAGAAACTGGACGTGAATATGGAGTCACAACAGGGCGCCCAAGACGTTGCGGTTACTTAGATTTGGTAGCACTTAGATATGCCTGCCGAGTTAACTCAATCACAAGTTTGGTATTAACACATCTAGATATATATGATACTTTGGATGAAATAGAGGCATGTGTTGCATATGAAGTGAACGGAGTAGAAATAACCGACTTCCCAACTTCTATAGAAGCTTTAGAAAAGGCAAAGCCAGTTCTAAAAAAGTTTAAGGGGTGGAAAACACCATTAAATGCATGCAGGTCGTATGAGGAATTATCTGAAAATGCAAAAACATATGTTGAATTTATTGAAAAGTATTGTGAAACACATGTAGGCATCATTTCAGTTGGTTATGAACGAGATGATACATTTGTTCGTACAAAGCCATTTGGTTCATAGCGTATGGTAACCATTCAAGATTTAGGATCATATACATTTCCTGCATTGTTTAACAATTCAATAAAGAATTTTTCGGATTGTAATGCACTTTCGTTTGTACATACAACGCCAATTACTTACTCTGAAGTAAGAGAGAGAACTGAAAATGCTGCACTAATATTGCAGCATTTGGGTATAAAAAAAGGTGACAAAGTTGCTATATGGAGCGGCAGTGATCCAAATTGGTGCGTAGCATACTTTGCAATTGTAAACTATGGAGCTATCGCTGTTCCCATATTACCTGATTTTAGTATTAAAGAAGTTGAAGCAATTTTAACACATGCAGGTGTTTCTGGCATTTTCATTTCTGAAAAAATGGAAATACAGACAATGTCACTGAAGCCTAAGCTTATCCCCTTTATCATTAGAATAGAAGATTTTAAAACTCTCAGAGTAAAAGGAAAAAATCTTAAAAACCCAGAAGATTTTTCTTTAAAGGCCGATAAAACTATACCAAATATACTTATTGATGAAAGTGATACTGCATCAATTATATACACCTCAGGCACAACTGGTCGTTCAAAAGGGGTAGAATTAACTCACAAAAACCTTGTATTCATGGCAGTCAAAGTACAGAGTATTCAACGAATAAATAAGAGGGACAGGTGTTTATCCTTTTTGCCACTTTCACATGTGTATGAGTTTAGTTTAGGATTTATTCTCCAGTTTATGAACGGCTCATGTGTATACTACCTTGGAAAACCACCAACGGTAACTACACTGCTTCCAGCCTTTAAACTTGTACGACCTACAATTGTATTAAGTGTTCCTATTATTATGGAGAAAATTTACAAAAATAAAATTGTACCTACATTTACTAAGAAACCGCTAATAAAAAAACTATACGCTATTCGTCCTTTTCAAATCTTACTTCATAGAATTGCTGGGAAGTCACTTAAAAAAACTTTTGGCGGACGCCTAAGGTTTTTTGGAATTGGAGGTGCGAAAGTCGACCCTGTAGTAGAACAATTTATGAAGGATGCAAAGTTTCCATATGCTATTGGTTATGGGCTAACTGAAACATCTCCATTGTTGGCAGGTTCAAACCCAAAAACAACAAAGCCAGGAACAATTGGTCCAGCTATGGATGGTGTTGAGATTAAAATACTTAATCCAGACCCAGAAAGCGGTGTTGGCGAGGTTGTTGCAAAGGGTGAAAATGTTATGCGTGGTTACTACAAGGAAAAGGCACTAACAGATGAGGTTTTTACAACAGAAGATGATTCTGTAGGCGCTGGTTGGTTTAAGACGGGAGACTTAGGTGAAATAACGAACGGTCGACTTTCGCTAAAAGGACGACTAAAAAATATGATTTTGGGCTCTGGAGGGGAAAATGTATACCCTGAAGATATTGAGTTTGTTTTAAATCAGCACCCAGATGTATTGGAGTCTCTCGTTGTTGAAGATGATACGGGACTTGTTGCCCTTGTACAACTTGACGAAAAGAAAATTACAGATAGTATATTAAGTACTGTTGTAGATATTAAAGAGGCAATTCTATTTAAGCAAGAAGAAATTCTCTCAGAAATAAAGTATTTCACAAATAGTCAGGTTAACAAATTTTCTAAAATTTCAGTTGTTCGCTCTGTTACAGAATTTGAAAAGACAGCAAGCTCAAAAATTAAGCGTTATCTATATAATTTGACGAGTGGGGATAAAAAGTAGCGAAAACATCTTTGTAAAAAACACTTTCTTAATTATGAAAGTGTTTTTTTTATTGCAGTTATTTCCTCCTCAGAAAATGAGCTGTTATATATTGCAGCAACATTTTCTTTAATTTGATTTGTCTTCGATGCTCCAATTAAAATACTAGTTACAGCTTCATCGTGTGCAAGAAAAGCTAAAGCCATTTGCGCAAGAGTTTGACCGCGCCTATGTGCAATTTTATTAAGTCCTACAATTTTCGAATGAAGTTCGTCGTTGATGCTATTTTCATTAAGAAATCTACCGTCAGTTCTTATTCTACTATCGTCTGGGATTCCGTTTATGTACTTATCTGATAAAAGACCCTGAGCTAAGGGGCTAAAAACGATTAAGCCTTTAGCTTCTGAAATGCAGGCTTCTTTTAAACCGTTATGTTCGATAGATGTTTCTATTAGCGAATATTTGTTTTGATTAATAATAAAAGGACACTGTAAGTCATTCAGAAGTTTAGCTGCCTTTATCATGTTTGGACCATCATAGTTAGAAAGACCAATATATAGAGCTTTTCCAGATTTTAGAATTGCGTCAAGTGCTACCATTGTTTCATCGAGAGGTGTATTTGGATCCATTCTATGATGATAAAAAATATCAACATAATCAAGCTTCATTCTTTTCAGGCTTTGGTCTAGGCTTGAGATTAAATGCTTTCGACTACCCCAGTTCCCATATGGACCTGGCCACATTTCATAACCCGCTTTTGTAGAAATAACTAATTCGTCGCGATAAGAGTGAAGATGCTCTGAAAGAATTCTACCAAAATTGCTTTCAGCACTACCGGGCTCAGGACCATAATTATTTGCAAGGTCAAAATGAGTAATTCCCAAATCAAATGCACAAAAACACAATTCTTGCATTTTACTTATATCTGCTTTTGACCCAAAGTTATGCCATAGCCCTAATGATATTAGAGGCAGTTTTAATCCACTGTTTCCACAGTTATTATAGTGCATTGTATCATATCTTTTCTTGTTTGGAATATAGCTCACGGAACACTCCTAAATTACTGGAAATCTTTGTAGATAAATGAGATATCTGTGCCGCCTTACGTTTTAGGTAAGTATATCGTAAAGGTATCTTTGCCTTGCTCTTTTGATGAGTACATGGCTTTATCAGCACTATTAAATAAATAGGAATAGTCTAGTCCATCTTCTGGTGCATGCGAGATTCCTATGCTTGCAGAAATTGTAATGTTTTTTCCATTATCGCTTGTATAAGTGTGCTTTATTGCTTCGCATATCTTTTGCGCTTTAGACTTCAAACTGTTACTGTTTAATTTTGTAGGCGTAAAAGCAATAAATTCATCGCCACCAATTCGAGCTAATATATCGCTTGGTCTAAAATGATTTCTTATTTTAGTGTATACCGTTTGAAGAACCGTATCACCAAAAGAATGCCCAAAAGTATCATTTATTTCTTTAAAGTGATCAAGGTCAATGACAAAAAAAGTTCCTTTTGGGTTATTGTGTAAATGATTATGGATATACTTTTGTGCGGCATCTTTATTGAAACCACCTGTCAAAGGATCTGTTTCTGCTTTTGTTTGTAGTGCGAGCTGTACCTCTTTTTCGTCATGAATTTCATATATTAAACAAAACCCTAGTATGTCACCTGTTTCCGCACTTTTTTTACTTTGCATTAAAAGCTTATGCCAAACATAATCTGATGAACGATTGCTTTGATTTGGTACCTTTTCCGTCGGCAAGTGAAATGCTCTATACTCATACACAATTTCTGTAACGCCTTTGTTAAACTCGAAAATAATATTTTGTGGTGACAAAGACTGAGTTTTATCTATATCTTGCGGGTGCGTGTATTTCTTTGATACAACATCCACAAAGCTTGAGAATGACTTATACGCTGATGTATCAGAATCTCTTTCATTAATTACTAAACGTAGAAGGGTATTTGTTGTGCAATTAAACTCAACAAAAACTTTTGTCATATTAAAAAGTGCAGATTTTAGTACTTTTTCTTTATTTATAGTTTCTTCAAGCATTGATGCTCGCTCTTTATAGTAATGCAACGAAACAATTTTGATCATCATTAATAGTGAAAGATAAAAAACTAGTAATAATGTTAGGGGCAAGATAATCTGTTGTATATTAATTCCTGTAGCAAGGCTGTCCAGTCTATAAAAGCTTGCGTTATATATCATGTAAGTAATAAGTACAATACCTATTACAAAGAAGAACATTACGATTTCTGAGCTTGCTTTCATTATGCGCATATGGTTCTGTGGGACGAATGTATAAAAAGCTATGTTTGCTATGCAATGCGCGGCAAAGGAAATTAAGGTTGTTAGCCAAAACAAAAAAGGGCTTGATACAACGGCAATCAGTTCAACTTCAAGCACCAAGGCTGTTACTGATATTACAACTGCTCTTATTACGTATAAATGCACTAAGAGTATTGATGCTGGAATTACCACTTCGATGAATCGTGACTTAAAAAGAAGCTTAATCTGGAGATAAAGGATTATTAACAAAGCCAGGTAATGTATGCTTGTAAATTCCTGTAAAAACTGAAGAATAAGAAACGCTAAAATGCCATTAATAGCACAAAAAAAGTACTGCAAAAAGTGATACTTTGACTTATCAAAAATTTTGCTTACAAGCTCAAAGCAGAGCCGTGAATGAGTAGAAACAATTAAACCTACGAAAAGATAGTGCTGTAGTGGCAAAATAATATCCTTATAAGAATTATATCATAAAAGAGTAATATATTCTATAGGGAAAAAAGATTTAAATAAAAAACGAGCAAACAACTGTTTGCTCGTTTTTCGTATTAGCCTAAATGAAACTAGAAATCTCGTTTTGCAAGATATTCATATTCTTTCCATTGACGTTTTGCTTTAACAACTGCAGAATCTAAGAGCATTTGTGCTCTTTCTGGATTCGCAAGTTTTAGCCCCTTGAATCGAACTTCTTTGTACATAAAGTCTGCCAAGTTGAAGTCTGGCTCTTTTGAGTCAAGCATGAATGGATTTTTCCCTTCATCAACAAGACGAGGATCATATCGATATAGAGGCCATAAACCACTTGTTACAACTTCTTTTTGGTTTGTTAAACCATTAGCCGTGTTGATACCGTGGCTAATACAGTGGCTGTATGCAATAACGATTGATGGTCCATCATAGCTTTCTGCTTCTCTAAAGGCTTTAATAGTTTGAGCCATATTTGCACCCATAGAAATATGAGCAACATATACATAACCGTAGCTCATAGCAATCATACCGAGGTCTTTTTTGCTTATTGATTTACCGCTAGCTGCAAACTTTGCAATAGCACCAATAGGAGTTGCCTTTGACATTTGTCCACCAGTGTTAGAGTAAACCTCTGTATCCATTACAAGGATATTCACGTTCTTGCCAGAAGCAATTACGTGGTCAAGACCACCAAAACCAATGTCATATGCCCAGCCATCACCACCAAGAATCCAGTGTGAACGCTTGATAAAGTGGTCTGCTAATGATTCAAGCTCTTTTGCAATTGGGTCAGACGATTTTGAAAGTTCAGATCTAAGCGTTGCAACATCATTTTGTTGTTGAGTTATTGCTGCTTCATCTGCTTGATCATTTGCAAGGAGTTTTTCAATTGTAGCTTTTGCAATTCCAGCATCTTTTGCTTTTACGGCAACTTCACGTGCATACTCAGCTAGTTTATCACTAGTGAGTCTCATACCCATACCAAATTCAGCTGCATCTTCAAATAGAGAGTTTGACCAAG
>CAYJLT010000081.1:0-7814 GCA_964371295.1 uncultured Treponemataceae bacterium
TTTACCTCTCCTGTAGTATTATCAATTGTTGCACTTCTTTTAATGGTTTTCTTTGACTATAAAAAAATTAAAGGTGGCATTCTTTTTAGTATCATAATTGTTACTATTATTGGTATTTTTACAGGGGATGTTGCGCTTCCAACAGCAATTGTTTCTTTACCACCAAGCATTGAACCTATTGCATTTCAACTAGATATTATGGGTGCATTAAAATGGTCTTTAGCTGGTGCTATTTTTTCTTTCCTCTTTATTGATCTTTTTAACTCACTTGCGTTTGTTATTGCATGTGCTAAACAAGCAGGTTTAGAAGAAGAAGATGGAAGTATTAAAAATCTTAATAAAATGCTTTATTCAGACTCAATTGCAACTACTCTTGGTGCAGTTTTAGGAACAAGTACCATTTCTACCTTTAGTGAATCAACTGTAGGTATTACTATGGGTGCAAAAACAGGTTTATCGGCCTTTGTAATAGGAGCTCTCTTTTTACTAGCACTTTTCTTTGCCCCTGTTGTAACCATTGTTCCACTGTTTATTGCATCTCCTGCCCTTGTAATGGTTGGTATTTATATGTTTAGAAGTATTTCAAAAATTGACTTTACTGACATAAAAGTAGCTTTTCCAAGTTTCTTAACTATTCTTTTAATGCCTTTAACTTACAACATCGTTATTGGTTTAAGTTTTGGTTTTATTAGTTATATTTTTATGCATGTAATAGCAGGTGAGTTTAAAAAAATCCCTGTTATTCTTTGGATAATTGGTGCTCTTTCAGTTGTATTCTTAGTAATCTAAGAGAGCTTTTTTAGGTGGTAACATCTAAGCAAAGTAGGGCATGATTGATAGTCTGATAGGGCGTGACACATAGTCTGAAAGGGGCGTGACACGCAGGTCACGCCCTTACTTTAACTTTTATTTAACACTCAAAGGTTTTTTTAGCGACTATTTGCTCTTCATCTGTAGGTATAATATGAACTTTAACCTTAGAATTTGCAGTTGTTATAATACCGTCATCGGGTATATTATCATTTTTATTTTCATCAAGTTCTATGCCAAAATGTTTAAGTTGAAGTAATACTATTTTTCTTACAATTTTAGAATTTTCTCCGATGCCGCCTGTGAACACTATATGATCAAGCCCACCCAATTCTGCATAATATGAGCCTATATATCTAATGATTCCATTGCAATATACATCAATTGCAAGCTTTGCTCTCTCATTCCCCGCTTCAGCAGATTCCTCAACTTCTCTTAAGTCATTGCTTATTCCAGAAATACCTAGTAAGCCTCCATTTTTGCTAAGTTGTGTCTTTATTTCTTCTAAGGTTAATCCTTCTTCAAGCAAAAATGGAATAACAAATGAGTCTAAGTCTCCTACACGATTTGAATGTATAGTTCCTGTTTGTAGGGAAAAACCAAAGCTGTTGTCAACGCTTTTACCATCTTTAATCGCACAGATAGAACCGCTTCCACCTAAATGACATGAGATTACATTACCTGTTTTACCTTCTTTTTTAGCTACTTCTAAAGAAATAAACTCATGAGATGCACCATGATATCCAAGTTTTTGAATACCATACTTCTCGTACCAATCATATGGAATACCGAAAACTTTTCTCTCTAAAGGAATAGTTGCATGGAATGCAGTTTCAAAAGCACCTACCTTCATTGCATTTGGTAAGATTTTATTAAATTCTTTTATTGCTTCAAGGTATGGCCCATTATGTGCAGGGGCAACAGACATATATGCGTCCATAGCATCTAAAACTTCAGGTACCAATTCATGTACTTTATAATAACCTTTTGCAAGCACCGTTTTAAATCCAACTCTTTGTATTTCATCTATGTTTTCTATAATTCCATTTTGAGCATCTGTCAGATAAGATAAAAACATGTAAATTCCATCTGAATAAGTAAGAATATTTTGGTTTTCTAACTTGATGTTTACATTTTTTGACTTGCAAAGGTAGTGGAAAATGCCTTTATCCTTACTACCGACTCTTTCGATTCTACCTGTTGCCAAAGATAATCCTTCAGGCATTTGAAAGATTTGAAATTTCAAGGAAGTACTTCCTGCGTTACATATTAATATTTTCATTTACTAATTTCTCCACCTTTTATTTTAAGCTAATTACACTATGATTGTATAGTATACTAAACTATAACTTTTTATCGTGTCAAGAGTTTTTCTGTAAAGTTTTTAATATTTTTGATTTTCAGACAAAATACATGAATACTTACATAATACTGCAAGCAGTATCATTACTACTATCTCTGACAAAGTATGTTCGATATAGTTTTCATTTCTAACATCGTGCACTTGTTTAAGCTTTTTTTCCATACCTCTGTTTCGATAACTGTAACTTACTCTATCAAGCGAGCGTGTTGTGATAGTTCCTTTCTATTGTAAACTATGTACGAATTTGCTATAATTGTTTTATTCATGAAAAAAAATACAAATAAGCATAACAATATAGTTCAGCAAACACTTCCAAATAATATTTCACTTATTACAGAAACGGTTGATACTGCAAAAACAGTTTCAATAGGTTTTTGGTTTTTATGCGGTTCTCGTTATGAAAAAAAGAATGAAAGTGGTATAAGCCACTTTGTTGAGCACATGCTTTTTAAAGGTACTAAAACACGCTCTGCTTTTGATATAGCTTCGAGTTTTGATAAGATTGGTGGTTACGTAAATGCTTTTACAGAGCGAGAGCAAGTATGCTTGCATTGTGTTGTGCCAGCATTGCATGTTTCAACAGCCCTTAATGTTTTGTGTGACATGGTAGAAAACTCGACATTTTGCACAGATGAACTTGAAAGAGAACGAAAAGTAATTATGAGTGAAATTATTTCATCGCTAGATGATCCAGAGGAAACAGCACTTGATGCATCTATAGAGACAGTTTGGCCCAATAATCCTATTTCATCATCGATACTTTCAACTAAAAGGGATATAAAAAAAATTACTCGTGACTCCATACTAGAGTGGTATACAACCTACTTTGTAAAAGGAGCCTTAACGGTGAGCATTTCTGGAAATGTAGAGAGTAAGGCTGTTTCCCAATGTTTGAAAAACCTTACAACAAAAAAACCAATTATGGAACATAAAACAGAATTTTTTCAACCAAGGTGGAACGGCGGACTTCATTTTATTGAGGCTGACTTTCAACAAGAACAGATTTTTGCTCTCTATCCGATTGAAGTTCCTCTTTCCTATATTGATTACTATGCGCTTGCAATTGTTAATGCCTTGATTGGTGATACGATGAGTTCCCGCCTTTTTCAGTCTTTACGAGAAAAAACAGGGTCTTGCTACAGCGTGTATAGCTTTGTTTCTATGTATTCTGATTGTGCATATTGGTGTGCCTATGCTAGTGCATCAAAAAAAAATGTTGGAGCTGTTGTATCTTTGTTGCGAAATGAGTTAGCCTTGCTCTTAGATGAGGGTTTTTTAGACGATGAAATTCAATCTGCAAAAGAACACATTATAGGAGAGGAAATTATAGCAAGTGAAGATATGGAACAAAGAATGAAGTTTTTAGCAAAAAACTTTTTTCTTGGATTTGAACAAAGTAGTTTAGAGCAAACAATTCATCATATACGCTCAATTAGCCATGATGTTATTTATCGTGTGTTGAAAAATTTTTTACAAAAAGAAAAAGAGGCTCTTTTAGTGTATGGGCAAAGAGTGAGTGAAAAGGCTCGAAAAAGCTTACAAAATAAATAGATTTAATACTATTTATTACCTTTTTTCTTTTTAGGCTTAGGAACTTTTTTTAGTGGCTCTATAATACCAATTACTTTTTTTGAAAGCTCAGTGTTTTCAATCTCCAGTATGTAGTGCTCCTGTGCACCTTGATAAGGACTAGCTGTTTCTGCACCCTTCATTACTTCAGCTAGTTCATCAATCTTTTTTACATAAACAGTGTTATCGCATACCAACAATAATGGCTTGTCATTTACATAAATCATGTATTCGCCAAACATTTTTCTATAGCGAACCGCACCTGTTTTATGAATTTGATCAACTACATACTCAATAAAATCTATACTCGATGCCATTTATATTTCTCAGGTTACAGAAGTTCCTGGTTCTACATCAGCTTCTGGTTTTAATAGTACACATGTTTTACCATCTTCTGTTTCAACGCATAAAAGCATCCCTTGAGACTCAATACCGCGCATTTTTCTTGGCTTTAGGTTTACAAGAACAATTATACGTTTTCCTACTAATTCTTCGGCAGTATAATAATCAACTAAGCTTGAAACAATTTGGCGTGGGTTTTCTTCACCAGTGTTTACCATAATTTTGTACAATTTTTCTGCATTTTCTACTTTTTCACAACTAAGAACAGTACCTGCTCTCATATCAAGTTTTGCAAAGTCATCGTATTCAATAAAATCCTTCATATTTACTCCTATTTTCTATTTATAATCTACAATAATTGCGACACGGACGTCGCTCAACTCAAAAATAATGCGAGTTTTAAGCTAATCCCTTATCTCCTTTAGAAAACTCGGTAAGTAGAAATCGACAAGGACTCGTTTATCCCTCTTGTTGTACCCCTTAGGGCAGGGAGCATCGCGAGCTATGTCGATTTCTACGACCTACTCCCAGCCAAATGTCGCTGGTGGCTTATTAGTTATGTCATAATACAGCGCATCCACAAAACCTAATTTTTTAATTCTCTCTACTATTTTTTCTAGAACTGTACTTTCTAAATGCGCAAAGCGCGCTGTCATAACATCCTCAGAAACTACGGGCCTAAGTACTATAGAACAGGTGTTAGGTGCTGTACTGTATGGAATACACATTGTAAGATGCTGAAAAATAACACTGTATAAATTACTATTTTTAAGTTCATCAAGCACAATTGCATCAACTTCGCGAGTCATGTCGAGTCTATCTTTTGTGCAGTAGGCTTCATTTAGCATACAGTTTTCTTTTTCATAAAAGCAAAGGACCGTACGATTCACACCAGAAAGTGCATTTGTAATAAATGATGATGTTTTTTCTAATTTTTCCCAAAGTTCATTGCTCGGGAAAATTTCTTTATTAAAGTCTAATACTGCAGGAAAGCGGTATGTTCTAAAGTCGCCTTGAACTCCTACTGATTTTACAGGAAGCACCTTTTTTGATACTGCTCCAATTTCCATACTTGATATATCAAGGCTTTCAAATTCCTGTATCGAGGCATTAAAATCAACGCTTCCGTCTTTTCCTGTTTTATCATCTTTTGCAATAGAACCATCAGAGCACAAAACATTAATGCTTAATCCAGGCCCAGGGAAGGGGTGTCTAAACACAAGTTCATTGCTAAGTCCAAGAATTGTACCTACTACTCGAACCTCATCTTTGTATAAGTCTTTTAGTGGTTCAATAATGAGGCCTTTTTCTATTAAAGCTTGTATTCCTTCAACTCTATTATGGTGTGTTTTTATTACGTGAGAATTTTTTGTGCCACCTGATTCAATGATGTCTGGATACAAGGTCCCTTGTCCTAAAAGCCAGTCATCTTCATGTAAATCAAGCTTTTTGATAACATCATCACGTACCGTTATAAATGTTTCTCCTACTGCGTGTCGCTTTTTCTGTGGGTCAGTCAAACCTTTTATAGCATGTAAGAATGTCTCTGACGCATCTTCAACTATGAAATTATTAAAGCCAAAGTCCTTATATCTTTTTGCAATAATGTCACTTTCATTCTTTCTCATAAACCCGTTATCGATATGAAGCCCTAAAACTCTATCTTGCCCCAAAGTATTGTTTAAAAGGGCAAATGCAACCGTTGAGTCCACGCCGCCTGACAAAAAGAGAAGTACTTTTTTACCTTCTGCAGTTTTTTTTATATCATCACCTATTGCTTGTAGAACGGCGTCTTGGCTCCAGTTTTTTTCCATTTGGCAAAAACGAGCAAAGTTTTCAAAAATAGTGTCTCCGCACGGGCTATCTTTTACTTCTGCATGAAATTGCAAACTAAAGCGTTTGCGATTTAAATCTTGTAGGGCAGCATACTCGCAATCCTTGGTAAAAGCAATTTTTTCAAAGCCATCTGCTAAACTTACGACGGCATCTTGATGGCTCATCCATACTTGCTCGTCACATTCTAATTTTTCAAAAATTGGACTTGATGCACAATCATTAGAAAGGAGTCTTGCAAAACCAAATTCCCCAACTTCAGCTTTTTCTACCTTTGCGCCATAAAATTTTGCCATTAACTGGTGGCCGTAGCATGTTCCTAAAATGGGAATGGGTAAGCCAAATATTTTTTCATTGAACTCAGGTATGTTTTTTTCATATACAGAAGACGGCCCACCAGATAACACAATTCCTTTTGCATCCTCTAAGCTTTCTATATCACATGAGGGTAGGGCAATTTCGGAATAATAACCCATGAGACGAAAACGCTTTGCAATGAGGTGGGCATACTGACTTCCAAAATCGAGTACCACTATTTTCTGTCTTTGTTCCATATTTTCTCCGATTTATTTATCCTACATTGGGAGGTGGATGTCATTAAAAAATGCTACAGCATTTGTTTTAGTGTAGCACCCACAAAGTCTTTAAATAAGGCTTGTGGTTTATTTGGGCGAGACTTAAATTCAGGATGAAATTGTCCAGCTACCATCCAAGGATGTTCTTTTTTATCAATTTCAACAATTTCTACCAAATCCCTTTCAGGATTCAACCCGCTGACTTTAAGCGTTGATTTTGCAAAACTGTCTCTATAGTCATTGTTAAACTCATAGCGGTGGCGATGCCTTTCCCATACAAGCTCTTTACCATAGGCTTTGAGAGCAAGGCTGCCTTTTGAAAGTTTGCATTCATATTTACCGAGCCGTAATGTTCCACCGAGTTGTTTTCCTTTTTGGTCAGGCATTAGGTCAATTACAGGATGCGGTGTGTCTTTATCCATTTCTGTTGAATGGGCACTCTTGAGCCCAAGCACGTTTCGAGCGTACTCGATAACAACAATTTGCATACCAAGACAAATTCCAAAATATGGTATCTTTTTTTCACGAGCATATTTTGCGGTTAATATCATCCCTTCAACGCCACGTGTGCCAAATCCACCAGGTACAATAATCCCATTTGCACCCTTAAGTTTTTCTTTTACCGTTTTTTCATCTACTAATAATTCAGAATCTACCCAGTCAATTTCAACTTTAGCATTGTGGTATATCCCTGCATGAATGAGTGATTCAGCTACCGATAAATACGCATCATGAAGTTCTACGTATTTTCCAACTAGCGAAATCTTCACAGTTTTTTTTGGATTGTAAAGCTTGTTTACTATTTTTGTCCATTCTGATAAATCTGCTTTTTTACACTCTATGTCGAGTGTTTTGCAAAGTGCGTCACCCAAGCCTTCGTTTTCCATCATTAATGGAACTTCATAAATGGATTCTGCATTTAAGTTTTGAACAATTGCCTCTACTGGTACGTTACAAAAAATTGCAAGCTTTTCACGTGTTGCAGAATCAATTGGTACTTCACTTCGTAGCATAATGATGTCAGGTTGAATTCCAAGGCTCGACAAATCCTTTACACTGTGTTGCGTTGGCTTTGTTTTGAGCTCTTGAGCACTTTCTATGTATGGAATTAACGTTAAGTGCACGTAGGCACAGTTTTCAAATCCTACCTCATAGCGGATCTGTCTTATAGCTTCAACAAATGGAAGAGATTCAATGTCACCTACAGTACCACCAACTTCGGTAATTATTACATCAGGCTCAGGGTTTTCATCGGTTGCTTCAGTTTCTGGAAGCATTAAACGGCGCCTAAGCTCATCGGTAATATTTGGAATAACTTGCAC
>CAYJLT010000082.1:0-7729 GCA_964371295.1 uncultured Treponemataceae bacterium
TAGAAATTCCACTAAGCATTAAAGACTTTGAAAATGGAATGGTTAGTGAAGAAGAGTTCTTATCAAAGGTTGAAGAGATTGCAGTAAATGCAATTGGTGATGCCTGTACAGGTTCTAATCCACGACAACCAACTCCAGCAGAAATGACACAATTGCTAAAAGATTGTTATTACGGAACACCAACCACCGTTTAATTTCACCTCCTTATTTTGGGAGCCTCTTTTGAGGCTCCTTTTTTTTAAGTCCCTTTGTCCCTTTTTCTACAGGGATATCATCTTTTTTGTCCCCATCATATACAACAATTTGTGCAAATGGTATTTCTATTTTTGCTTTATCATATGCTTTTTTTATGGCTATATACATTTGATTTTTAGCAGCAATATAATCCTCTTTTTTTATCCATGCCGCAAGCACTAAATTAATTCCAGAGTCTCCAAAGCCATCAAAATAAGCTAGAGGCTCGGGCTCATCTATGATAAGTGAACACATTGAGGGAACTTTCATAATTGTTTCATAGGCCTTTTCTAAATCAGTATCATATGAAACAGATACACGAACCTTAACCCTTCTAACAGGATAATATGTTGTATTTTTTAAGTTTGCCTTTATGATAGTTTCATTAGGAACTCGTATAAGCTGATTGTCTAAGGTTAGAATTTTTACTGATAAAAGATCTATTGAGTGCACATTTCCAACAACATCTTCAATTGTTACAAAATCGCCAATTTTTATGGTGTTTTCACTTAATACAAAAAAGCCACTAATAATGTTACTAAAAGATGTTTGAGCTGCAAAACCAATGGCAACACCCATAATACCTGCCGCACCTAATAGAGCATTTAAGTTTACCCCAAAAATATCTAAAATATACAAGGCTATTAAAACATAAAAGGTGTACTTTATGCCCTTTTCAATAATTAATGCTGTTTGCGGTTTTAATTTTTCTTTACCAACTTTTCTGTATATTTTTAATATAACCCTGTAGGCAATGTATAAGAGCAGAATTGCTCCAATAAACGTAATTGCTTTAAATAAAAAATCCCAAGTAAACACCCCTTTTAGCCCTTCAAAATTATCAGTTAAATGAAACGCTGTGTTAAAAGCATTTTCTGCAGCGGCAATTACATCTTCTGTTACTTCGTTCATTGATAGCTCCTTTTATGTAGGTTATACTCCATTTTTTTTACAAATATCTTCAATAATGCACTCATCACATTTTGGCGTTCTTGCAACACAGGTATAGCGACCTTGTAATATTAACCAGTGATGTGCATGGTCTAAAAACTCCTGCGGGATACACTCAAGTAAGTCTTTTTCAACTTGTTCTGGTGTAACCCCTGTAGAAAGTCCTATTTTTGGAGAAATGCGCAAAAGGTGTGTATCTACCGGCATGGTAGGTTCCCCAAACACAACATTTAATACAACATTCGCCGTTTTTCTCCCCACGCCAGGAAGGCTTTCTAAATCCTCCCTTTTTTGTGGTACTTCAGAATTAAAATTTTCTATGAGCATTTTGCTCAGATTAATAACATTTTTTGCCTTGTTGCGATAAAGCCCAATAGTTCGAATATACTCAATGAGTTTTTCTTCACCAAGAGCTACAATGGCTTCGGGAGTATCGGCAACTTTATATAAGTGCTCTGTCGCTTTATTTACGCCTTTATCTGTTGTTTGTGCAGAAAGCACAACTGATACAAGGCATGTATATGGATTGTGAAAAACAAGGTCTGACTTTGGCTCAGGATTTTGCTTTTTTAAGCGTGAAAAAACCTCTACTATTTCATCATGAGTTAACATTTTTATAGAAGAAAATCTTTTTGGCATAAAAACCCTTTATCGTATTGCTTTTAGAAGCGCCTCTACCTTATCAAGCTGTTCCCAGGTAAACTCACTTCTACCAAAGTGCCCATAGGCGGAGGTTGCTTGATATACTGGTTTTTTTAGATCAAGAGTAGAAATAATTCCTCCAGGAGAACAATCAAAAACTTCGCTAACGGCCTTTGAAAGGGCTGTTTCTTCAACCTTTCCAGTACCAAAGGTGTCAACCATAATTGAAACAGGGAAGGGAACCCCAATTGCATAGGCAAGTTGTACTTCGCATCTTTCTGCTAACTTTGCAGCCACAATATTTTTTGCAATGTAGCGTGCCATGTATGCAGCTGAGCGGTCTACTTTTGACGGGTCTTTACCACTAAAGGCTCCGCCCCCGTGCCGCCCCATGCCACCATAGGTATCTACAATTATTTTTCTCCCAGTAAGGCCAGTATCGCCATAGGGTCCACCAGTAACAAAACGCCCCGTTGGGTTAATAAAAAATTTTGTATTAGAATCCAATAAACCGCTCGGGTTTAATACGGGCTTTATTATTTCTTCAATTACACATTCTTTTATTGTTGCATGTGTTACTTCTGGATTATGTTGATGGGACACAACAACGGTATCTATTCTTAACGGTGTGTTGCCTTCATATTCAATGGTTACTTGGCTTTTTGCATCTGGTCTAAGCCACGGTATTGTTTCATCTTTTCTAAGGGTGGTTGCTTTTCGTAAAATCTCATGTGAAAAAGTAATGGGCGCAGGCATTAATTCCGGTGTTTCAGAGCACGCAAAGCCAAACATCATCCCTTGATCTCCAGCTCCTTGTTGTCCTTTATATTCATCAAGCCCAGCACCAACCACCCCTTGATTAATATCGGGTGATTGCGAGTGAATTACGTTTAATACTGCCATAGAATTACAGTCGAGCCCATAATCTGCATTTGTGTAACCAATTTCGCCTGCTATGTTTCTGGCAAGTTCTGGAATATCAACAAATGCGTGAGTAGTAATTTCACCACCAACTAAGACAAGGGCGGTTGAAGCAAATGTTTCACACGCAACATGACTTTCTGGATCTTCTCGCAAACAAGCATCGAGCACCGCATCAGATATTTGATCGCATAATTTATCGGGGTGCCCCTCTCCAACGGATTCCGATGTAAATAAATATTTTCCTTGCATGTCGCCACCTAAAATA
This sequence comes from uncultured Treponemataceae bacterium, assembly GCA_964371295.1. Lineage (GTDB taxonomy): Bacteria > Spirochaetota > Spirochaetia > Treponematales > Treponemataceae > CAYJFX01. Next base: position 3,017 of record CAYJLT010000082.1, read on the forward strand.
CTGTTTTTTATAGTATAGTATAAAAAAAAAGTTTCAACAAGGACTCTTTTTACTACCAATAACACCTTGCTAGAAATTTCTTCTATAGTACAAAAAAATCCTTGACACTCGTTTCAAAAGCCTTTAAACTTGTTAAAATGGCGTAATAAATCACTTTGATTTATTTTTATTCCAAAAATGAAGAGTATAAATTATGAAAAAAATTATTTTTATTGTATTACCGTTTTTATTATTGGTATCGTGTAGCTTATTCGAAACTCCTGAACACAGATATGTTGGCCTTACGAGACCAGAGGTACCAAAATTTTTTAATCCCCCCGTGGATGAAGATGGAGCCGAAATTAACTTTGAAACAAATAAAAATGCCATTAACGGTATTATTATGGTGCATGAAGACGGAAGCCTAAAGCTACCCGCCAAAGAATATCGCCCAGAAGGAAAAACATTGTATTCTGTGCATGCGTATGTGGCTCCTAATGATACTGTTACTCCAAATCTTTCAAGATCTTTTTCTAACTTTGGAATACAGGTACTAACAACAGGCACCCCTCCTGTAAATGCTCAAGTTTCACTTGCAGAGGCATCAAATACAGACGATGCCTTTTTGGATTATTCTTATAGCAGTAGCTTACTTACCCATTCATATTCTCCTTCTTCTCTTTTTGAAGAGAGCTCTGTTGATTATAAGCAAGCAAGTATTAATTATAACTTGGCTAGCAACCGCGCAGTAGTAGGCGAAAGACAAAATATTACAACCAGCGGAAACGGTGACCAAGATGAAAGAAATATCATTATAGAATGTGTTGCTTCAACTAAGAATGCTGATTTTTTTATAGAGGTAGAAGCTTTTGATGTCAAAAAAGGCATGTATGTCGAAACAAGTTTTAAATCAAATTTTAATCCATATAAAGCTGAATACACAGATAGGTTTGAGCAAGATTATCACACTATGATTGATACTTTTGCAGAACCCACTTCTAGAGTAAAAGTTATGATTGTTGGCTTTCCCTCTGGCATTAGCGGTACCATAGGAAATGGAGGAATACTAGTAAATATAAATGAACTTTTGTATGGCAATACTGCAGCTGGGCTTGACTACGAAGATAAGGTTGGCCTTTCTGTTGCAACCGTTTTTCATGAAATGCAGCATATGTTATTTAGACAAGCAAGAGGGGCAAGTGGGGTGCGTGCAGAGCCTCTGTGGCTTGAAGAAGGTTTATCTGAGTATGCCAGACACATTACCACATATAGTAAAGAAAATGATGTTAGACTCGCCTTTGGTAGTCTAGGAACGAAAGGATTATTGCGTTTTGGGGGGATTGTTCCTGCTGATACAAGAAACAGCTATAGTTTAAGCTATTTATTTGTTCAATACCTTATAGATAGGTATTCAGATCCAGCCCTAGGCATAGATATAATTGATAGGCTCTATAAACCAGGGCCTCCTCTTGGCAGTGAGCCAGACACAGAGCCTCGGGGAGATGGAGTTCATGCCCTTAGTGCTGCTACAGGAATTCCCTTTCACGAATTATATTTTGACTTTGCCATAGCAGTGGCTATTAATGGACTAATAGATTATAATGATTATAGTTTTGATGTTATTCCGAAAAAATATCGTTTTGAAACTCTCTTTAGAAAAACTAATAGTGCCGGAGAATTTGTAGATGATGAGCTTGTTACCGTTGTAGCTATTCCTGCTGTTGCAGGTGGTACGGGAGCCGTTGATGGAGGGGATATACGCCAAGTTAAAAATCACCTAAATCCATATGCTGTTAAGGTTTATAGATGGGAAGGCGATGTCGATTCTATATCTGTTCCTGTCCCTGTAAATACACATTTTGAGCTTATAAAAAGTGCTGTTTTTTATGCAGATTAAGGGAGAGTTTATGAAAAAAATATTTATTTTACCATTATTATGCCTTTTGCTTACGGCTTGCCCTTCCGTATTAGAAAATGATACAGGGGCAAACCCAGATGATTATGATATTCACATTTATTCAGCACAAGACCTTATGGACTTTCGAGATGATGTAAATATTGGTAGAAATGGAGCTCGTACTTCAAAGATTTTGTTAATGAATGACATAACCCTACCAAAAACAAACTGGATTCCTATAGGTGACTTGAGAACCGAAGAGGCCTTTTTTAGAGGTATTTTTGATGGAAATGATCATACAATTTTTGAACTGTATTTTTTAGATGGAGAAGATGAGGACTCAAGTAACATAGGCTTGTTTGGTAGAATTAAAAAAGGAAGCGGCATTGATACAGAGATTAAAAACCTTACAATCGAAAATGCCTATATTAATGCCCATGACCGGGTTGGAGCCCTTGCCTCCAATGTAGAATATGATGTAAAAATTACGAATACAAATGTTGTCTTTTCACATATAATAGGTAATAACCAAGTTGGCGGCTTTTTTGGTAGCTGCGATGGGATTGTTGATAGCTGCTTTAACTATTCCTATGTAGAAGGCTTTTTACATGTTGGTGGGATTGCTGGTGAAATGGGAAATTACAGTAATACGGATAAATGGCGCTCGCGAATTTCTAACACCGTTAATGCCGGCATTGTACAAAGCAACGCAAATAGAGAGTATGACCACACCCCTTTTGGAACGGGTGGAATTATAGGATACAGTAGGTATTCAACAATAATAGAACATTGCAAAAACACTGGTGAAGTTACATCAATAGGGGGAAATGTAGGTGGAATTACAGGACATTCCCTTAGCGATCAAATAATTAACTGTACAAATGAAGGCTCAGTTCATGGTACTATCAGCCAAATAGGTGGCATAACGGGGTATTTCGCCCAAGAAGATGCCGGCGATGTCCTAAAAATTGTTTCTTGCATTAACGAAGGGGTCGTTGTTGGAGATAACATAAATATAGGTGGTATTGTTGGAACCAGTTGGTCAGGAAGCATTATTGAAGACTCTTATAATGTTGGTGTTGTACGAAGCACAGGATATAACCCACCCTCTATAAGCGAACCAGGAACAGCTGGCGGTTTAGTAGGCTATAACATCGGTAGAATTCAAGGCTCTTACAATAGAGGAAGGGTAGAGGCTCTAGGCGGCTCAGATGGCAATATTACAACAAGTAATATTGCAGGCCTTGTTGGAAAAAATGATGGAACTATCATTGCTTCTTATAATTTAGGGTCTGTATACACTCCTGTAAAAATTGAGAATGCTGGAGCTCTTGTTGGATATAGCATAGGAACACTCATTGCTAACTACAACACAGGAATGCTAAATGATGGAGCAAGCAGGGCAATAATTGGGTTAAGCACTAAGGCTGCAGAGCACACTTATTTTGCAGACCCATCATCTGACGAGGCAGGAGCACTCCCTTCTGTAGGTGCTATTAATGGCAAAATAAACGCAATGAATGCTGCCATTGCAGAGTACGATAGTACTGTTCTTTACCGTTTTAGGCAAGGAAGCAGATCTCCTGTTTTATATAAAGTAGAATAATTAAGCATTAACGAGGCAGAGCATTCAGTCTCGTTTTTTTACTCCCTAAAAAATCTCTTGCCCTTAACAAAATTCTATCATATAATGGTAGTATGAAAACCTTAACAGAAGAACTATGGTTTAATACTACCCATATGAGAGAGTATATAAACATTACACCAACAGTTGAAAATTTACTCGCGCAGTCCGGCATACAAGAAGGCTTTGTGTTAGTAAATGCTATGCATATTACCGCGAGTGTTTTTATAAATGATGATGAAGGTGGTCTTCACCAAGACTTTGATGAATGGCTTGAAAAACTTGCTCCGCATGAGCCCGTTTCAAAATATAGGCACAATGTTGGCGAAATAAATGCAGATGCACACATGAAACGGCAAATTATGGGAAGAGAAGTTGTTGTAGCAATTACACAAGGACAACTACACCTTGGTCCTTGGGAACAAATCTTTTATGGCGAATTTGACGGCGGACGCAAAAAAAGAGTTTTAGTAAAAATAATTGGTGAGTAGCACAAAATGAAACATAATTACGACAACCTTTTTAAGAAAATTATACGCGAAGTACACAGAAACCCTCTTTATAGTGAAAAAAAGCCCAGCCTTTTGCTTCACGTGTGCTGCGCGCCCTGCTCAAGTGCCGTCCTTGAACAATTAGCCCAAATCTTTGAAGTTACCGTATATTATTATAATCCTAACATTCACCCCAGAGAAGAATATGCCAAGCGATTGGACGAATTGAGAGAGTTTTTACCAAAATTTTCTCAAAGCTCTCAGTGTAAGAATCTAAATATTGCTTTTAAGGCAGAACATTACGAGCCCAATGATTTTTTTGAAGCTGTCGAAACAGAAAAATATCCTGACTTAAAAACAGAAGCAGAAAAGGGAGTTCGCTGTGAAAAGTGTTATGAGCTCAGATTACAGCACACAGCATCCTATGCTATAGAACAAAACTTTGACTATTTTACCACCGCCCTTTCAATAAGCCCTCATAAGGATGCAGAGAAAATAAATAGAATTGGGCAAAAACTTTATAAAAACATGCAAGAAAATAATGAGCCATCAAAAGTCCCACAATTCGTATACGCCGACTTTAAAAAGCGCAACGGGTTTAAAAGAAGTTTAGAGGTTTCTAAAGAGTTTAATTTATATCGTCAAGAATATTGTGGCTGTATTTATTCGCAGTTAAACACAAGGCGAGAAACCCTATAAAAGATCTATCCAGTTCATCATTC
>CAYJLT010000083.1:0-7637 GCA_964371295.1 uncultured Treponemataceae bacterium
CCTTTGACAGTTAATTGGAGGGTGAAACGGAGTCGCTAGTGCAACTACAAAATAAAGAGGTACACAATGATAACAGTTGGAGTAATTGGTGCTACAGGCTATGTTGGAGCCGAGTTAGTTCGCTTACTTGTAAGACATCCAAATGTAAAAAAACTACTATTAAGCTCAGTAAGTTTTGAAGGACAAAACATACAGGATGTATATCCTAACCTTTTTGGAATAATTGGTAAAAAAACAAATGGCATTCTTGTAAGTGCAGATGAAGTAATGAGCGGCTCAGACATCATTTTTACCGCTCTCCCACATGGGATCGCAGAAAGCTATGCCGTTCAAGCAAAAAATGCAGGGAAAAAACTCATTGACATGTCGGCAGATTTTCGCTTTGATGATGATGAGGAAACATTTAAAAAATGGTACAAAAATGATTGGAAGCACCCTGAAATTCATACCGAATCAGTCTATGGCATGAGCGAAATGAATAGAGAAAAAATTAAAAATGCTCTCATAATTGGAAACCCTGGATGCTACGTAACTGCAACAACACTCGCCCTTCTTCCTGCAATAAAAAACAAAATGATTTCTCTTGATTTAATTGTAGCAGACTGTAAAAGCGGGACAACAGGTACCGGCCGAGAGCCAAGTAGTACAAATAATTTTTCAGAAAGTGGTGAGTCTTGTAGTGCCTACGGGATAGGTGCTCATCGCCATACCCCAGAAATAGAACGAAATTTAACTACGATAGCTGGTAAAAAGGTAAACGTTGTGTTTACTCCACACCTTTTGCCAATGAGCCGCGGTATATTAGCCACCGTATATGCCCCTCTTTGTGATGATTTTATGGAGGGTAAAACTTTAGAAGACATTGAAAAAGAAGTACGAACTTTATACGAAAACACATACAAAGACGAGCCCTTTGTAAGAGTCTTACCAAAAGGCATACTAGCTAAAACTAAAAATGTTCGTTTCACTAATATGTGTGATATGAGTGTGCACATTGTGAATAATGGGACCATGCTCCAAGTGGTGTCTGTATTGGACAATATGCTCAAAGGAGCGAGCGGCCAAGCGGTACAATCCATGAATCTGATGTATGGCTTTGAAGAAACTGCTGGCTTAGATTTAATACCAGCAGCCTTCTAAAAAACCGAGTCAAATATTTTCTTATAACCAATTTTGTCTGTAATTCTATCCTTGAATAATACTACAGTCATTTCAACCAAAGTGGAGAAATCTCATTTGCAAATAAGATCCCTCGACTAGCAGGGAATTCAACTTTCAACCAAAAGAGTCCTTTTTATAGCCGCTGATATACAGGATTAAACAGGATAATGGTATTTTTTCCCTTTACACCACAAAAAAACATCCTTTACATCCTGTTCATCTGTGGCTAAATTTAATTAGTTATTCAAAATTGAATTCCCTGTCGACTAGCTCTCGGGATGACAGGATTTTTACGCACGTTTTCCTTTTACAAAAAATCCTATGAGCATAATAATTGCAAATAATACGAGATAAACATAAACAGCCACTCCATGGCTAATAAATGCTGCATACATCATAAATAGAGAACCAATAATAGCAAGTATGGGCATTATTGTTCTAGAAAAAACTGATGCATCTCTAATATTTTTTATAACCCAAATAAAAATGGGTAGATATAAAGCGTACATTGTTACAATTGGTAGTTCCGATACATCTAGGAAAATTGGCCACCAACCTGCAAAGTTTCCGTACCATAAAAATATGTATGCTTCACAGAGAAGAAGACCAAGTATGGCAGAGTTTGTTGGCATATTTGTTGTAGAATCTACTCTTGAAAAAACCTCAGGTTTTGGCCCCAAGTTTCTCACAGCCAAAGAGTAAAACCCTCGTGTACAACCAAGCATTAAGCCATTTGTTGTACCAAGGCATGATATAACAATAAATAGTAAAAATAACGTTCCACCTAGTTTACCAAAGGTATTTGTAAAGGCTATTCTAACAGCGGTTTCTCCACCTTCCATAAGTTCTGATGTAGGCATTGTTCCAGCCAGTCCAATAAAATACGCAATATAAATTATAACTATAACAATTGCTCCACCAACTAATGCCTTTGGAAGGTTCTTTTTTGCATCCACTAGTTCTGCATTAATACTCGTTGCAATAATCCAACCTTCATACGCAAAAGCTGTTGCAACAATACTCGTTAGTAGTGGATTGCTCGTAGTTACCGTGACTATCTCTGCGGTAAAGTTATCTATCATTTGCCCATTTAAAAGTCCTGAAATAAAACCAACAACTGCAAGTGAAAGTAATGGAACAAGCTTTATAATGGTAGTTGAAACTTGAAATTTTCCAGCTAAAATAGGGGACAGTGCATTTAATGCATACATTGCAACTAAATAAAGCGCTGTTAACATAAAGGTTGTTGACCCAGTATTTACGTCAGCAAACCCGAATAAAACAGCAGTATACTTTGCAGATACCCATGCTAAAATACCTGTTAATGATGGATAATATATTGTTGACATAAACCAACCAACATAGTACCCATAGGTTTTCCCTGCAGCAGCTTCTGCATAGTCAACAATTCCGTTAACCTTTTCATACCGTGTAGCTAAAATTGAAAACACGTATGCGCAAGCCATCATAATTATGCCACCAACAATCCAAGCAAAAACACCAAGTGTAAGATTGCCATTTGTTGCAGTAAGAACCTTTTCCGCTTTAAAAAATACACCACTACCAATAACAATTCCAATAACCATTGCTATAGCAGTAATAAACCCAAATTTTTTTTGTAAATTATTTTGCATTTTCTACTTTCCTTTTAAAAATATATTGCAAAAAGAAACACCTCTAATCGTAATACTTGTTGCAATTAGATTATATCATAGTATCAAAAAAAAATGTAAAAATTTTCTAAGAATATTAACGCATAAGCTATCAATCACTAAAAAAAAGACTGACCTCCTTAGAAATCAGTCTTTCCTTATAAAACAAATTATATGAATTTTAATAACTATTTTACAAGTTTTCCTACAGCAGTTAAGCTTTCAATTTTACTTGCACCATGGGGAGCTTTTTTTATGGCATCAGTAATATCTGTTCCTGCCATTTGTCCATTGTGTGTACCAGTTTTCCATCTAGGATGATTAGATACATCGTACACCATTCCATCATATGCAATATAACCAGGCCGTCCATCTTTTCCATCATATTCTGCAAGAGATTCAACAGTGAATTCTTGCATTGCTTCCATATCCATTACAGCCACTTCAGTAGTTTCGTCTGATGAGCCTGAGGCAACAGCAAAAGATGTTACACTTAACAACACAACCAACACGAGAAAAAATTTTTTCATTTTTTTGTCCTTTCGAGTATTCAATACTCTGATGTAAATTATAGGCATAAATAATGCCACAGGGTTATAACCTATTATAAGTGTAAGGCGATTCTTTGCATTTGTCAAGATAAAGTTTGTGATTATTTATCCTAGCTTGATGTTTTTACCACAATACTACTCTGTAATTTCTATCAGGTTTCCTTCTGTGTCCCGTACACAAGACTCAAAGTAACCATCACCAGTAGTTCGAGGCTCACTCATAATATCAAATCCATCTCTTCGAATTTTTTCTGTAAGTTCAACTACATTTTCTTTGCTACCAACACTAAATGCAAGGTGAATAAGTCCACACCTCTTAGAGCTTTTTACGCTATCATCTAGGTTTGGAATGTTCATTATTTCTAGCCTGCACCCTGTTTCAAAACTTAGAAAATACGACTTAAAATTGGTCTTAGTATTATGATACATATCATTGCTTTTTGCACCAAAATATGACTCATAAAATTTTCGCGTTTTTTCTAAGTCGTTTACATACATGGCGATGTGTTCAATAATCACTTTTTCCCACCGCCAATATGAATATTAGGTAGCTTAAAGATGATTTCTTTTTTTGTTTTTCTTGCAGGTCTTTGCATCTGATTTTTTTGTGACACGCTCTTTTTAATTTTCATGCTACTTTTCTCCTTTTACTTTTTTTAACATTAATTCATACATAACTATCATCAGCATTAAGATTACACCTATAAAAATAGGATACATATTAAAGCTAATCGACCGGCCAATAATACCAAAAAGGGATGGCATAATAAGTGTTCCCGTATATGCCGACGCCATTTGCACACCCGTTATTGCTTGGGATTCTTTAGCGCCAAAGTTGTATGGTGTTGAATGAATAATGCATGGGAACACAGGGGCTGAGCCGAGGCCAATAAGTGTTAAGCCAACAAATGCAAGCTTTTCACCACTTGGAATAAATAATACAAGCATTCCAAATGCCATCAAAGCTGCCCCTGCTCGAATCATTTGTTTATCGCTATATTTCATTGCTATAAAACCACAAATGCCTCGACCTATGGTAATTCCTAAATAGAAAAGGGCACCAAAACCTGCTGCTACTTCTGGTTCTACCCCCCTATTGTACACAAGGTAACTACTTGCCCAAAGACCTGTAGTGTGCTCAATAGCACAAAAGCAAAAGAACGCAACGGCAATTTCTGGAACTCCACGTATAGAAAAAATCTCTTTTATGCTTAGTATTCTTTTTTTCTCTGTGTTGGAATGATTTTCATGCGTTGAAAGCAGCTTAGTTTTCCAAACAGGAGCACTTATAAAAATAATTATTGAGATTACAATTTGGATGGAAAAAAGAATAATATATCCAATTCTAAAGCTATGCCCACCAGTTAAGGCTGTTCCCATAATATAAGGCCCTAAGGTTGCTCCTATGCCCCACATACAGTGAAGCCAGCTCATGTGTTTACTTTCGAAGTGCACGGCTACAAAGTTGTTTAATGCAGTATCTACGCTTCCGGCGCCCAAGCCATAGGGAATTGCCCAAAGACAAAGCACTATAAAGGACGGACTGGATGAAAAACCAAAAAGTGAAATTGCAGTCACAAGCACACTCATTGCCGTAACTCGGTGAACACCCAGAAAATTGATAAGTCTATTGCTGTTAAGGCTTGAAATTACCGTGCCGGCAGATATAATTATCGTAACGATTCCCATATTTGAAATTGGAACAGCAAACTCTTCACTTATAAGAGGCCACGCAGAACCAAGAACGGCATCAGGAAGACCAAGACTAATAAAAGAAATATAAATAAGCGCCAATAGTAGGCTAACCATATTGCACCTCCAACGATTGTATGCTATAACTATATCGTACTAGATAAGTATTTTCTATGAAAATATCACTTAATACTATGATATTTTCGCCAAAAAGAGGATTTTATGGAAAAACTTGACTGCGATATAGTTTTAGACGAGCAAAAGCGCGAAACAAATCTAAAAGGTTCAAAGGATTTTCCAGTTGCAATTTACAATGATAATTTGACTCTTAGCGCTGTTCCCTATCATTGGCATGAAGAGTTAGAATTAATTGTTGTTGTTACCGGTGAGATGAGGCTCATAGTAGAATTACAAGAATTTATACTTGGCAAAGGAGAAGGGATATTTATAAATACAGGAAGACTACACTCCTGTGAAAGTACCGGATCAAACACGAGTATTATTAAGTCTTTTGTATTCCATTCAAGTTTTATATACGGAAACCAAGACAGTGTTCTTTACCAAAGCTACTTTCATAACTTATTGCAAGAAACAAGCCAAAACATACAAGTTATATCTCAAGATCATTGTAACGCAATTCTTCATGCATATGATTCTTTTTCAAGTAAGAATTTTGCCTATGAGTTTGAAGTACGCGAAAAACTATCTACTGTGCTTCTTTCTGTTATACAATCCCTAGAAAAGGATGTTACAGCACCTGACGCAAAACAGATAAAGACGCTCAGAAGATGTAAGGTAATGATGTCGTATGTTCATGACAACTACCAGAAGGATATTACTCTCCAAGATATTGCTTCTAGCGCAAATGTAAGTGAAAGCGAAGCCTTGAGATGTTTTAAAATGGTATTAAACACATCCCCTATAAAATACTTAAAAAATTATAGAATTGAAAAAGCTGCAAGTGCATTGAAAACAACAGCACTACCTATTATTGATATTGGCTTTGACTGCGGTTTTTCTGAAATGAGTTATTTTTCTAAGAGTTTTAAGGAAGTGTATGGAGTAACACCATCCGAGTATCGAAAGGAATAGTAACTACCCATTCTAGTGACACAGTCAATCTTTTTACACCTTTTAACCACACCCTTAATTAGTAACAGGATGACGAATTACTGTTTTTAGCTTGCTTTGATCAACCTTTCTTGGGTCACTCAAGTATATTTCGTGGTGCATTCTAGAATCGCTTAAGTCAATTTCGTAGCCTTGTTCTTTTGCAAACTCTGTCATTTTAGCGGTTGTTATAGGCTCATCATCAAATGGTCCCACGTGCATACACTGCACACAAAGCCCTTCTTGGTGAGTAAAGAACTCTACTTTAGAATAATCTTGCTTTTTCTTTTTTGTTGCAGTTTCAATTGCCCAATCAAAGTCTTTTTTTGTTATAAAATCAGGAAGCCGTATGACAGAAATAAAACAAAATAAATCTTTTCTTGTTGAATCAAAACCTTTTATACCTTCTTGCCACCAAAAGCCTTCTAAGGGGGGAACCACGTACTCAAAAAAACCGTTTATTTTGTAGTCACCCTTATAACTCATTTTTAAAGTATAGGAAATAGCATATAAAAGTTCGATGCTTTGTTGGTACTCCCCACCCTCAGCATTAGGATTACCTTTGCCACGCACTGCAAGATAATTTATTGCTGGCACATCTACAATTGAAGGTGTTTCTTTTGGCGTATATAAGTCTTTATATTCTTTTTTATAATCAAACGGCATAGGTTTCTCCTCTTTTGTTTATTATACCATAGATTTTTTATGTTTTTTGATTTTTTTCATTGCCCAGTCATAGTGGCTCGAAGTTGCAGACACACAATAACTTCCAAGTGTTGTTGTTCCTGTCCATGTAAAATATTTTTTAGAAAATAGCTCATCATTAGAAAAACCTTCTATCATGCTCAATACTTCTTCATGACTTTTCTTTACCATTTCTTTTGACTTTTCATATGGAGTTACTTGGTGCTTTTCAAAAAATGCTACATTCATTTGCCCATAGGTTTTCCAATTATATGGAGGAGGTAAAAATGGGGTCGCAATTCCCTTTTGATTTTCAGTTACCCAATGTAGTAATAATTTATGCCATTCAAAAAGGTGAATTAACACATCTCGAATATTTTTATCCCTATTCCAGTGAGCCTCTTTTCCCAGCGTTGCCTCATCAAAATTAAAAGACGTGCATTGTTCTTCTTCCGTCATAGAATTGATAAGAGTCCACATCGAGTCAAACTGCGTAGTTGCCGCATCTTGTAAATCGCTTTTTGTTGTTGCTCGTGACATAATATCTCCTTGTCGATTTGTATTTAAGTTACCCTAAGTGTATCACATTAACCTTGACGCTATATGTCATGTTTAAAATGTTTTTGCAATTTTTTTATGTATGCTATCATCTCATCTTTTAACCATTCTGGTTCTATAATTTCAATATTTTCTCCAAAGCTTAACACAAAATTGCAAAGCCATCCCTCTATCGGTAAGCGTGTTGCAACAATTAAGCTTCCATCATCACACTCTTGCACTTCGCTGG
>CAYJLT010000084.1:0-7182 GCA_964371295.1 uncultured Treponemataceae bacterium
CTGGTTTTTCGCCAAAAAGTGAAATCTCTACAAAAAACGCGATGCTTAAAACAGTTGAAGAATGTGCAGAACTTTTGAAAACGAACTTCCCGCCATTAAGCGAAAATCCAAACGAACTTTCAGACGCAGTGCACATTTTGCAAGGAGGCGAATAATGAAAAAACTTTTTGCAATCTTTGCATTTCTTTTTTTAGTTATACCCGTATTTGCACTCGAAGTTCCACCATTAACAAATCCTGTAACAGACCAAGCAAATATTATATCTAGTCAGGAAGAGCAAGCCTTAAATCAGTATTTGCAACAATTGGACTCACAATACGGCATTCAAATGGCTGTATTAACTATTCCGTCATTAGAGGATGAGAGCCTTGAGCTTTACTCCATTCAAGTAACAGACGAATGGCAACTCGGAAGCGCAGACCAAGACAACGGAGCTCTACTTCTAATAGCCTATGATGAACGAGAAATGAGAATAGAAGTAGGATATGGCTTAGAAAGTGTATTAACCGATGCATTAAGCGGTCAAATTATTAGACAAGTTATTGCCCCCTACTTCCAGCAAGGTGACTTTGGAACTGGTATTATTGCAGGTATCCAAGTAATGAGCCAAACAGCCGTAGGTGAAGCCATCGGCTATATAGATGAATCAGCCACTACAAAAGTATCAAATAATACAAGTGAAGGCGCAAGTTTTTTCTCATCGATAATAACCCTTGTTATTTTCTTTATATTTATGTTTATTTCCATGAGCGGCAAAAGCGGACGCAATGGAGGAGGCAGAAGGGGTAGCGGTGTAAACGATGCAATACTCACCATGGGTATTTTATCCCTCTTAGGAGGCTCACGCGGACACCGTGGTGGTGGATTCGGTGGTGGAAGCTTTGGAGGTGGCGGCTTCGGCGGATTTTCTGGTGGAGGCGGTGGCTTTGGTGGCGGAGGAGCCTCAGGCGGCTGGTAAAAAACCATGAAAAACGTTACATTACTAAGCGAAAAAGACTTTTCCACACAAATGAATGACACAGTAATTCCGTTTATCAATTCACGCAAAACAGTCCATGCCGTTGAATCCATTCAAGGTGGAAACATTCATGTTGAAACCCTTGTTCCGGACGGCGAGTTTCATTCAGTTTTAGTGATTTTTCATGGCTTTTGTGAGTTTTGCGCAAAGTACGATGAGTTTTCATATTACGCATTACAACAGGGATATGCAATTTGCCGGTTTGACCATCATGGGCATGGCTTTTCTCCAAGAGAAAAATCAGTTGAGGATAATCCATCAAAAGTACATATTGAAAATTTTAGTACCTATGTAACTGATGCAAAAAGCGTTGTTGACAACATAGCAAAACCCTTAGCAAACGGAAAGCCTCTTTTTTTATTTGGGCATTCAATGGGTGGTGCAATAGGGGCTGTATACCTCACAATGCACACAGTAGACTTTACTGCTGCAACCCTGAACTCTCCTATGATGCAAGTATTTTTATTAGGATTCCCCTTGTGGCTTGGGTATCCTATTACCCACATTGTTCGCCTCAGAAAGGGAAACACTACATTAAATCCTGCACACAGAGAGTTTCCATTTGATGATTTAATTTTTAATATGCAAAAACTTAATACAACAAGCGTAGATCGTCACTCATTTTTTTACAAAATTCGTTATACTGATAAGCGAATCCAAACGTGGGGCGGCACAATGCTTTGGCTCTGCGAATGTTTAAAAGCAATAAAATATATACAAAAAAAGCGCAACACAAAAAAAATTATTACGCCCATTCTTCTTTTACAAGCAGAAAATGATGCAACTGTTATGCCAAAGGGACAAAATAGCTTTGCTGCTAAAACATCTACATGTAAACTAGCAGTCATTAGCGGTGCCAATCACGAAGAATTTATTGGCAAAAATGCCATTGCCCTTCCTTGGTATAAAAGAGTTTTTGAGTTTTATGAAGGGTATTTTTCCTCTTGATAGTTACAAAAAAATAGCATATACTAAGTGTATTACACTAGGAGAAAAATGAGTTCTAAAACAATTATTTTGCTTGCCACTGCTGGCATCCTCATAATCCTTTCTATGCTATTTTCCGCATCTGAAAGCGCATTTTTTTCTGTTAATAAATTACGTGTTCGTTTTTTGCGCAACCAAAAACACAAAGGCGCAATACGAGCAGGAAAACTGTTAGACAGAAAAGACCGTCTTTTGAACACCGTACTCGTTGGAAACAACATTGTAAACATTGCCCTCTCTGCTATTTTAACTTCAATAGCCCTTGATTTTTTTGGGCCCGCTGGAGTTGGGTATGCAACACTTGCGACTACCGTTCTTCTTTTGATTTTTGGTGAAATTACTCCAAAAACACTCGGTACTCAACATCCAGAATCTATTGCCTTTGCTCTTTCAAGATTCTTAGTTTTTTTCTCAATTTTGTTTCGCCCCCTTATTGTCATTTTTTCTTCTTTCTCACAAGTACTCATAAAAATTTTTGGCATCAAATCAGGAGAAAAACAAGCCTCTTTTACCGAAGAAGAAATAAAAACACTCATAGAAGTAGGCGAAGAAGAAGGGGTCGTAGAAGAGCGGGAGCGCCACATGATGCATCGGGTTTTTTCATTTACCGACTTGGCAGCCCGAGACATAATGACGCCCCGTACAGAAATTACTTTTGTTCCTGAAAATGCAACTTATAGTGAGGTATTATCACTTGCTCAAGACTCTCGCCTTTCTCGCTTTCCTGTCTTAGGAAAAGACATTGACGATATTAAAGGTGTGCTATACATAAAAGATGTCCTTTCACACCTTGAAAATAAAGCTTCTTTTTCGGTAAAGAAAATAATGCGAGAAGTCTTGTATATCTCTGAAACTAAGAATATGACTTCGATTCAGCAGCTTTTTAGAGCAAAAACGCAAAGCCTCGCTGTTGTTCTTGATGAGTATTCTGGAACAGCAGGTATTCTCACAAAAGAAGATATTGCGCGGGAAATTTTTGGCGTTGTCAATGATGAATACGAAGCTCCTCTTGACCACATACATGTAGAAATAAATAAATCTGAACTCTTGGTAAGTGGAAAAACACGATTAAGTGAAATATCAGAGCAATTTGAAATAACACTTGACTCAGAATATCACGAAACTATCGCAGGCTTTATCATGGAAGCCTTAGATAGAATACCCCAAGAAGGTGATTTCATAACCCATGAGGGATTTTCCTTTACGGTTAAAACACTTGAAAAAAACAGAATAGGCACTGTGCTTATTAAGGCGGAGAATGTATGAGTACGACACTAATGATTGTATCTCTTGTTCTCCTCATTTTGTGTTCTGCTTTTTTTTCATCCTCAGAAACAGCTTTTTTGAGTATTCCAAAATTGCGCCTGCGGCAAATGCAAAAAGAAAAAAAGCCAAAGGCAACGCTCATTACCAAGCTCAAAAGTCGCACCGATGTTTTATTAACGGTAATTCTAATTGGTAATAATTTTGTAAATTCACTTGCATCTTCTTTAGCAACGGCACTAGCCATCACCCTTTTGGGAAACAGTGGAGCAGGAGTTGCAACCATAGCAATGACCGTAATTATTATTATTTTTGGAGAAATTTTACCAAAAACAATAGCGGCTTATAAAAGTGAAGAGGTTGCAGCACGCTTTGCAAGCACTTTAAATATTTTAGAAAAGGTGCTTTTTCCACTTGTTTTTATATTTTCAAAATTTACTCATTTAGTAAAAATACTCTCTCAACGATTTTCCTCTGCAGATTCAAGCCAAATTACAGAGGATGAGCTTAAAACCCTCTTTGATCTCGGTGGCCAAGAGGGAATTTTAGAAAGCGACGAAACAGACATGCTCCATAAAATATTTGAGTTTTCTGACCTAAGAGCAAGAGATATTGAACGCTCACGAACCCTCGTAAAAATGATTGACTCGGCTTCTTCATACTCGGAAGCCCTTACACTTATTTCTGAATCAGGTTACTCTCGCCTTCCTGTATACGAAGAAGATAAAGAAACTATTATTGGAATCATTCATTTTAAAGATATTTTATTTTATCACGGCACAAAAAAAGATTTTTCAGTAAAAAAGATTTGCAAAAAAGTGCTATTTATACCTGAAACAAAGGAAGCCTTGGGTATTCTACATACCTTTAAAGTAGAAAAACAAAACTTTGCAATAGTCATTGATGAGCACGGAAGTTTTTCAGGAATCATTACTATGGATGACCTTGTAAAAGCAGTTTTTGGACGAGCAACAGAAGGCTATGACAAAAAGGTACGCCCAATAGAAGACAGAATAACCATACTTAATCCGAGTGAGTTTATTATTCCAGGCGACATCGAAATAGAAGAGTTTAATAATATTTTTAAAATGAAACTTGAATCGGAAGACTCTGATACCTTTGGTGGGTGGCTACTGGAAACCTTCGATTACTTACC
Source organism: uncultured Treponemataceae bacterium (assembly GCA_964371295.1). Taxonomy (GTDB): domain Bacteria; phylum Spirochaetota; class Spirochaetia; order Treponematales; family Treponemataceae; genus CAYJFX01. Next base: position 4,425 of record CAYJLT010000084.1, read on the forward strand.
AGATGAAGGCGAAAGCATACGAAAAGACAATGTAATATATACCGTTCAAACACAAAACAAGCGACGCATCCAAAGTGTTCGTATGAAAATTATTGTTTAATACGCTGCAAATGTTGGAATAATTGAATCAACTTGAGTAAACACCGAAGTATCTTCAACATTTTGCCTTAGGATTTGAGGGTCTCCCCAATATGAAAGCGTTGATGCCCCTTTGAGTGTTGTTGCAAGAGAATCTAATACCGATAAGCGTACTTCGCCAGAGCCAGATATCGAAACTTGAGCCTTTGAGCTCACTAATTCTTCTGCAAACACTGAGGTACTTCCGCTCAATGCAATATTTGTGCTTTGCGCATACCCCAATAAAGTAATAATTGATGACCCTGCAGATGCTAAGTCTATGCTTGTATTTTCATTGAGCGTCACATTTGATGTTATATCACCACTTACATATAAGGAAAGGTTTTTTGATAATGCTTCGTTTAATACAAGTGAATAACCAGAGCCATTTGCCGTTACAAAATTTAAGGGAGCATATATTATTACAGAAAATGTTTTTATAGGATGCCTGGTGTCACTTTCCATAGAAATTGTAATAGTGTTTTCTGAAATGCTAGCTAAAAAGCCATAATCATCTAAGCCTTCACTGTAGATAGCTTCAATTCTTGCTGGCTGCGAGGACGGTATTGAGACAAGCTGCACAATTGCATGCTCGTTATCTGAAAACTGCAATCCCTCAAGCTTTATCATATACATATCAACAGAGTCTTTTGCAATAACTGACACAACCTTATCATCACCATTTATTGACCTAGGAGCATTTGAATAGAGGAGGTAAGCTATAATAGTTAAACACATGCACAGTAATGCGCAAAAACCTGAAAATATTCTCATAATTTCTCTCTGTAATACATTATATACCCAAAAAGATAGGGTGGTCAAGGTAAATAAGTGTATTTAGCGTATAAAGGCCAACAAGTTGTCACTTGATAATTTTTCATTATACGCATAATGTAAGCCATTAAAAGCTTTCATTCCCTCGATATCTGTTACAGCATTTTCCGCCATATACCGTACCATCTCACCACGCGCCATCTTTACATACACGCCTTTTTCTACAAGCTTCCCAGTCTCTTTTTGAATATCTGCAAACATGCACGTAACAAATTGAGCTTCAGGTTTAAGATATTTTTCTACTACTTTGCTATATTCTTTTGAGGCTAGATTAATAATAAGCTTCTCTTCTTTTTGCAATTCTTCAGCTATTTTGTATCCCCAAAAGTCATAAAGGTCTTTGCAAAATTCTGTTTTTAACTTTGTTTGCATCTCTAAGCGGTACGGTTGAATACTGTCTAAGGGGTGTAACACCCCGTACAAGCCTGATAGTATCCGTAAATTATTTGAAACGTATTGAAAACAACTATCATCGAACACAAGAGGCGCCATATATTTATATTGGATTCCATCATAGGCAAGAAGTGCATGATACACGTTACTTTCAAAGTCCATGTTCTGATATCGCTCATAATTATGCTGAGCAATATCGCCATTGCACATTAAAAGTTCTTGTAATTCTGGGCATGAGAGTGTCTTTAAATATGCTGCCAATTTTTTTGCTTCTTTTAAAAAAATTGGTACATGAGGTTCAAATATGAGCTCTGCTTCTTTTTTTATTTTTTTAGCAGGTGAAATGATTATTTTCATACAGCTCCATATACATATAAAATACGCCTATGAGGTACTTAAAGACTAAATAGTATAGTCGGAATCTTTTCCTCTAAGCCTTCTATATGTTTCTAAATACATAGGTTGCTGTCTATCATGTTGCTCTTTTAACAAGTCCATAATTTTCGCAACAACTGCAAGCTTTTTATCTTCAACATTGTCATCAATTTCGGCTAAGGCAGTATGACGAAATTCTTTGCAATCATACATTGGACTTGCTGTCATAATTACAGTATCTTCTACCATTAAATCTGCAAGCATATTGTCGGCATTGTCAGGATCTATGCGTAAACAATTACCATTTATTGAAATAAGAAGCATTACATCAAACATACGAAGATATGAATCTATTTCACGCAACCCTTTTCGTGTTTCAGGCTTTCCTGGTCTATACCGTGTTCCGCTCGGAAAAACCAATACAGGTTTTCCATTCCTTCTACATTCAGTTAAGGCATGCATTGAAGCCATATTTATTTTTCGGCTCTTTGCTTCTTCTACAGTTCTTTCTTCAGGGTCAGTAATAGATGCTAAAGAACGGCTTGGGTAAATCACAATTCGTGTGAAGGCTTCGGCCCATGCCTTTACCATTGGATTTGCTTCATTTAATTTCATTCCAGCCATTGCAACAATACGATTAGATAAATCAACTCCAAAAGGTGCGCCGCTTTTTTCGAGCAAATAACAAAGTGCAGGTAAATCCATGTTGCTAAAGTGTTCAACGAGCAATAGGCCTCTTTTTCCGTCTAACAATGCATTATAAAATGCTTCAAAGTTTTCTAAGCCTTCAAGATGAGAGCCTTCAATTAAGCCATCTTTAAGCATAATATCTATGAGTTTTCGAGTTTCTTTATTACCTTCTTGATAGACATTTGTGTCATCAATAATATGAGCTTCACTTCCCTGTTTTTTTAAATCTTCAAACATGTGTGCATATTTAACACCAAGGGCATTGTCTTTCATAACACCTCCAATAGCTGCAATTTTTTGTCTTTTTTAGAATACCCTTAATAGGATAACTTGTCAATATATAATAGTT
>CAYJLT010000085.1:0-7168 GCA_964371295.1 uncultured Treponemataceae bacterium
TAAATGATTTTTCACTAAGTGCTGATGATAGATTATCTGCTTTAGAAGAATGGGTGACTACGGGCGGGAACAAAACCTTTCCTCCTTTAAAAAAAGAAATTAATAACCATATTCACACCATCTATAGTTTTAGCCCATATACTCCTGCAATGTCTGCATTACGGGCAAGACAAGCAGGTTTGCAAACAGCAGGTTCAGTTGACCATGACTCTCTTTCGGCTGCAGAAGAAATGCAAAAAGCTTGTAAAATAGTAAAACTTGGCTGTGTTACCGGATTTGAAGTTCGAGTAAGCTTTAAGAAAACAGCCTTTGCGCATAAAAAAATTAACAACCCCGACTCAGCAGGGATAGTATACATGACTATTCAAGGGGTTCCAAAACAAGCAAGAGAAAAAGTAGCCACATTTTTAAAACCATTACAAGAAGCTCGATTGATGAGAAGCAGAAAAATGGTTGAAAGTTTAAATACTACTCTTACCTCTCTTGGCTTTGAAAACCTTACTTTTGACACTGATATTTTACCGCTTTCAAAATCTTGTGAAGGCGGTGGCCTTACAGAGCGACATATCCTGTATGCCCTTTCCCTTTCCTGCATTAAAAAATTTGGAAAAGGAAAAACCTTAGTTGATGCATTAAAACAAAACATGAAACTTGACATTTCATCAAAAATTGAAGAAGTTCTTTTAGATGAAACAAATATACACTATGAATATGACCTCCTTGGCGTTTTTAAAAGTAGTTTTTTACCTCAATTCTTTATTCAACCAAATGAAGATGAAGCCATTGATGTTGAGCTCGTTACAAAATTTGCTCAAGAAATTGGGGCTATTCCAGCATATGCATATCTAGGCGATATTGAAGAGTCCGCAACGGGAGACAAAAAGGCAGAGAAATTTGAAGACTCCTTTTTAGACGAACTTTTTCCAGCCCTAAAAAACCTTGGCTTTTTAGCTATTACCTATATGCCACCAAGAAACACAAAGGAGCAGCTTTTGCGCGTACAAGCCTTGTGTAAAAAATATGGCTTTATGGAAATATCGGGTGTAGACATTAATTCTTCTAGACAAAGCTTTAACTGCCCAGAATTATCTCTCCCTGAATTTAGTCACCTTATTGATACAACATGGGCATTAGTTGCACATGAAAAGTTAGCTTCTTTAGATGAGCGATATGGCCTTTTTTCTGCCAAAAACCCTAAGGCTTCTTTGCCATTAGAAAAGAGAATAGAATTATATGCAGAAATTGGCTCTATTTTAGAACCAATAGGAAACCTTTCAAAGGAAGAAGCCTTATTAAAGTATGAAGTATAAAGAAGATATGTTAACCGTAGGTTGACACGTAATATAGCTTGTCAACTGACAGTTGACAATTAAAAGGAAGGAAAACATGAAAACAGAAATACTGCTTGCACCCATATTACGTGGAGCAATAATGAAACAGGTAAACAGGCCCTGGGCTGTTTCATATTGTGAAAACATAACAGAAAAGGGATTAGAAGTAGCTATAGCAAGTGGAATAGAAAAGTCTGAAAACGCAATTGCTGAGATTCTTGTAAACGAAATTGAAAAGTGCGCGAGTGCAATTCCATCTATCATTACCATATCAGTTGACGGTGAAAAGTTGAGTTTCAAGACAGCTCCAAATTGTCAAGAAATGGAAAAGAGCTGTGCCGACTTTTTTTGGAATAAAGACAGTTTTGAAAACTGCGAATCTCGCGCTGCTGTTGTAAAAGACAGAATTGCCCTTGTTACCGGTGGGGCACAAGGATTCGGCGAAGAAATTGTTAGAGGCTTAGTAAAAGAAGGATCTACCGTTTTTATTGCCGACCTCAATATAGACGGGGCAAAGGCACTTGCACAAACATTAAATGATGAATACGGAAAAACTATTGCATTTGGTGTAAAAGTAAATGTTGGAGAAGAAGATTCGGTTATTGAACTCTTTAATGAAATAATACAAATTGCAGGTGGAATTGACCTTTGTGTTAGCAACGCAGGAGTATTACGCGCTTCAAGTATTTTAGAACAAGATATGAAATCGTTCCAATTTGTTACTGATATAAACTACACCGCTTTTGCAACTATTACAAAACACTGCGGCCTTACGGTGAAACGGCAACATGCTGCAAACCCAGAATGGACTACTGATATTATTCAAATTAACTCCAAGTCTGGGCTTGAAGGCTCCAACAAAAATGGATCTTACGCAGGTGGAAAGTTTGGTGGCATTGGCTTAGTGCAAAGCTTTGCCATGGAATTGGTAACCTATGGAATAAAAGTAAACGCTATTTGTCCAGGTAACTTTTTTGACGGCCCTCTTTGGTCCGACCCAGAAAAAGGATTATTTGTGCAATACTTAAACGCTGGAAAAGTGCCTGGGGCAAAAACAATTGCAGACGTAAAGGCCTTTTACGAAGCAAAAGTGCCAATGAATAGAGGTTGCTACGGAATAGATGTATTAAGAGCAATTTTCTACATTGTTGAACAAAAATATGAAACAGGACAAGCTGTGCCCGTAACTGGCGGACAGGTAATGCTTAAGTAATTAATAATTAATAATGAACAATTATTAATTATTTGGAGCAAAGATGAAAGAAAATAACATAGTAGCAGATAAATCAAAGAAATTTGCTATTAGGATAACCTAAATTTTTACGAAATGAAAAACATGAATTTGTTATGGCAAAGCAGATATTACGTTCAGGTACTTCTATAGGTGCAAATATACGAGAGTCTGTTTACGGGGAAAGCAAAGCTGACTTTGTACATAAATTACGTATTGCTCTCAAAGAAGCAAGTGAAACTGAGTATTGGCTAGAGTTATTACACGAAACAAATTACATTGAAGAAAAGGAATATAAAAGCTTAGTTGAAGATTGCGTGGAATTAATAAAACTTCTTACCGCAATCATTAAAACAAATTGTAACAAGTAATATTAATTATTACTTATTAATTATTAATTGGAGGAACCATGGAATATGCAATAGCGGTTATTGATATTGGAATGACTAATAAAAAAATTGCAATTTATGATGAAAAATTACAACAGTTAGATGCGGCATATAAGTGTTTTGATGCAATCACTGTTCAAGAGCCTAAAACAGGAGCACCTGTTGATACACATGACCTAGACGGCATGGAAGCGTGGTTTTTTGAAAGACTTTCACTATTTGCAAAAAAATATCCGATAAAAGCTTTGGCGATTAGCACACATGGGGCCACCTTTGTATGTGTTGATGAGCAGGGCAAGGCATGTGCCCCATGTGTTTATTACACGCATGAACCAGGAAACGAATTTCAAAATGACTTTCACAAACTATGTGGATCAAAAGAGGAATTACAAAAAACAACCTTTTCTCCGGCATTAGGAGCAATGATAAACCCCGCAAAGGGAATTGCCTATTTGCAACAATCCTTCCCTGGTCACTTTGAAAACACCAAGGCAATTTTATGGTATCCGCAGTATTGGGGCTTTTTATTTACTCGAGCCACAGGAATTGAACCAACCTACACAGGTTGCCACACATACCTTTGGGATCACAAAAACAGTGACTGGTCACACGTTGTTGACAAGCTAGAAATTCGAAACGTAATGCCTAGCAATTATAAAAACACCTACGAATCCCTTGGAAAAATAAGTCCTCATATTGCCGTAAAAACAGGGTTAAGCCCAGATACAATTGTAACAATGGGTATTCATGATTCAAATGCTGCCCTCTTACCGTATTTGTCAAGCAAAGACAAGGGTGATTTTGTTCTTAACTCAACGGGTACATGGTGTGTCTGCATGCACCCTCAGGAAAAACTAGAATTCACCGACGATGACATTGGAAAAATTGTATTTTTTAACCTTTCAGCTTTGCGAAAACCAGTTAAAACCTCTATTTTTGTTGGAGGTCTTGAACTCGACACCTATGTTTCATTATACAAAAAAATCAATAATACAAAAGAGTTCCCATCATTTAGCTATGATACGGTAGATGCCGTTTTGAGTGAAATGGATACATTTGTAATACCAGAACTATTGCCAAATTCAGGTCAATTTGCAGGCTCTAAGCCCGGCATTTGGGAAAAAGGAACATTTTACCCTCTTGAAGACATTCAAAGTGGAAAAGCTATTCCTCAAGTAATGTACAAAGAGCAGCGTTTCTTTTCTGTGCTTGACTTATCACTTGCCTTTCAAACAGAAATTGCATTACAAAGAACAGGTTTGCAGCCAGGTACAAATATTTTTACCGAAGGTGGCTTTAGAAAAAACAAGCTATACAATGCATTATTGGCTACCATTCTTAATAAAAATCCCGTGTACCTCACTAATATGGAGGAGGCCTCGGCGGTGGGAGCTGCAATGACAGCAGGAATGGCCCTAACAGGGAAAAACCTTGAAGAATTTGCTTCCTCTGTAAACATAGAGTATATCCCTGTAGATATGGCGCCTATCCAAAAAATAGATGCTTACAAGCAGGCATGGCACAATTTGGCCACAACAAAAATAATTCAATTATAAGGAGTATTATATGAAAACAAAAGCTGTCCGTATTTACGGAGTAAACGATTTACGATTGGAAGAGTTTGAACTTCCACAAATTAAAGAAGATGAAATTCTGGCAAAAGTAGTGTCAGATTCAATTTGCATGTCTAGTCACAAACTTGCAATGCAAGGTGAAGGACACAAACGAGTGCGCCATGACTTACAGAAAAACCCAATAATTATTGGTCATGAGTTTTGTGGTGAACTTATAGAGGTCGGAAAAAAATGGCAAGGTCAATTTAAGGCGGGGCAAAAATTTGCTATTCAACCGGCTCTAAATAAGGATGGCACTCTTTGGGCGCCAGGATATTCATACGAGTATATCGGTGGAGATGCAACCTATATCATTATCCCTGCAGAAGTTATGGAACTCGGTTGTCTATTAGAATACAATGCCGATTGCTACTACCTCGGTTCAATTGCAGAGCCAGTATCTTGTGTTGTTGGTGCATATCACGCTCAGTATCATACAACAGGTGGAAGCTATGTGCATCACATGGGGATTGTAGAAGGCGGAACAATGGCTCTATTAGCTGGCGTTGGCCCAATGGGTCTTTCTGCCATAGACTATGCAATTCATTGTGACAGAAAACCGGGAACGATGATTGTAACAGACATTGATGATGAACGACTTGCTCGTGCGCAAAGTCTCATAACAGTAGAGGAAGCCAAAAAGAATGGTGTTAACCTTATCTATGTAAACACTAAAGATATTGCAGACCCTGTAAGTCACTTAAAAGAATTAAACGGTGGAAAATTATTTGATGATGTATACGTATTTGCACCAGTAAAGCCCGTTTTAGAGCTTGGGGATGCCTTGCTTGGGCATGATGGCTGTTTAAACTTTTTCGCGGGGCCTACAGACACGGGTTTTAGCGCAACAATGAATTTTTATAATGTTCATTACGAATCTCACCACATAGTTGGAACTTCAGGTGGTAACACCGATGATCTCAAAGAGTCGCTTAAAATGATGACAGAAGGAAAACTAAACCCTGTTTCAATGATAACTCACGTAGGAGGACTCAACGCTGTAGCAGAAACAACAATCAACCTCGATAAGATTCCTGGTGGCAAAAAACTTATTTATACCCATAAAAATCTTCCGCTTGTAGCCCTTAGCGAACTGCGAGAAAAAGGTAAGGATTGTCCACTCTTTGCAAAACTTGCAGATGTTGTGGAAAATAACAATGGTCTTTGGTGTAAAGAAGCCGAAGACATTTTATTGGCTGAAGCTGAAGAGATTTAAGATGTTACTTTAGCATACAAAGAGCTTCCTAAAAAGGAGGCTTTTTGCTGGTCGTTTAAGTCTCTTCTTGCCTTTCTCCTATCGGGTCTACACCATACAGCTTTGCCAATTGGTTTCGTAAAGAATCCATGTCTTTTGAATATGGCGCCGTAAATGATAATCTTTCCTGTGTTGTTGGATGAATAAACTCAAGTCTATACGCATGAAGGGCAAGTCTCTCCAACAAAGGTCTTTCTTCAAAAACATCTCCCTTCCATGAACGCTTTATATCTGAAAGCTTTATAGCTTTTTGATTTCCGCCGTATAGGGGGTCGCATACAATTTGGAAGCCTTCATGAAGTAAATGCGCCCTAATTTGGTGTGTTCTTCCTGTAATGGGCCTCGCTTCAATCCATGAAAAAGCATTACATGCCCCAAGCAGTGTAAACTCTGTTTTAGAAGGCTTTCCTTGCCGCTTATTTACAACACTTCGATGTCGTGCATCTCCATCAATCATAAGCGGGGCATCGCACAAGTGATTAGTCCAAAGAGGTCGACCATACACCAGTGCATGATATGTTTTTTTAACATCTCGTTTTTCAAAAGCCATACTTAAAGAGCGATGCGCCTCTTTGGTTTTTGCATACACAATAAGGCCTGAAGTATCTTTATCTATTCTATGAACTGCCAGCAGTTTTCCATGCTTTTCTTCTGCTAAGATATCCAAACGTGGTGCATCATTATCATAACGATCTGCTGCAGTTAAAATGCCAGAAGATTTATTAAATACAATTATATCTAAATCTTCAAAAACAACGGTAAAACTTTCTCTTTTTTTCATAATAAAACTATACACCACAATAAAATTTTTAACAAGAGCAACAAATTAGAAACGACAGATAAAAATATTTTTTTATCTATAAAAAAAGCTTGATTAATTTTCTTATTTTTGTTATAGTATATATATCGATAATTATTTATCGGATAATGCATTATTAGGAGCGACACATGTCACGATTTACACTACCAAGAGATATCTATTTTGGTGCAGGCAGCTTAGCTGAATTAAAAAATATAAAGGGGAAAAAAGCCATCGTCGTGGTTGGCGGCGGATCAATGAAACGATTTGGTTTTTTAGACAAAACAGTAGCTTACTTAAAAGAAGCGGGAATGCAAGTTGAACTTTTTGAAAATGTTGAACCAGACCCTTCTGTTGAAACAGTAATGAAAGGCGCTCAAGCTATGAGAGATTTTGAACCCGACGTAATAGTTTCAATTGGAGGAGGTTCGCCTATTGATGCTGCAAAAGCAATGTGGATTTTCTACGAATATCCAGAATTTACTTTTGAAAAAGCTATTATTCCTTTTGGCCTACCTACGCTACGTCAAAAAGCAATTTTCGTTGCTAT
>CAYJLT010000086.1:0-7079 GCA_964371295.1 uncultured Treponemataceae bacterium
CAGTACGTCCGTTTACCACAAGAGATTTGTTGAAGCTGTCGACCTGTAATTGGGTTCTGGCAGCATCACTTGCACTCAAATTGGTATTCACATCCATGAATAACCTCCTAATGTCTTTATATGGAACTGTCACACGAAAATGTCATTTCGACCGCAGTGGAGAAATCTCATCTACAAAGAGATCTCTCGGCTACGTATCTGCGATGACGGTATTTACAAAATCCTACTCGTGCAACAATGCCAATTTTTAAGCTACGACGTTTATATAGGCCTCATGCCCATATATACTTTGTATTCTTTGTTCACCATCACTTACTAAAGCTATGTTTTCATCATAACGATTTCCGAATGGATTTCTATTGTCATTTTCTTGATTATCGCCCGCATTGTCCTCTCCAGACCACGATAAGTCAAATCCTGCAGTATCAAAACCATTTGCGTCAAAGGCTTCCTTTAGCGAAGACATATTAGCTTTAAAAGCATTATATGCTTCTTCACTGGCAACCGTTATACGCCCTGTAAGTACATTATCGGAAATATCTAATTTTATCTTAACGTTCCCAAGTTCTTCAGGATGTAAGATTAGATTAATAGTTCCCTGGTTTCCATCTTTTAAGATAATAGAACCAGTTTTTACAAGTTCTGATGAATTACTTTGAAGCTCGCTTGAAAGCATTGTTCCAAACTGCTGTGCATTAGAAACGGTATGTTGTTGCACTGAACCATCGGCATTAACAATTGCACCAACAGGATTTTGAACACCATTAAAGTTTTGGTTCAACGATAAATCCATTGTAGCATTGCCATTTCCGTCATAGTTCACAGAGCGAACAAAATTACCATCAGCCTTACCTTCTTGAGTAACACTTCTTTCATCTAGTACACTGATTGTTGGAATTTCAGCTAATACTTGCTTTGATTTTTTTAAGTTGTCTGCGCCTTCAGTTTTTAAGCTAGTATCATTTGATGCAATAAGTGCTCCATTCTCATCAAACAATTGTTTACCTGCTTCTAGACCTGTTGAAGCAAATTGCCCATCAAGTGCATTGTCAGCATTTTCATCATCCAACATTTTTTTTGCTTCATGCAATGAAGATAAATTTTTTGATAATTCACTTGCTACACCGCTTGCATTTTCTCCATTCACACCGATTATGCCATCTGTGTTTTCATGAGACGCCGCAAGTGATACTTCATTTTCACTACCATCACTATTTTCTTCAATAGATTTTTCGCTTTTTGCATTCTCTGTTCCCTCACTTTCTTTAAGTGAATCATTTTTTGATGCTTGCGCTTTTGAATCTGCATTTGAATCTCTTGCACTATCATCGCTTTTTTGTTCGCTAGATGTTTCATTGCTTGATTGTGTGGATTCAATGCTTTGTTTTTCGGGAGGGCCTTCCTTGGCTTGTGTTATGTCCTCACTCATTTCGCGTTGTAAAAATGAGTCGAAGGAGCTCTCAGAATCAATCGGGCTGTTCAGTCCTTGAACGTTCCTACCCATTTCAAGCATTACATCTTGAGATTGACTGAGATGAATTTGCATTGCCTGCATTGGCAAACCTCCAGTATAGGCACTTTTAAATATGCCTACACCTTAATCATCGACTATTTTTTGAGGAGAGTTAAATTTTTTGAAAAGATTTTTATAGTATTTTAGCCACAAGAATGACATGTAGCCTGTCATACCGAGCGTAGTCGAGGTATCTTTTTTGTAGCGTAGCCAAGCTTTATTTTGTGTTTACCACGTAGATTGGTCAGGAGTTAGCCGCAGATGAGCAGGATGAAGTCGGATTTTTATTTTTTGAGAGTGCCACGAAGATTGGTTATGTGCTAGCTGTAAGAATAACTAGGTTAATATCGGATTATGGTGAGCTAAAACTTCCCCACCTGCTCTACCCACATAATTATTACTTGTTAATTATTAATTAATTGAAGCTGGTTTTGATGTCATTTTTCGTTGAATTTCAGCAACTCTGTCGGCTGGCATTAACGATAACCAGTTTGACACTTGAGATGCTGCTCCTTCTGCCGCTGCAATCTCATTAACTTTACGCAAGGTATCGATGATATCTTGGTCATCCATTGCATTTAGTATTTCAACAGCATCGTTAGGTCGCATAGCTGCTAAATCCCTCGCATTTTGTTCAATATTTGTATTTCTATCATCGTAGCGTTCAACTTCATTGTTAAATGTTACTTGTTGCTGCTCTAAAGCTACTCTCATTTCTTCTAACTCTGACGCTATCTGAAGATTTTGATCTTCTGCTACAGTTACATTTTGCTCTCTTTGATTTAGTTCTTCGCCTAGAATTTCTAGAGATTCTAATCGTTTTGCAAATCTATCATCTTCAAGATTCGCAATGAGGGTTAAGTCAGTTGTAGTTGTAGTGGCTGAAGTTTGCGCTTGTAATCCAAACATTGAGTATATTGGTGCAAAAACAGTGCGAGCGTTAATTACACCCAAATAGTCAAACCACATCATCCCACCCAAAATTAGTATTACAATGAGTATAAGCATCGCTAGTAATTTTCCAATTGTTTTTCCTTTTGACAAAACAAACTCCTTCATGTGGCGTAAAGATTCTAAAATCTAAAACTCTACTTACTGCTATTATACTATAATTTTATAAAATTTGTATAGATATTATTATTTAATTCTTAAAAATTCATTGCAAATTTTAAACCAAACTGCATTGAATCAACACCTTTTTTTGCTGTATCCCAATCAAAGCTAAGCCCAATATCAATAGGATAACCTGTTGCTAAACTAGTATTTAATGATGTTGTTGTATAAAGACTTGCCAAAACGTGGAGGTCAAAAGAATCATCAGTAAAATGACTATAGCGCACTCCACTGTCAAGTGTTATTCGCTGAAAAAATACATGTAAAAATGATATTGCCTCTTGGATATCATATGAAAAAAGTACAACATTTGCATTCGCTTCCCAGTTTACGGAGTAATTAAAATATTTTGAAAGACTAACAGTAAAGGGCATATTTATAGTAAAGCGCGATGGGTTATTAAAGGGTAATAGTTTTGGTAGAAAAACTTCAGCAACTGCCTTATTTCCAAATAACAAATTGTTCGTGTAACGGGAATCGTTTCCATAATATTGTTCCAATTGAAATTGATATAATAACATAAATCCCAATAATGAATAGGGCGATTCTTCTACCCTCCGCTCTCGCAAAAAATATACTGAACTCACATTATCAATAGTATTACCTTTGGCCAATAAATCATTTGTGTTTTTTTGATAGAACCATCTAAAAGAATTTATTACCCCCAGACGGTTATAATTTGAAACAATTGGTGTAAAGATGTCTGCATGTATTTTTGTTGCAGCAAGGTCAGTTCCTTTTGAGTTAAAACCCCAATAAGTGTCTCCTGTCAGCGTAAAATTCTGTTCAGTAAAAACAGTAGAAAGTGTAGTGGAATATCTTTGATTAATAGGATCATAGCCACCGCCAAAAAGAGTTAACAAGCGTTCAGCGGGATCTAAAAAAACTAGGCTTAGACCGAGAGATGCACTTTGAGAAATCTCATCAGAAATAGGATTTAAATTAACAGAGCCTATCAATGGTATAAAAAGTGGGGATGTATAGTACTTTGCAGGATTGTATTTTTGTTTTGAAAAGTCATTCTCATCAAGTTTTGTATATTGAGTTTCTTTGCTCACTAAAGTAATTTGCTTAAAACTCGTATTTTTCAAACTAAAAACTGAAAGTTCTCTGTGCTCAAAAAATCGAGAAAGATGAACCACCTTTTTTTCTTCACCTGCTTCAATAAAAACTACAGGTGAAAAAACGCCTCCAGAACGCTGCTCTTCTTGTACAAAAAGAGTAATTTTATTTTCATTCAAGTCATTTAAATTAAATGTTGCCAATACAGGCTGAGTGAACCGAGACTCTCCAAAACTCATGTATATATCTGAGTCTATTGCAAATATACCTGCTAAATTCCTTGGCTCATCTATACTGCTTTCAAAAACATAGGTCTTTTGCGTATCACTCACCATGTTATAAATAAAAATTTGCCAAACTCCGTGATTTCGAATGGGAACAATAATAATGCCGTTTCCAGCGTCAACAGGTGTCAACGGAATAACACCATAATCAAAGCTAATTTCATGAGAAGCACTGTCTAAGTTATCAAGCGAATAAAACATCATTGAACCAACTTGCCCACTTGTTTTAATTCCAGCTAAGACATGTGTGCTTTCATAAAATGGTGATGAAGAAGAAAACCCTTTAACATCGTCAAGTTGAATAACTGTAGCATCGCGTATATTCTGTTGATCAGCAATAATTTTTTTTCTACTTACATCAAACACTGCGGCAGTATTTTTTTTGTTAACACCACCGATCACACCAGAAGAAGTTAAAAATTTCCCATCTCGAGAAAATGATAAGTGTGTACTTAGGCTTGTTGTAAATAAATAATCTGCTTTTTTATTTGGATCATCTCTATGTAAATAATATACATTTCCAGAGTATGCATCTTGCCATGCTAGCCCTTCTGAAAATGCAGTAACATTATTAAAAAGATGCTGACTATCATAAAAATCTTCAGATCTTGTTTCTATAGATGGGATAACAATAGACTCTTCAAAATTCTCCCATGCTTGATGTATTGAAAGGCCATATATTTTTTTAAAACTTACCGTATAAGTTCGCAAATCAAATTTTGTACTGATATTCCAATATTCAACAAGCTTATCTATGCCATATTCTTTGTATAAATATTCTGTAAAGGCTCCACCAAAAATATATGGTAAAGACCCATCAACATACAGAGTGTTAGCTCCTGCAATATCTGACCAATCGGGGAAAGCCCCTTCTATCTTTGCCTGGCGAATAACATGCATACTATATGAATCATTTAATCTACCGTACCCATCAAAACTTTCTGCAAATACGGCAGTTCCTTCGGTTATAGAAGGAGGAAAATCTATTGCTGTGAGAATTGAATGAAAATCGTCAATGAGTGAAATAGAATCAGTTTTTAAACGCAGTGTAACTGCATGGATAAGCTCGTGGTAAAAAACTGATAAAAAGCTATCATCAAAAACAGCTAGCGTTTCGGTTGGCAGTGTGTCATACATAACAATTCTACTATATGGTAAGAATGTATAGTAGGCATTCAAAACATCTGTTTTTTGTGTAATCACAACTGGTATTCTTTCGAGTGATTGAACATCTAAAAGCTCTGCGGCTTTTAAGTATAAATTATCAGCATGGTGGGCTAAGTGTTGCGCAGTTTGCTCTGAAGCTTGAGAAAAAATAATATCAAAGTATTCTGTTTCAATTGTATATAGCTTTTCAAATATTGACACTGCACTATTCGACTGTGATGTAAGAAATGCCTGATTTATAACAAAGCACAGTACTAAAAGAGAAAAAAATTTTCGTCTAAAAAGCTTACGAAATTGAACCTGCAACAGCTGCCCCTAGCGTAATTGCATTGTCTACAGTTACAATTTCATAATAACGATGACATTTTTGCAAAAGCTCAGAGTTTAGATAACCTTCAATTCTACTTTTGAGGTTATGAGTTTTATAGAATGTTGTTCCATCGCACAAGATACTTACTGGAATACTTGGATTTTTTCCTTCTTCACTTTTTAATACTGTTGCACAAATTAGGGCTGCTGTTAAGCGAGCACACCGGTCAACAAACGCATCAAGAAGTGCAAAAAGAATATCTCTGTCATCCTGATTGCCTTTAGAAATGGCGCCACCTAGAGTTGTTTCTACATTAAATGGCGTATAAAAAAATCTATCCATATCAAAAAGAGTAAATGTTCCAACTTCGAGTAAGGCCTTTGATGCCCCTTGTGAAAAAAGCCCATCAGTGCAAGCTTGTTTTACCGCAAAAGAAGCAACAGCACCTAAATATGCACCAGAGCACATTTTTTCCATAATGTATCTTCCAGGAGTATTTGTCGTTTTATCAAAAGCTATATCAAATTCACTTCGAGCTAGTTTTCCATACAAGCCAGATTCTGCTACAATTATTTGCTTTTCAGGTACACTTCTTGAAGAACTTTCAATTTTTTTTATAGGATTTTTCTCGATGTAGGCGGTATTCATTCCCGTACCTAGTATAACACCAATATATGAAGAATACTGTAAACCGCCAGTTGCAGTTGAAGCGCCTGCTAAGAGTGCTGCTGTTGTATCATTTAAAAGCACAATACGCTCTGGTCTTTCCCACCCTCTTTCAACAAGAGCATTAGAGAGATTTTCGCCTACAAGTGAACCTATAACCTCAGGTGCCTTTATTTCTTTTGAAAAACTGATTACCTCTCCATCCCCATCAGGAGTAATTTTCATTGCGTAAGAAAAACAAAAGCCTATTTTTTTTGATTTACCTTTTACATGATCTAAATTTGCTGCTATTGTTTCAAAAAATTCTTTTTTAGAAAATTCTCTTTCAATACCAGGCATAGAAGATTTTTGATGGTCACTAATAGTGGGATTGCCATTTTCGTCAAAGGTAACAAGGCTCGCTCTAAAATTTGTGCCACCTGCATCTATCACAATTATTGATTCATTTTTTGGAGGTTCTTTGGGAGGATTAGCCCATGTTGGTATCATTTCTTGGGTGCTTTGAAAAAAATCAGATCCTGGTTCTGCATCTAGGCCTAGTTGCATATCAAAAAGAATACCCTCAGCTGTTGAAAGTACATCTGGAGCATTAACGTACATACCGTGTTTGCCTAAAAAAGCTGATATTTTTTCATGAATTGTCATAATTGAATCCTTTTGTAATTAATAATTAATATGTAATCTTACTTTTCAACGCTTGAGAATAGAAAACATCTGCCATCATACTATTGACGGCAGACTAGTAAATTTTACAATCGCGACATGGATGTCGCTAAACTGAATATTCACACGAGTTTTGCGCTAATCGCTTTTCTTCGCTTGCGCAAAACTCGATAGTAAAAATTGGCAAGGACGCCAATTTTTACGAATTACTTTTGGTCTAATGCTGCGATTCCTGGAAGTGTTTTACCTTCTAAGAATTCTAGTGATGCACCACCACCAGTTGAAACGTGGCTCATTTTGT
>CAYJLT010000087.1:0-7039 GCA_964371295.1 uncultured Treponemataceae bacterium
CTTTTAGCTGGAACAACTAATATAAAGAATAATGAACACTTTACAGAATTTGGAACAACACTACCCACAAGACTATTAGATATAAATGGTGAACTTATTACAGAGTTTGCGTCAGATGAAAAACGTAAAGTAATAGAATACAATGATTTGCCTCAACACTTGATTGATGCTCTCACAACCCGCGAAGACGATAATTTTTTTGAACACTTTGGTTTTAACATAATATCAATAGTTAGAGCTGCAATAGGGCAGGTATTCGGAATGAACCTCGGTGGAGGGAGTACGCTTACACAACAAATTGCTGGCACGCTTTATTTGGATAGAACTGAAATAACCATCACTAGAAAGATTTTTGAGTTATGGTGGGCTGTTCAAATGGAAAGGCGTTATTCAAAAGAAGAAATACTTGAGCTATACTTAAATGAAGTGTATTTAGGTGATGGAACATATGGTGTTAATTCGGCGTCAGAATATTACTTTGGGCATGGAGCAGAAGATATTACTGCTGCAGAAGCAGCACTATTGGTAATACAATTATCAAATCCAACCTATTACAATCCGTTTGAAAATCCAAACAGAGCAATGGATAGGCAAAAGTATGTATTAGATGAAATGGTTTCATTTGGATATCTTAGTCAAGAAGATGCCGATAGGCAATATGAAGATTTTTGGTTGAATTTTGACTATACACGAATAAGTTCTTCTGCATTTTATTTTCGTGATGATAAAGCACCATGGTTTAGCGAATATGTTCGACGTGAATTAGAAGATATGATGTATGGGACTATGAACGTGTATACCGATGGATATACAGTACATACTACTATGAACTTAAAACACCAGCTTGCTGCCCAAAGTGTTATGGAATATTATATAGAAGAGGCAAATAGACGATATTCAAGAAGTAACACAGGAGATAGAAGGGCAATTGAAACCTATGCTCCTATGACAGAACTTATTTCTCTCGTATTTGATATTCCCCAACTCAAAGTATCTGAGCAGCGCGTGCAAGTAGATTCGTATTCAACCTATAAAAATGAGCTAAATCCAATGTTAGATGTGCTTTCTCTCATGTTTGATATAGATGAACTTAAAGTAGGCATTGTAAATAGAGCAAATGCCTTAGCATCAGAAGACAGTAAAAAGACAACTGTCGAAGGGACAATGATTTCTTTAGAAAATTCAACAGGCTATATAACCGCTTTGGTTGGTGGAAGCGAATACACACAAGATAATCAGTTTATTAGAGCAACACAAGCAATGCTTCAACCTGGAAGCGCATTTAAACCGCTTATGTACTCTGCAGCAATAGAGTCAAGGCAGTTTACAGAAGCAACTGTGCTTGAAGATGCACCTCATGTATTTGAGAATGCTGATGGAACACCCTATATCCCTCAAAATTATTTAGGAGCATGGGAAGGTTCTGTGCAATTATGGTATGCACTAGCAACTTCAATGAACATTCCAACATTAAAAGTATTAGAAGGAATCGGCTTTACTGCCACTATTCAACAAGCAGGTGAATTACTAGGAATACCTGTAGACCAGTATGAAGCACGCGGACTTCTTCCGTACTATCCGTTAGCACTTGGTGTTAACTCTGTAACTCCCATTGAAATGGCTAAAGCCTTTGCGGTGTTCCCAAATCAAGGTGTTGAAGTTGTTCCTATGGCAATACGCTCTGTTGAAGACCGCAATGGTTCTGTAATTTTAGAGCCGGAAAGAGATATACGGCTTGCCCAACAAGAAAAAGGAAATAAAACACAACTTCTGGATCCCCAAACGGCATATGTTATGACACACTTGCTTGAAGGTACAGTAAAATCAGGAACACTGCGTAACCCAACGGGCTATGGTGAAAAATTCACATACTTAAATGATAATGGTGATGAATACATGCTGCCTATGGCAGGTAAAACGGGAACTACGCAAAACTCTGATGATGCTTGGACCGTTGGCTTTTCTCCGTATTATACTGCAGCTTTTTGGTTTGGATTTGATTCGCGTGGACAATCTTTGGGGCCAACAATTACAGGATCAACACTTGCAGGTTGGGCATGGGCAGAATTTATGCAAGCTGCAAATGAAGATGTGCCATATAAGACATTCTCAGCACCTGCAACAGGTATAACACATGCCGATGTTTGTGCTGTTTCGGGGCATTTATTAACATCTTCATGTAATGATGGGCGAACGAGTAGGGTCTTTTTAACTGGAACAGAGCCTAACACTTTATGCGAATATCACACCGCACAAGAGCGAGAACAAGTTAGGGCAATTGAAGTATTGAGACAAAGACATATTTCAACAGGAACAAATACATCTTCACTTGGTGCTGATATTATTCCATTACAGTTGGATTTATCTTTCTTAGAAGAAGGCACATTACAACAATTGGATTCTACTGATACGTCAGATAGAAATACAAATAATATATTTAACAATAATGAAGACGAGAATGTCTTGCCTACAAGGAATTCACTTTTAGACTAGATAGCGCATAATAAAATAGTATTTTAAGTAAAAGGGTCAGTTTGATGAGAGTTGCTGTTTCAGATATCAAAGTAAAAAAACGTATCAGAAAAGAAAATGGTGATATTGAATCTCTTATGGAAAGCTTGCAAGCTCATGGCCTTATGAATCCTGTGGTTATAAGTGAAAAGTATGAATTGATTGCAGGCTTTAGACGTTTAAGTGCTGCAAAAAAACTTGGCTGGGATACCATACCGGCAACAATGGTTAATGCAAAAGCAAAAGTTACACGTTTAGAGCTTGAACTAGAAGAAAATATCCAAAGATTAGACTTTACTGATGATGAAATACTCGAGGGGCTTGCTGCTTTAGACCGCTATAAAAACCCTCGAGGTTTTAGAAAACTTGTCCGTCTAATAGTAAATTTTTTTACAAACTTTTTTGATAGGATTGAAGCGCAAAAAGTAGAAAAAAGGCGTAAAAGTGCTGTTTTTTCATTACTTGCACCGCTAGCAATTATTTTTATGATTTTAAGTGCATATTGGCACAAAAATGAATTTATTAGTTCTATATTGCTATCAATCTTTAATATTATTGCAGTTGTTGTTTTAGTAATAGGAATATTTTTCTTTATTCGATTTCTTATTGGAATCAAAAAAAATAACCTTATATAGGCGCGCCATATAAGGTTATTGTAAAGTTTAAGCTAATGTAACTCTTACAAACTTTTTCTTTCCAGCCCTAAGAATTAATTCGCCGTCGTCATCGAGGTTTGATGCATTTATAATAGCTTTTACATCTTTTATGGCAATATCATTTACAAAAGCTCCGCCTTGTTCTACTAAGCGTCTGATATCACTTTTTGAACCGCCAAGTTTAGCTTCTGAAAATAAATCAATAATTCCTATTCCTGCTTCAATTTTTGCTTTTTCAACTTCAGCTGTAGGCATAGATGTTTTATCTCCACCTGCGCCGAAGGCAGCTTTTGCACCTGCAAGGGCAGTGTCAGCTTCTTCTTTTCCGTGTATTTCTTTTGTTACTTCATATGCTAGTTTTTCTTTTGCAGCATTAATATCGCCTGCACATATTTCTTTTACTTCTTCTATAGGTAAGAATGTGAAAAGCAGCATGAACTTTTCGACATCTGCATCGGTTACGTTTCGCCAATACTGGAAAAACTCAAATACAGGTGTCATTTCTTTATCTAAGAAAAGAGCACCTTTTTCACTTTTGCCCATTTTTTTACCATCACTTCTGGTAATAAGAGGAAAGGTGAGTCCAAAAGACTCTTTACCTGTTTTACGTCTGATTAAGTCAACTCCTGCAACAATATTACCCCATTGGTCATCTCCTCCAATTTGAAGCGTACAATTGTGACGTTCGTTGAGCATTAAAAAGTCATAGCTTTGTAAAAGCTGGTAGTTAAACTCTAAAAATGAAAGACCTGTTTCCATGCGCTTTTTATATGCTTCAAAGGTAAGCATTCTATTTACAGAAAAGCAAGAGCCTATATCTCGTAAAAAGTCAATATAGTTAAGGTCAGCAAGCCAATGCTTGTTGTTATCAGGAAAAGCTGTTTTGCCATCAAAACCTACAAAGCTGTCTAACTGTGCAACTATTTTATCAACGTTGGCGTCTATTTCATCATAGTTAAGCATTTTACGCATTTCAGTTTTTCCAGATGGATCACCAATTCTACCAGTTCCTCCACCAACTAAAACAATACCAACATGGCCTGCCTCTCGCAAGTGCCTAAGTGCAAACTGGGGTACTAAGTGACCTATATGTAGACTTCCAGCTGTTGGGTCTGTCCCAACATAAAAGGTCACTGGCCCTTTATCCATTAATGCTGACAAGGAATCTACATCAGTACATTGCTGAAAAAATCCTCGGTTTTTTAAGTTTTCTAGTGCTTTATTCATAATATATAGATAATACCATAAGAGAGAACATGTTTCAAGATGTAAAGTATATATATAAATGTATAAAAACAAACAAATGTTGATTAAATTTATTATATGTGATATACTATTTTTGTGGGAATAGAGAGGAAACCTATGAATAGAAATACCGTTATTGTTTTTATGAGTATAAGTGTAATTATTATGCTTGTTATATTCTCAAACATTGCCTTTATAAATGAGCTAGACAGAATAGAAAGAAATGCAGTACGAGCAGAATTGCAAGCAAGTTCTATAAATGACATAGCTACTATTCGATTAATTTTTTATGAATACATGAAACCAATTCAACTTGCGGCAACTAGCATTAGCTCACTCATCGATATCGAAAATAAAGAAAATCTAATACTATTTTTACAAGACCTTAAAGATATGGGCAGTTTTATTAGTGTTGAGTTAGTATCGGATGGAGGGTTTACCTATTCATCAGATGGAACCAATAGTATACTTGTAGATTATGATAAATCGCTAAAAATGCAAAACAGAGAAACATTTATAACCGATGTCTATTTTGATGAAAATCATGGGGAAAATATTTTAAGTTTTTCAGTACCCATTCCTGGTGATAAAGACGGGTTTTATTTGATGGGTAACTTTTCTGTTAAACGACTTAATGACCTTTTCGAAAAAAATTTTTCTGGTAATGGTAGGTACTTTCACATTATTGATGGAAATGGGTCCTATGTTTCTACTACAGAAAATGAATTCACCTTAGACAGCAAAATTCCTTTTTTCGCTGTGGGAGAGCTTATCCAGACTTCATCTGATTATTCAACAAAAGCCGTATACAGTGATTTTCAAACAAAAAAATCTGGCATGTTTATGTATTCAATGAATGATGAAAGTCGCTATATGTATTATTCACCAGTTGGAATAAACGACTGGATGCTTGCTAAAGTTATGACTGCAGAAGTTGCAGAAAAATCGGCTATATTATACAGAAATAATTCCTATATAATGGTTTTGCAAAACACTAGTTTTTTAGCATCATTTGCATTTATACTTATAATGCTAGCAAGAAAGACAGCTAAAAATATGAAAGAATTACAAGATTGCATTGAAGCCCTTGCAATGCAAACAAATAAGGTAATTATTGAGTGGGATAGTAAGCACAAAACAATTATCCCTCACTCAGATTATACAAAGCTCTTTGGTAAGAGGTTTTCAATAAACAAAAAAATAAGTATTAATAGCTTAAGTGAGTTTATACACAAAGATGATGTTGAAATTTTTTCTGACGCTATGAAAACTGTGCAGAAAAAGGGATCTTTGCATGATGTACAGGTGCGAATTAAGAAAACAAATGGTAAATACATTTGGTGTTCTGTTTCTACTGCGAGCATATCTAACAAAAAGGGAAAATATGTAAAAACTTTAGGCTTTGTAGAAAATATACAAGAAATTGTTGAAAAGACTGAGGCGTTAAAAAAAACAGCAGAGCTTGATTTACTGACTGGTTTATACAATAAAATAACTACTGAAATATTTATAAAAAATTCACTTTTAAAATATCCCAAGGTACAATCTGCACTCTTTGTTATTGACTTTGATAATTTTAAAACGCTAAACGATTCATTTGGGCATGCTGTTGGGGACTTAGCACTAAAGGAAATTTCAAAAAAAATACGCTCATTGTTTAGACGGTCAGATACTGTTGGAAGAGTAGGAGGGGATGAGTTTTTTGCTTTTCTCCTTAATTATGGAACGATGGAATTACTCCATGCTAAAGCGACTTACTTATGTTCAAATCTAAAAAAAACGTATACACAGAATTCTCAAAGTGTAACTATAACATTTAGTGTTGGTATTTCCTTGTTTCCTGACCATGGAGAAGATTGTAATTCTTTGTATCAAGCCGCAGATTCTGCTTTGTATGAAGTAAAAAATGCAGGTAAAAGTGGTTATTGTATTAGTGGCGAAGGGGTTATACATTGTTGATAAACATAAATACAAGCCTTTGACTAAAGAATCAAAACAGTAAAGTTCAAAAACTTTTTCAAGTAATTTTTTTAAAAATTTTTGCTTGCGTTATTGCGTTTTTCGATATATAATAGATGCGTCCCCCTTTAGTTTTACTCATTTAAAAAAAATATTTGGAGAACAATTATGAAAAGGCTATTTATATTGTCTTTAACTTTGTTTCTGTTTTTTTCATGCGAAATGTTTCAAACAGATATTGTTGCTTACCTAGATTATTATACAAATTCAGCTGCCATTGAGATAGTAAACTATGACGGCGATTATCCAATTGCCAACTCTAAAACAAATCTACCTGCAACCAGCGGGGACAAGGATATTAGCTTTACTATGCGAAATCCGCAAGAATACGTACTAGACATTGAAGTAGAATGGAATGAAGAAATACAAGAAACATTTAACCCCGTTACAAACGACCCTGGTAATAATGACTATACCATTGTGCAAACAGAACCTAGTATCATTACATTAACACTTCTCGAAAGTTTTTTGCAAGAGATCGATAATAGCCAAGAGGATGGCATTGATGAAATATCGGCAACAATTCATCTTACAGAAAGCGGTACAGGAAGGGACTTTGAAAGCTTTACCTTTGAGGTAATAGTAAACTCACCACCGCCAATGCCGTC
>CAYJLT010000088.1:0-6930 GCA_964371295.1 uncultured Treponemataceae bacterium
CCAAAAAAGTTTTTCGGGATTTGAAATTCCTTACAATGCTTTAAAATCAAGTGAAATTTTTATAGATGAGCTTGAAAAGTATAATAATGATAGAAAGTATTGCTCTGACACATACCAGCTAGAAAAGAATCTTTTCTTAAACAAAGATGAACACATACAAGCAGTACATGCAATTCAACGGAGTGGCTTGGAAAACTGGTTAGCGACTCAATATAGTAACAGTATCTTTGATAATAAAACTTTTTTAATACAATTAAAAGAGAAAATATTTAGTCGGTATATTAATAATGGTAAAATACAAGTTAGTGCAACTACATTAAAAGAGTTTTATACCTGTCCCGTACAATGGCTATTTAAAAAAGTATTAAATGTAAGCGAGTTTACGCTAGAATCAAATTTGCTCGATGATGAGTTTGTGGGAACATTTAACCATGAAGTAATAAAAAGACTTCTTACAAAATTTAAAATTGATAACAAAGCATTGTACATAAATGATGACAATTCGCTTCCCATAGAACTTAAAGAAAATATAATACAAGAAACAAGGGATGTTGTTAAAAATTTTCCTGGTTCATGTGGCATAACTAACATTAGCGAGCTAAGTATTGAAGTATTTAAATTAAAAGAAGATACCTATATACAAAAAATCTTAGAATTTTTTACTGAGTTTTTGCTTTATTTTTCAGGAAGTTATGTTAGTGAGATTGAAAAGGATATTATTGTCGAATATGATGAGTACAGAATTGTTGGTAGAATAGATTGTGTGCTAGATTACCCAGGTGTTACAAAAGTAGCAAAAAGCAAGGGGGCAGACACCGTAGAGTTTAGTGCTGGGAAATTTATACTAGACTTTAAAACTGGCTTAAAACCTAGTCGTAAACAATGTATTAAAAGAGAAGATCAAAATATGGAAGACTTCCAACTACCATTATACACATATATTTATGAGGAATTTTATTTTAACGGTAAAGCCCTTGTTCAAGGAGCAAGCTATTTTAGTATAAATGGAAAAAAGCCTACTCCAATTTTTGGTTTATTAAAAAAAGGGAATTCTTTTACTCCTCGATTCAAAATAGACCAATTACACCGAGAAGGACTAAATGAGGTAGGCGCGTCTTTTGAACCCACAATGAGCGAAACCATGCTGGCAATCGAAAAGTTTGTTCATGCAATACAGGATGATGAGCTTAGCCTTTTTACTAATCCCAAAAAATGGGGTTATCTTCCAAATGGAAATTGTGTAAAATTTGATACATGTCTTTTATGCGGATTTAAGAAAATCTGTAGAAGTACATACACCGTATCGGGAGCTCCGTTATGAACATACACCCATTAATAAAAGATAGCCTAAATGAAGAGCAACAAAAAGCTGTTGTTCAAATGAATAATGTTGTCGTAGCAGCAGGGGCAGGCTCTGGAAAAACAAGGGTTCTTGCCTACAGATATGCACACTTAGTGATAGAACATGGATTCACGGTTGAATCCATACTAACACTAACATTTACAAAAAAAGCAACTTCAGAAATGTATGACAGAATCTACACCACTCTTAAAAAAATTGCATGCTCAAAAGATTCTACAGAGTTACAAAAACAACGGGCTGATGAAGCTATAAAAAATTTTTTTACAGCTCGTATTCAAACAATTGATTCATTTGCAGCAAGTATACTTAGAGGCTCATCAAGAATTTTTGGCATTAGACCAGATTTTAGTATTGATAATGATGAAGTAAAAAGATTCTTAAAAAAAAGAGCGCTTGACTATATGCTAGAGTATCGGAAAAATGCTGCCTTTACTACTCTTATTGGAAATGGTAAATTTGAAGATATTGTTGATGATTTATTTGTAAACCCAACTCTCTATTTTTCTAACCTAGGCGACGAACATAATTTTTTTGAGTCTCTTAACACGCAAATATCTACCGTTACTTATAAGTGGAAAAAAAATATTGAAAAAGTGCTCAGTAATAAAAGCGAATTCGAATCTGCAAGCACAAATCTATCTGTGAATTTTGCTTGCATAGATACACACATAATTGATGAGACTTACTTAGAAAGATATTTTTCAGTAATAAAAGATGAATGCGATACTTTAGAAAAAAGGCTCATACACACAGAAAAACTACGGCAAGAATTAGTCCCTTTACTAGAAGCTATATATGCTTTAACAAAATTAAATAGACAAAAAAAAGAATACAAGGCTATATCACAAGTAATTGATGCTGTAAAAGAATCATATGATGTTCTAACAGCTATTGCACAATATACTTTATACTTTTCCCATACTCTTGATATATTGCCAGCTCTACAAAAATATATTGATGAAATTACAGAATGGAAACGGACTACGGGGATACTTACATATTCAGATGTTTCTTCACTTGCACTTAGAACATTATTAGATAATCCCGAAATTAGATACAGTGAAAAATTAAAAACAAGTGCGATAATGATCGATGAATTCCAAGACAATAATTCAATGCAAAAAGATATGCTCTTTTTGCTCGCAGAAAATTTAGAGAGAAATGAAAAATCAGTGCCTAGCCCAAGTGAACTTTGCCCGGAAAAATTGTTTTTTGTAGGCGATGAAAAGCAGTCTATATACAAGTTTAGAGGTGCAGATGTTAGTATTTTTAGAGAGTTAAAAAATGACTTACGTGAAACACTTCAGCTAAGCACAAATTATCGCTCAAAGCCTCAAATTATTGCAGGATATAATAGCATCTTTGGTGGTTATGAGTACGTGGGAGCAAATGGAGCTTATGATGATAACTGTATGGTAAAGCGAAGTGTAAGTAGCCCATCAGTATTTTTGCAAGAGTTTCAATTGCCAGAAAACCATAGTTTCCCAATCTATGAAGCAGAATATACAAAAATCTTTTCACGAAAAAACGACACAGATTGTAAAGAAGAAAAAAACATTCACATTTGTCTCTTAGACTCTAGCACATATGAAAGTACTCGTGATGAGGATAGTCTTGAAAACGATAGTAAAACAGAAAACCTTGTAGAGGCTGAGAATCTAGCTATTTTCACTGCAGAGAAAATTGTAGATCTATGTGATAAAGGGTACAAGCCAAAAGATATTGCAATTCTTTTTAGATCATATAGCAAGCAGCCTCTCTATGAAAAACATCTAAGAAGACTTGGCATTCCGTATGCAACAGAAAGTATCACTAATTTTTTTGCAGACGCACCAGTAAATGATTTACTAGCCTTTGTGCGTTTACTTGTGTACCCAAGAGATACTCAAGCATTTTCAACCTTGCTTCGCTCACCCTTTGTAAATTTAACTCAACAAGAAACTATAAGCTGCCTATTAGAAATCGAAAAAAATGACTTAGATCTTTATTGTCTAGAAAGAGCACAACACCTGTCTGGAGAATCAAAAAATAGATATATCAAGACGCTAGGGCGCTATAATGATTTAAGGCAAAAAATAGGTATATTATCTTGCTCTGAAATTATTCATGAGCTTTGGTACATTGATGGGTATCGATATGAAACAATGTGGAATAAAGATGTTATGCAATTTTCTGAAATATACGACTACCTATTTGAAATTGCTCGCAAAATTGACACAGATGGTTATAACATCGCTTATTTTATTGACTACTTGTACGAACTTGATAAAAACTCAGAGCGACTTGAAGATTTAAATATACCGCTTGAGCGTGCTGGAGCTGTTCAATTAATGAGTATTCATAAGAGTAAGGGCTTGGAGTTTCCCGTAGTATTTGTTGCAGGAGTATCCTCAAAAGGCAGGAGCATAAAAAATAGTGAGTCTATTTTTATAGACACACATTATGGACCTTCAATTAATTTTCCATCGCACCCTGAAATTAAGAATTGTCAACGAAACTACTTTTTTAATGCAGGGAAAATTCTAGAAAAGCAAAAAGAAGAAGCGGAGTTACGAAGGCTACTCTACGTTGCGATGACAAGAGCAGAGCATAAGGTATATATTACGGGCTCATTTTCAATTAATGCAAAACTGAGGAAAACTTTAGAAAAATCTGGCATCGATTTAAGCCTACTAAAGGATGAAGATTTATACCCTGTTCTTAGTGAGGTTTTTTTACAAAAGGTTAAAGAAAAGGATACTACAAAAAATCTATCACAAGTATCCTTTGAATACTGTGTACAAAATGAAACCTTGTTTGCCTTTCTTCTACCAATTATTGCACACTTTAATGTTGAAAACTCACCATTTACACTTAGCACAATTAAGTCTAAAACGCGAGAAGATTTACAAAGAGAAGATAAGTACAATAGAAAAGCAATTGTAACTGATGTTTTAGAGCACGCTACAGCACCACTACTGAACGCAAATGTTATAACTACACCAATCGTAAAAGACGTATACCGTAGCCCATCACACTTAACAGATTCAATATTAATTGATATACATAAGGGTGATAATTTGGATAAAGGGGAGCATTCAATTAAGGCCTTGGATGAAATCATTGCTAGAAAAAATGAAAAGCTATTTAATTATTCACATTTTGGTACTTTGTGCCATGCATACGCTGAGTCACTTTTTACAAAACTAGCACCAAAAGTTAAGCCAGAATTAAATAATGTTTTAGATAAAAAAGAGCTTGAGACTGTATGCGCTATTGCTGAAAACATGGTAAAACAGTTTTCCACTTCTTTTATAGGGATTGAAGCATGCGAAGCAAAGTGGCAAAAAACTGAATATGATTTTAAACTATTCCTGAAAAAAAATGAAACAGAAAAAGTTATTATAAAAGGACAGATAGACCTACTATACGAAAAAAATGATGGAAAACTCGTTATCATAGATTATAAAACTGACTCCCTTGAAAATCCATCTCACCATATAGCCCAACTTGCAGCATATAGAAGAGCTGTTTCAAAGATATATAATAGATCGCTACAAAATATACAATGTATATTATATTACCTTCGCTCTGGTAATAATGTTGATATTACAAATGAAACCAATAAGATTAATTTAGAGAAATTAGTCTTTGATAGATTCTCAGAAAATGGTAGTAGTTTATAGATATTCCGTAGAAACTATTTCTTATTTTGCTCCGCTATTTCACGTAGGCAAAAGGGTAAATTTTCAGCTTCTCTGTGTCGTGCCACACAGGCACAGCATATTGCGTGGTTTTGGCATGTCATATTAGGACATGGACAGGGTCGGGTATTTAAACATTTCATACACTAAGGCTCCAATTTTTTGTATTAATTAAGTATAAACGCTAAGCTCAATGTTAGTCTAGCTAGAAAATACTAAATTATTTTCCTAGGCCCTTTTGAATTCTATCTTTTAAGTCTAGTATTTTTTCATGGATTGTATCTATAGTTTGCTTAAATGCATCATCATCTTTTCCGCTTGGGTCATCTAAGCCCCAATCTTCTCTGTGCTTACTTGGAAGATACGGGCAATTTACATTGCACCCCATCGTTATAACGATATCAATTGCAGGGATATCCTCAATGAGTTTACTTGTTTGAGTTGCTTCCATATCAATTGAGTATATGTCTTTCAGTAAGCGAACAGCATCTTGATTAATCTGAGGCTTTGTTTCTGTTCCTGCTGAATAACTTTCAAAAACATCACTTGCAAGCTCTTTACCAAGAGCTTCAGCGATTTGACTCCTACATGAATTATGTACACATACAAATGCTACTTTTACCATATTATTTAAACCATCCTTTTGTCCGATTTGCAAACTTAACGAGCATTAACATTACAGGCACTTCGACTAAAACACCAACAATGGTTGCAAGAGCAACAGGACTATCTGTTCCAAAGAGCGAAATTGCAACGGCTACAGAAAGCTCAAAAAAGTTTGAAGCGCCAATCATACCTGCTGGTGCCGCTATATCATGTGGCAATTTTAAGGCTTTGCTTGAAAAGTATGCAATTGCAAAAATCAGTACAGTTTGAATAATTGCTATTAACACAATGTGCAAAGGATTGGTTAAAATAACATCACCTTGTTGTGAAAAAATTATTACGAGAGTTAACAAAAGCCCAATTATTGTAATGTTTCCAAACTTTGGAATAAAAGTATTGTTTAAATAATCAAGACCATGTTTTTTTATTACATAGCTTCTAGTTAAAATACCTAAACTTAATGGCACTACAACAAAGAGCACAACAGATAATATAAGTGTTGCCCAAGGAATGGTTACCCCTACTACACCCAAAAGGAGCGCAACAATTGGTGTAAATGCCACTAAAATAATAAGATCATTTGTTGCGACTTGTACAACAGTATATGCAGGATTACCTTTCGTCAAGTGACTCCAAACAAATACCATCGCAGTACAAGGAGCAGCACCTAAAAGAACCGCACCTGACAAATAATCTTGTGCTAGGTTTGCAGGAATAAGGTTCTTAAAAATTACATAAAAGAAAAGCCATGCAATACCAAACATTGTAAATGGTTTTATAAGCCAGTTTGTTACCCATGTTACAAATAGACCTTTAGGATTATTTCCTACATTTTTTATTGACTGAAAATCTACCTTTAACATCATTGGATAAATCATTAACCAAATGAGAATTGCAATTGGAATTGATACCTTTGCATATTCAAATTTTGCCAAAGTTTCAGGTATAATCGGCAAAAAATTTCCGATTAATACACCAACTACCACACATAGTAGTACCCAAACAGTTAGGTATCGTTCAAAAAAACTAATACCTGTTTTATCAATTTTTTCCATTCTTTTCTCCAGTTTGTATACTTAATAATTAATATCTTCTTGAACAGATATTTAAATCTCTTCTCAAAGAAAAACCTTAATTATTCATTGTTAATTATTAATTACTTGCAATTAATTCTTTCGCTGCATCAACAGTGACAAGCTTTCCAACTGATACAACCTTACTGTCAATTACAAATGCTGGAGTTTGCATTACACCATATTTTGCTATTTCTGCCATATC
>CAYJLT010000089.1:0-6898 GCA_964371295.1 uncultured Treponemataceae bacterium
TTACAACAGTCACAGGTTTAAAACTCATCATTGTTTCAAGTTCGTGTTCAATAAAGTGCTGTATGCCAGGGTTTTCAAGACCAATAGAATTTATAAGGCCTGCGGGTGTTTCTATAAGGCGCACTCCCTCATTTCCACTTTTTGCTTCTAAGGTTAAACCCTTTGAGCAAATGCCACCCAAAGCATTTACATCGATAATGCCATCATACTCTGAGCCATAGCCAAAAGTACCAGATGCTGCCATAAGTGGATTTTGAAATTGTACGCCTGCAATGGTTACAGACAAATCTATATTTTTTTGCATAATTTCCTCAATAAAAATAACGCTTTCCTATAATATTAGCATTGCTCCATCAAACACAGGACCATCCTTACAACACCGCTTGTTTCCTTCCTTGGTTGGAATAGTACAACCTAGGCAAGCGCCCACACCACAAGCCATATTGCTTTCTAAACTTAGATAACATTGAACACCGGCTTCGGCACATGTCTTTTGAATATAGGCAAGCATTGGATGAGGCCCACAGGCATACACAACATCATATTTGTTTTCTTTGAGTGTACTGCTATTAATAATTGTTGGCAACATCCCTTTTGTGCCAACGCTTCCGTCATCGGTTGAAATTATTAGATTCTTTGCATTTACATATTCGAGCCCATAACTCCCCGTTTTAAAGCTTGCAAAAAAGTCATAGCTTTTATCAGCAAGACTGGCAGCAAAACCTGCAACAGGGGCAACGCCTATTCCGCCACCTATTATCGCCACATTCTCACCACTTTTTGGAGATTCAAAAATATTTCCAACAGGGCCCAATAAGTCAACTTCATCATCTTTTCGCAAATTGCAAAGTTCAGTTGTCCCCATCCCTTTTTTAAGAATCAAAAACTCTATCTCTTGTACGCCGTTTCCTGTATCCCTAGAGCGATACACGCTGATTGGTCGACAAAGAAGCACCGACGAAGGTTTTGCCCTAAGCATAAAAAACTGACCCGGCTTTGGCTGTGGGCATATCGATGCAACAACGAGCTTAAACACATCATTTGCAATATTTTCACATATTTGCACTTTAGCAAGGGCAAAAATAGATGGATTCGTGCACATAAGCTACCCTTTTAAAAGTTCTTTTGCGTTTAATAAGTCTTCTTTTGAAGATTTTGCAGCACTTTCAGCTGCTTGCACAATATCATCGAGCGTTAAACGTCCTGCATCTCGTTTTTCCGACAAAGCTTCATCTTTTTTCCATGCGCATAGGATGCCTCGAGAATTATTTACCGTTCCGCCAGCCTTATCGAGTAAGGTTGCGCAAATGCGAGCAGCACCGCCCTGAGCCCCATAGCCTGGAATTAAAAAGAACATATCTTCGTATGTGTCACGAATAATACGTGCATCGCTTTCTTCAGTGCAACCAACAACTGCCCCAACTACGGCGCAAGGAGTTTTTGCCTCTTTTGTAAAATGTTCATTAATACGAGCTAGCTCTTTCCCAACTCTATCAATTACAATGCCACCTTGGGCAAGGTCAAGTTTTTCAATGTCGGTCATTCCAGGGTTTGATGTACGTAAAAGCACAAATATTCCCTTTCCTTTTGTATAAGCGTGGCTTGTAAATGGCTCTAAGGTATCAAAGCCCATATAGGGATTCATTGTTATAATGTCTGCTTCAAAATCGCCCGAAAAATGAGCCTTTGCGTATGCACTGGCTGTAGCTGCAATATCGCCTCTTTTTACATCAGCAATAACAGGGATGTTTGCATCTCTCACCTCTTTTAGCGTTTTTGCATACGAGTTCATCCCGTCTAAGCCCATTGCTTCATAGTAGGCAACTTGCACTTTAAAACAAGCGGAAAACTCTTTTGTAGCTTCAATAAGTGCCAAGTTATATGCCAAAACGGCATCGCTTTCACAATTGTATTGTTTTAATACTTCAGGGGGAAGGTACGATGGGTCTGTATCAAGCCCCGTACAAAGTGGCCCCTTTTTTTTGCATTCTTCTTGTAAACGAATTATTTGATATTGTGTACTCATGGTTATAGTATAACAAATTAATTAATAATTAACAATTACTAATTTTTTAGAATTCCGTGGTAGCAAAAAATTACTTGTACACCTCTTTTCGATGCCCTACGGTAAGAATCAGTATAACTATTTTTTTATCTTGAATGTCAGCAATAATTCTATAGTTCCCAATGCGATAACGCCACCCACCTGCCTTATCGCCTGTTAAACCTTTCCCATGTTGCCTAGGGTTTGTACACCCTTCAAGATTTTTTCTTATCCAATTAAATATAAGCTGAGAAGTAAACCTATCCATTTTTTTTAATTGCTTTTTTGCATTCGCCGTTAATACTACGCGATACATATACTAAAGCCCTACCTATTCAGTTCTAAAAAATTCAGTTTTTAGAACTGCACTTTAATCTTCAGTGCGATGTTTAAGGTGAAAATAAAAATGGATACACCTTAAACTCGTCAGAAATCTCTAGAAACTAACAGAGTTTTTAGAGATTTCTAACTCTTTTTCAACTTCGTCAAGTGTAAAGGTAACAGGATTTTTTTTGTACTCAGTCATTGCCTTTTTGTATGCCTTTAAATCATATTCATCTTCAATACGTTCTAACACAGCACTCCTAACCAATTCTGAAATTGAAATACCATGTAGTTTTGCATAACTTTTAAAAAGGTTGCTTTCTTCATCATCTAATCTAAGTGAAATAGTACTCATGTAATACATTGTAATACGCAATCATAGAAATGTCAATAAATAGGCACGCAGAATTACTTTTTTTTTCTCAATAAAGCAGGTTTTACAAGAAAAAAGTACAAACAAATGATATAATACCTTATAAAAAATTATAGATTAGGAAGCCATATGAGCACACAAAAAAAGAAAAAATCTTCGACTAAAGAATTACGAAGCTTAATGCGAAAAGAAATTCGTGAGCATAAAAGTTCTTTTATAGTATTTTATATTTTAAGAGCAATTGTACTATTTGCAATGGTTCGCCAATTTTTGATGGGCAACTATGAAAGCGTCTTTTTTTGTGTATTAACACTAGTTCTTTTTTATTTTCCTAGTTGGATTCAAGCAAAGTCAAATATTGCGCTACCCGCAGCCTTAGAAATTACCATCTTTTGTTTTATATTTGCAGCAGAAATTTTAGGGGAGATCAATGCTTTTTATGTAAGAATTCCTGGTTGGGATACAATGCTCCACACCATAAATGGCTTTTTAGCAGCTGCAGTTGGTTTTTCTTTAGTTGTTATTTTAAATAACAATGAAAAACTCACCTTTGAGCTTTCGCCAATATTTATGGCCTTAACAGCATTTTGCTTTTCAATGACAGTTGCGGTTATATGGGAATTCTTTGAATATGCAATGGATTATTTCTTTTTAACTGACATGCAAAAGGACACTATAATACACAGCATTCATTCCGTTGCCCTTGATGCTAGCAAAACAAATACCGTTATATCAGTTAACGACATAGATGAGATATTCATTCATGGGGAGCCGCTAGGACTCGGTGGATACCTAGACATTGGCCTTTATGACACCATGAAAGATATGATTGTTAATTTTATTGGCGCAATAGTATTTTCTACCTGTGGGTTCTTTTATGCAAAATCAAAGGGGTATAAACGCACCATTGCACAAAATTTTGTTCCAACGCAAAAAGAAAATAAGCTTTAACATAAAAAAATTATTAAAATGATACACCTTCATTGACACTTACCTGACAAATCATTATAATATGTCAAAATGACAATAAAACAAAATTTGTTTGTTTTTTTTCACTTTTTATGCAACCTTTTTATACTATCAGTGTCTAATCTTAGAGTAGCTCGAGAAATCTATAATCCACTCAGCTACAAAACGGGGAGTTACCATGAAACAAACGCTAGAATCACTTTTAGAAGCGTACAAATCTATAATTACAATTCGACAAGTAGAAGATATAGAAGAAAACCATGTAAAACAAGGAAAAGCCTTTTTTTACATGCCAACTAAAGGCCATGAAGCAACCATTGCTTTAAATCCTTCACTTATTAAAGAAGATTACCTTGCATGCCACTACCGCGACAAAGGTTTAATGATTGCTCGAGGTGCAAAACCTTTCGATTTTTTTAGCACCATGTTTTGCAAAGCGGAGTCTGATTCTGCAGGAAGGCAAATGTCTGCCTTTTTACATAATAGAGAATTAAACATGCTTAGCCTTTCAGGGCCTGTCACAAACTCTGCCCTTCACGCCTGTGGTATAGCACAAGAATTAAAAAGAAGCGAAAACTATTCTGAAAAAAAACCAATTGCATACTGCGGCCTCGGCGATGGAATGACCCAAGAAGGTGAGTTTTACGAAGCCGTTCTTTTTGCAATGATGCATCACCTGCCAGTATTGTTTGTAGTACAAGACAATGGGTATGCGATTTCTACAAAGACAAAGGGAAAAACTTTTTTTTCAACGGCTCAAGGCGATGAACAGTCCTTTTGTGGTGTTCCCCTTGAACGCCTAGATGGAACAAATTTTGATGGTTTACAAGAAAGTTTTTCAACAATTGTAGAAAGAATGAGAAGCCGTGCCGTTGGCACAGAGGGTATAGTACCTGCAATTGTAGTTTTAAAAACTGAGCGTTTATCAAGTCACACTAATGCCGATGATCACACGGTGTATAGAAGCAAAGAAGAGCTTGAACATGCCGCAAACAATAACGATCTTTTACCAAAGCTTGAAAAACAGCTTTTAGAAATGGGCGCAACAAAAGAGCAGCTCGATAGCATCAAAAAAGAAGCTGAAGAAATTATTTCAAAAGATTTAGATGCAGCATTTAAGGGGACTGAGCCTAAAGCTGTACACGATGCAAAGGCACCTGTAGACTTTAACAAAGTAGAAAAAACAACCATAAGCTTACATAATAAAACAAAAGATAAATACACTACTTCAAACGAACTTACCATGAATGAAGCCATAAATGCTGTTTTATTAAATAGACTTGCAAATGACAAGCGAGTAAGTCTCTTTGGTGAAGATATAGAAGACCCTAAAGGGGACGTTTTTGGTGTAACAAAGGGATTAAGCACCTCATTCCCTAACCAAGTACAAAATGCGCCTTTGGCAGAAGCAACCATTGCGGGCGTGAGTGTTGGGAAAGCCTTAGTTGGCGGAAAACCGGTAGGATTTTTTCAATTCGCAGACTTTATGCCTCCAGCAATGAATCAGCTATTCTCTGAAGTTGGAAACATGTACTGGAGAACAAATGGGGCATGGCAGTGTCCAACCATTTTTATGGTAAGCTGTGGGGCATACCGTCCAGGATTAGGACCATTTCATGCAAGTACCCTAGAGCAAATGATTTTACAAATTCCAGGGATTGATGTGTTCATGCCATCAAATGCAGCCGAAGCGGCAAACCTATTAAACGCCGCATTTGAATCTAATAGACCAACAGTGTTTTTCTATCCTAAAAACTGCTTAAATGCAAAAGCTCTTGCAACAGATATAACATCAGTTACCGCATGTGCAAACCCAACAAAACTAAAAACAGTAACAAGCGGAAGCGATATTACCCTTGCAGGATGGGGAAATGCAATAGGATTGCTTTCATCTGCAGCCGAGATTATAGAAAAATCTGGAAAAACCGTAGAAGTGTTAAACCTTCCTTCTCTTTCTCCTTGGGATATCGACGGCGTAGTAGAATCAGTAAAAAAGACTGGAAAACTTCTTGTTGTGCAAGAAAACAATATAAGTTGTAGTTTTGCATCAGAAGTTGCATCTACAGTAACAGAGTATTTTTCAAAGAATGAGAACTTAGAGCAACCGATAGTGAGGCGACTTTCAAGGGGAGACACCTTTGTTCCTTTCCACTATGAAAACCAACTCGAAGTCCTTCCCTCTGTAAGCTCTGTTGTAGAAACTGCAGTTGAAATGATTGGCGGAAGTCTTGAATGGAAGGATGATGGTGGAAATGCTGATAGCGAGCACACAATTGTAAAAGCTTCTGGAACAAGCCCTTCGGATGAGATTATTACCGTTGTAGAATGGCTTGTAAAAGAAGGCGATACCATTAATCAAGGTGACATCATTGCAAACATGGAAGCAAACAAGGCTGCCTTCGAATTTGCTAGTCCTGTTTCAGGAACAATAGTTGACCTTTTTGTAAAGGAAGGTGATAGTGCAGATGTTGGGGAAAACCTTTTTTCTGTAGAAGGTGAAGCAAGCCAAGATACCGCAACTCCTGTTACAAGAGAAATTGTAAAAGAAGCAATTATTACTTGGAAAAAAATTACAGCTAAAGCAGAAAGTATAACTACAACTGAAAAAGCCGACATCGGTATTGCAGGTCTTACCCATGTAACAGGAGCAAACAAAGTTTTATCAACCGACTTAGATGCAAAATATGGTTGGGATAGTTCAGAAAAGAAAAATGGAATTAAAGAGCGCTACTGGGTAAAAGATGGCGAGGATGCTGTTACACTCGGTTTTACTGCCGCAAAAAATCTTTTGAAAAAATTAAACCTTTCAATAACTGACATAGATTCAATTATATGTGCAACAGGATCTCCTGTAAATATTAGTCCATCTAATGCATGTATGATTCTACATAAGCTTTCTCAAAATGAAGGTAAAATGAGTACTGCAACGGCGTTTGACTTTAGCGCAGCTTGCTCTGGCTATATTTACGGATTACAAATGGCATGGGACTTTATACATGCAAAACCACATGCAAGGGTACTCCTAATAACGGCAGAAGTTCTCACTCCTCAATTAGAAGAAGGTGAAATTGGAACAGCTCCTATTTTTTCTGATGCTGCAACTGCAAGCATTATTTGCTCATCAAAAAATGCTAAACTTGAAGCAATTATAGAGCGCCCTCAAACATCATCCTTGCCAGAAGACGGCT